>DATBIB010000124.1:0-3208 GCA_036557205.1 Ktedonobacterales bacterium | reverse complement strand
AATGCCTGCGGCTGGCGCTTGAGCCAGTATGCCGCGATCTTCGCCGAGGACTCGCCCTGGTAGCGCGCGATCAATGCCAGAATGGTTGGGTGGTCGTGGACTGAGGCGACTTCGGCGTAGGCGCTGCCCAGCGCCGACCATTCATAATATGGCCGGTAGAGGGGACTATGCCGACACAGGTAGAGCAGGTAGAACCAGATGCGCTGCTGCTCCATGCCATGAGCCTGGACGAATTTGCCGTAATGAGCCGCGAAGAGACGATGGGTGAGACGGCGGAAGCTCTCGGGATTGCGCCAGCGCCAGTCGGCGTCCAGCACCTCGCGCGCCAGATCGTGGGGAAAGAGACCAAAAGGGCCTTCTTCGATGAAGGGGAGTTGACGCAGCCACTCGAACAGCGTATGCGCCTCTACAGCGCTGGATTCATCGAGCATGTTGCCGAGCAACGTCTCGGTGGTCGCCCACATGCGCACGCAGATATCCAGCGCCAGGCGATGCGCGGCGCTTGGCACATCTTGCACGAGTCGCTCCAGCAGCACGCGCACCACATCCGGCTCGGGTTCGTAGAGCGATGCGCGCGACGGCAGCTTTCCCCCACGGCCCAGCACATCGGCGACGAGTGACAACGCGAGGGGATGCCCACGGGTAAACGCCAGAATGTCGGCGTGCAGATCATCGGGGATGCCGCGCATGGTCAGATAGGCCTGGCATTCGTCTGGGCGCAGATCGCGGAGCGGTGCGATGCGCGTCAGCTCCGCCCAGTCAATATCGGTACGCCAGGGAGATGTAGGAGGGTTGCGGCTTGCGATCACCACGAGGCTTTGCGCTGGTAGTTGTGGCAGAAACGTCTCGCGCAGCCAGCCGTCGAGCGCGGTCAGGATTTCGTAGCGATCAATCAGGAGCAGGCCAGTCGCTGGCCAGTTGGAGATGATGTGCGCCAGGCTCACGTCCTCGAGCTCCAGGCACTGACTCAGGGCAAAGAGAAAGCCCGTCGGCGTCGGGTCGATATTCCGCCCATCCACCTGCACGACGATCTTTTCGCTGGTTGCCGCGCGGCGGGCGTATTCGTGGAGCAGAGTGGTCTTGCCGATGCCGCCGGGGCCGTAGACGTAGAGCACGGCAAAAGGCGGCTCGGTCGCCTGGACCGCGGAGCAGAACAACTCGAGCTCATCCGAGCGTCCGACGAAGCGTCCGCGCCGGGCTGCGACCAGCCGGTCAGCAATTCGCTGGGTTTGCGCAGTAGCGTGATTCCTGGTAGCCATGGTTTTGCGCTCTCTGAATGACGCCTGGCATGAAATGGAGTATAGCACACGCCACGCCCCGCGGCAGACATGCGAAATCCAGTGACAGAACGACCGATGACTACGAAGAGCGGACCCGCTGGAGCCAGGGGATGATGACCTGGAAGAAGGAATGGCTCGCGACGGCGAGCGCGATCAGCACAAACCAGACCGTCAGGATCTGATTGGGCGTGCGCATCTGCACGGTGATGAACAGGATACTCCCCAGCAAGGCCGAGGCCATCGTCGCGACAACCTGCCAGGAAAACAAGCGCACGCAGAGCGCGATGACCAGGACGCAGAGCACCGCCAGCCAGATCGAGAGCAACCCGCTCAGTTGCAGGTATCCCAGACAGGCGAGGCCCACTGCCAGATCCGCCGCGATGGTCCATCGGCTGGTGGTGCCCTTTCTGGCCACGAATTCCAGCAGCGCGGTTGTCCATGCCAATAGTAGCCAGGCTGCGGTGATCTCCGGTCGCGCGCCGGTTCCCCATGACAGGACCAGCAACGCCGCGATGAGCAGCCGCGCTCGCGCTAACCCGGCCCCCCACAGCATGGCCAGAGTATATCCCTCGCGCGGAGCGCCGAACTGATAGGTTCGGCCCTTCCAGACGATTCCCGCGCCGAACTCTGTCTGAATCGCGGCGTGTAGCGTGGTCAGGATCATCGCCAGCGCCGTTCCCGCCTGGAGAAATACCAGGGTAAGCGGCAAATGGAAGCGCCTCATCACGAGCAAGTAGGATGCCCAAAGGCATGCGACTTGGAGGAAGGGCAACCAGAACAACAGGCCAGATGACGGGTAATGGACCAATCCCACGACCAGAAAGATGTATGGTCCGCAAAACAGCGCAACGCAGGCCGCGACTCCTGGCAGGAGGATAGGGCGCGAATAGTTGATCGCGGCGAAGGCGCTTTTGGTGATGCCACGCCAGGCCTCCGCGAACTTGTGATACATCTGCACGCGCATCAAATTCGTGCCATCGATCCAGACGAGCCGCCCGCCGTGGCGTTTGATGAGCCGACTCAACTGGATATCTTCCACGATGTGGGTGCGCACCGCGGCATGGCCGCCGATGCGCAGGTAGGCAGTGCGGCGGAAGAGCAGAAACTGCCCCAGCGCCCCAGCAAATATTGGCGATGGATGATTCATCACCAGGGCCAGCGGTAAGAATGCGGCAAATGTCAACGGGATGATCGGCAAGAGCAGCGCTTCACCGATGCTGCCGACGAGCGATGTTGGGATCATCGTGAGCAGGTCGGCGCGTTGTTCGCGTGCCTGGCGTAACGTGACCGAGACGCACTGCGGCGCGAGTACGGCGTCGGCGTCGACGAAGAGCAGCCACTCGCCACTCGCCGCTTGGGCCAGCTGTGCGCAGGCGTTGGCCTTGCCATGCCAGTTGGGCGGAAGCTCCCCGCCGTGGAGTAACCACACATTGGGATAGTGGCGCGTCAGGTCTTCGACGATGGCTGCCGTCTGATCCTCGCTCTGATCGTCGAGGACGATGATTTCGCAGTATGGATAGTCTTGCTGAGCGAGCGATGCGACGCACTGCGCTATCGAACGCTCTTCATTGCGCGCGGGCACGAGGATGGAGACGAGCGGCGCGTCATCCATCTCGTCCACCGATGCCGAGGCCTTCGGCGCGCGGAGCAGGCGCAGATTCATGATGGTGTTGAGCAGTAATGCCGCCAGAATGACGGTGATGACGACCTGATAAATCAGCATGTGCACCCCAATGGGAGAATCCCGGAGCATGTGTACGACACGAGATGATTGGCGTCGGCGTTAGTTAACCCGATGTGCACGTTTTGCTGAACGAAGGAATCCAGACCCACCGCGCTTAGTATCCTCAAGGAATGTTCCAAACAGACCTGAGGAGGGCGCAATGGACCTGGATGACTTCATTATCACCGTCTTTTGTGTGGTTGAC
>DATBIB010000123.1:0-12478 GCA_036557205.1 Ktedonobacterales bacterium | reverse complement strand
TTGGACTGATGATGAGTTTGGTCGTCGCGCAGGTCTGGCGTTATCGCACGATCTCGACGCCGCGCCAGCGCCAGCAGAGCAAGTGGGTCGTCTACACCATCGCGCTGGTGGTGACCGGGGCGATGCTCGAAATTGTGGTCGTGTTTGTCATTCTGCCAGGCGTGAGTACCCCCGGCGCGCTGGTCTTCATGCTCGGCGGCGCCATCCAGGCATTCTTGCTGGCGCTCTTCCCCGTCTCGATCGCCATTGCGATTCTGCGCTCGCAGCTCTGGGATATCGATGTCCTCATCAATCGCACGCTGGTCTATGGCCTGCTGACCGGCATTCTCGCCGCGCTCTACTTCGGCAGCGTCGTGCTGCTCGACATCCTGGCGCGCGACGTGACTGGCCATGTGAACAGCACACCAGTGATCGTCGTGTCGACGCTGCTGATCGCCGCGCTCTTCCAGCCGCTACGCCGCCGCATCCAGTCAGCCATCGACCGCCGCTTCTATCGCCGCAAGTATGACGCGGCCCACACGATTGCCGCCTTCAGCAGCACATTGCGTGGCAGCGTCGATTTGCGCGAGCTCACCGACCAGCTTCTGGCCACAGTCGATTCCACGATGCAGCCCGCGCACGTCTCGCTCTGGCTCTCTCCACAAGAACGTGCCCAGCCTGATAATTCGCCCCGTCGTGCGTAGTCACACGGGTTGTTGTCCAATGGCGCACGAATCAGCAGGGCGCTTGACGCTGGCGTGCTGGCAATGGTACACTTTCCGTGCGCGGGCGATTAGCTCAGTTGGTTAGAGCGCCACGTTGACATCGTGGAGGTCACAGATTCGAGTTCTGTATCGCCCACCAGAGTGGCCACAGGAAAACGCCGTCGGGAGATGATTCCGGCGGCGTTGTTGTTTTGGCGCGAACACTGGCTTTTGGTATGGGCCACCTTCGCGGCATGAATGCCGCGGCTAAGCCCCTCCCAAACGCTCCCTCTTGCCGTCTACATAGGTACCGAGCCGCCAGGATTAGCCGCAGGGCTTCAGCCTGCGGCGCGCCATCCCAACACACTTGAGCGCCCGCGCCCTATCCCCGCTCGGCGGCGAAGCGCTCGTAGCTCTCGCGGGTCAGCGGGAGATCGTTTTCCAGGCACCAGTCCCAGAACGGCACATAGTGGGTGCGGGCGGTGCGGTGCTCCAGCTGCATCAGCTCGGCGGAGAGGCAGCCGCCATCGAGGTAGCCGCTGGTACGCCAGGCGGCATAGAGCGGTTCGTGGTCATACGGCACGCTGCGATGCTCGAAGCGCCATTCCTCGCCATCCCAGGTGAAGAGGCCATACTGCGCGTTGATATCGCCGTTGAAGGGACATCCCACCGCGCCAATCACGACCACATGCGTCCCGTTGACATGCCGCTCCCAGGGATAGTGGATATGCGCGCCGATGACCGTGCGCTCCTCGACGGTGCGCAGCATCTCAGCCGCCTGCTCGTCGGAGAACATGCGGCCCATGCCCTCGCGCGCGTGCCGGGGGCTGCCGTGGACCAGCAAGACGGGCGCCGCCTCCGGTAGCTCGATGCGCAGCGTCGCGGGCAGCGCCTCGATCCAGGCGAGCATCTCAGGCGTCAGCTCGTCTAGCGCCAGCCGTTGCGGCTGCCACCACGAATCATCCCAGTTCTCGGGAATGCGCTCGCCGCGCGCCAGCATCGCCAGCCAGGTATCGTGGTTGCCACTGATGGCGGGCAACCCCAACCCCATCGCCCGTTCGACGACGGCGCCGCTCGCTGGTCCGCGATTGACGAAATCGCCAGCGATGTAGATAGCATCGGGCTTGACGACCGCAAGATCAGACAGCACGGCCTCCAGCGCGGACAGGTTACCGTGCATATCCGCAATCACCGCAAATGTTGGCATGGGCTAGCTTTCGCGAATCTCGATGCTGTTGATTGTATCGCCAGGCTGGCGGTCGCGGCCTGGATCGCGCTCGCGGATGCTGTTGACCACATCCATGCCGCTGGTCACTTTGCCGAAGACGGCGTGCTTGCCATTGAGGTGCGGCGTCGGGCCGAAGGTGATGAAGAACTGGGAGCCGTTGGTGTTGCGGCCAGCGTTCGCCATGCTGAGGATGCCTGCGCCCTCGTGCTTGAGCGCCAGCGCGCTCGGCTCGTCGGCGAAGGAGTAGCCGGGGCCGCCCGTCCCGGTGGCGGTTGGGTCGCCACCCTGCGCCATAAAGCCCTTGATGACACGGTGGAAGGTGGTGTTGTCATAGAAGCCGTCGCGGGCCAGCGCCACAAAGTTGTTGACGGTGATCGGCGCCTGCTTCGCGAACAGCTCGACGGTGAAATCGCCGCGCTGGGTATGAAAGATTGCGTCGTAATGCTTGTTGGGGTCGATCTGCATCGCCGGGGGACTGCTATACTGTTTTGCCATATATTCCTGTCCTTATACATCATGGGAGCCACCGCTCAAGTGGCTCCCTACCGTATACGCTACAATTGATTATCGCACGCCCAGCAACTCCACGTCGAAGATCAGCGTGGCGTTCGGCGGGATGACGCCACCCGCGCCGCTGGCGCCGTAGCCCATGTTCGGCGGGATGATGAGCCGCCGCTGCCCGCCGACGCGCATCCCAGCGACTCCCGCATCCCAGCCCTGGATGACGCGCCCGCCGCCAAGCGGGAACGCGAAGGGCTGCCCACGGTCGCGCGAGCTATCGAACTTCTGGCCTGTGGTGAGCCAGCCGGTGTAGTGGACCGAGACGTTCTGGCCTGCCCGCGCCTCGGCGCCCGAGCCAACCATGACATCGATATACTGGAGGCCGCCCGGCAACTGGCCCGGAGTCCCGCTCACCGGCGGTGGCCCGCTATTGGGATTCGACACGATAACACCTGCTTTACTTGAGGGCAATCAGCCCAGACGACGTCACATGAACGAAAATGCGCCCCACAGATGATACCGCAGCACGTCAGCATCGCCCGCTACGAGTCGGAGTCAGCATCCCATTCTGGCTCCGGCTCAACGCCCAGCGCATCCGCCAGGCGGTTGTAATAGTTGAAGAAGCCGATCACCTCCACCGCTTCGAGGATGGCAGCATCGCTCCAACCCACGGCACGCAACGCCATGATGGCAGCCTCGCCGCCCACCCGCGGATCGCGCGTCACCTGGACGGCGAAATCGAGTAGTGCTCGTAGCGGCTGGTCCAGGTCAGCCTGTCGGTAGTCCTCCATCGCCACCTGCGATAGTCGCACATCGAGACCATCCGCCGCTAGCGCCGCGCGCAGATCGTCTCCGTGCGATTTCGTTCAGTAGTGGCAGCCGTTCTCGCGCGAGACCACCACCGCCAGCAGCTCGCGCGTCCAACGGGGAAGCGCGCCCTCGCCCATCATCAGCGTCTGGTAGAGCGCGATGGAGGCGCGCAGCACGCGCGGATGAAGGCTCTGAATGCCCACAACGTTAAAGACCTTGCCTGCGCGCTTGATCGCCGCATCATACTCACGGCGCAACAGCCCATCCGATTCATCATAGGGGACGGTATGGATATAGGGCATGAACACGCTCCCTTCCCGGCGCGCCAGAAGACGGCATAACGCCGCATCACACGCTGTATCCCCAGTTTATCGCCCTGGGCCAAGAGGACGCTGTGCGGCGATATACTAGGCGATATACTACTAGTGGAGGTACTCATTCCACATCCAGCTAATTGCCGCACGCATGGGTGTATGGTAAGCTGATTCAGCGCAGGATTGCATGTAATAATCATCTGGATGGCTGGCGATACCGACAAACAACGCGCATAGAGCGCTCGGCGCGGCGAAGAGCGGAGAGCGAGGAGGGGATGATGATGAATCGGGGAGGCCGACCTGCGTCCGCGTCGGACCTGGAACACCGGTCGCAGCAAATCAAGGAGGTCGTGCGCGCCAGCACCGCACTCCGCGCCGATATGCCGCCTGAGGCCATCTGCGCGCTGGTTGCTCAGACGATTCACGCCACCCTGGGATTCCGGGCAGCCGTCGTCAACCTCATCGTACCGGGGAATCGCTACTTCGCCATCGTCGCCACCGCCGGAATCTCCGACGCCGAACGGCAGCGGCTTCTCAACGATCCGCCGCCGGTAGATCACATCATCTCGCTGATGCGCCCAGACTTTCAGGTGCCCCGCACCCGCTCTTATTTCATCGGCCACGAGCATAAGTATCTGCTCGAAGGAGCGGGCGGCATCACGCTGCTAACGCCATCCGCCGTCGCAGCGCCGCGCAGCCCCAATGCCTGGCATCCCGACGACGTCTTCTTCGTCCCGCTGATCAGCGTTCGCGAGAACCGCCTGCTCGGTATCATCTCGCTGGATTTGCCAGAGGACGGAAAGATCCCTTCGTTTGACACAGTGGAAGTCATCGAGCTGCTCGCCAACCAGGCGGCAACCGCGCTCGACACCGCCAGGCTATTCCAGGAGCGTGATCACGAGCGCCAGGCGCTCCACCAGGGTCTGGAGGAACTGCTCGCCCACCTGGACCGCATGCGCCAGCGCGACCTGAGCTCCCGCGCGCACCTGCGCACCTCCGCCCTGACCCATGTCGCGGGGGCGCTCAACGACGTATCTGAGACGTTGGGCAACGTGCTGGCGGACGTACGAGAAGCGGGCATGGTGGTCCAGCAGCAGGCCAGCGAGATGCGTAACGCGGCGCTTCAGTTGGTGGGCGGCGCCCAGCAGCAGGCCGAGCAGATCCAGAGCGCCTCGATGGTCATCCAGCGCACCTCAGAACAGATGCACCAGATCGTCACGAAGGCAGCAAGCTCCCGCGCCATCGCTGAGGATGCCAACAGCATCTCGAACGACGGCCGCGAAGCCGCCGAACGCGCGGGCGAGGGCATGAGCGCGGTGCGCGAGATCACCCTGCAAGCCGCTCGGCGCATCAAGCGTCTTGGAGAGAGCAGCCAGGAAATCAGCAATGTCATCCAGCTCGTCTCGGACTTCGCCAGTCAGACCCACCTGCTGGCGCTCAACGCGGCCATCGAGGCGGCCAACGCGGGCGAACATGGCAGCGGATTCGCTATCGTCGCGCGCGAGATTCGCAACCTCGCCCAGAATAGCAACGACGCCACCAAGCAGATTCACGCGCGCATCAAAGGCATCCAGAACGAGACGAATCAGGTGGCGGTCACGGTGGAATACGCGACACAACAGGTCGTGCAGCTCTCTGATCTGGTCACCCGTAGCGGTACCGCGCTCCATGCCATCGATACTGTCATCCAGGAAATTATCGGCGAGATCACGATGGTACACCGCACCGCCGAGGAACAGGCAAGGGCGACAGCTGCCGTCTCGGGCACGATGAACGCTATCGCGGGCATCACCGGCGCCACCTGGGAAAGTGCCGAGAACATGCGCGCCTCGATGGACCAGTTGGCCGAACTGGCGGCGATTCTCCAGGCCAAGATCGAGATGTTCCGCCTGAACGAGCGCCTGCATGGTGGCCCCGCCAGCTCCTCAACCAGCCTCCCGCTCTACTCGTCGGGAGTGTCATCCGGACTGACGCCTGGCAGAATCACCTCGACGCCCGCTTCGTCGTTTCCCGCTGTGCCATTCCCAGCAACATCGTCCCCTGGGACAACTCCTCCGGCGATGTCATATCCTGCCAATCCGTTCGCTGGCGCGCCCA
Organism: Ktedonobacterales bacterium; assembly: GCA_036557205.1. GTDB lineage: Bacteria > Chloroflexota > Ktedonobacteria > Ktedonobacterales > JADMIN01 > DAHUXT01. Next base: position 6,845 of record DATBIB010000123.1, on the reverse strand, counting down.
CCGCGGACCCATTCGCCACATCGGCGCCCAAAGCGGGTGCGGCGCCTGCCACCAACGGCACACCAGACGGCGACATGTCGCTGGAGGCGACCGTGCCGATGCCCGCGATTCAGCCGTCGCCCATCTTCCCAAGCGGCAGCGGTCCGCTCACGCCGATGCGCATCTCTCCGCTCGATGACGACGCCGATGGTAACTCTCCGCCACCATCAGATGCGCAGCCAGCGATAGAGCCAGCCGTACAAGGCGCACAGGACTCGCAGGGGGAGACGCCAGCCGAGGCGGCCACAACCGACCAGACTGCACCGGATGAGTCGCCAACCTCGGCGCAAGGGGAGACACCAGAGATCGCATCAGCGGCGCCGAAGAAACCGCCAGCCGCCGAATCTATGGCTGAAGCGGCGCCAGAGACGACCCCGCTACGTGTCATGGAGACAAAGCCGCTGCCCGCGCTCGAACCTGCGGACCAGGTCGCGGCTGATGCTGCGCCTGTACCAGACGCCACACCCGACGCCATGCCTGATGACGTGGCCAATGCCGCGCCAGATCCAACGTCCGAGCCAGAGGGACCGTCAGACAAAGGCGACGCTGCCGCCGAGGACCAGAGCGCCGATCCCGCGTAACGAGCGACACAACGCGCGCGAGGAGATACTGGCGACGAAAAAAACGGGATGCCAAACAGTGGCATCCCGGTAGTGACGCTCCGATAAGGTACAGTTGTCTGAGCAGAGGTAGCGCTGCGCCAGCGGAATCAGCCCGTTGGCAGCAGTTGCTCCTGCTTTCCGGCTTTGCGCAGGTGTTCCGCCCCCAGGCCAGACAAATTGCCAACCAGGTCCGCTACACTGGTCTCCAGAATAGCGGCGAGACGGTGAACAGCGTAGGGCTGTGGATCCTCTTTCCCTTGCTCAAAGCGAGCAATGGTTTCCCGGCGCAAACCGGTCAACTCGGCCAACTGACCGAGGCTGAGGCCATTCCGTTGCCGTACCTGCCGCAAACCACGTAACTTCATACGCCCTCCTCATCGAGGTGTACGCGGCCAAACAAGCCACGCTGCTTGCCTGGCGTGCGCGGGCGACCGCCCACCATTTGTGGACGACCGACCCTATTCGCATTCTAGCATCTCAGCCATAGGTCGTCCAGTTATTTGTCACGACAACAATTCCCCCACTCCGCAGTACGCAGAATGGGGGAAGGGAATACGTGGTTACTGGCACATGAGCATCAGGACGCCAGAACACCTTGAAAGGCTACTACTGTCCCTCTGGCCCCGGGAAGTGGCACGCCGCCAGATGGTTCGGGCGCTTGGCCTCCAGCGGAGGCGCGACCTCGCGGCAGATTGCCTGGGCGCGCCAGCATCGGGGATTGAATGGGCAGCCCGCTGGCGGGTTCACCGGGCTGGGAACATCGCCGACCAGAATGATGCGCTTGCGCTGGCGCTCCAGATCGGGGTCCGTGAGCGGGCTGGCGGAGAGCAGCGCGATGGTATACGGGTGCTGCGGATTGTTGTAGACCTCCTCGGCGCTGCCAAGCTCGACGATATGCCCCAGGTACATCACCGCGACGCGATTGCTGATGTGCTTGATGGCCGCCAGATTATGGGCGATGAACAGGTACGTCAGATTGAATTGGTTCTGCAGATCGAGCAGCAGATTCAGCACCTGCGCCTGAATCGAGACATCGAGCGCCGAGATCGGCTCGTCGGCCACGATGAACTGTGGATTCAACGCGAGCGCGCGCGCAATGCCGATGCGCTGGCGCTGGCCGCCGCTGAACTCGTGGGGATAGCGATTCACATAGTTGGGGTTGAGCCCCACCACCTGGAGCAGCTCTTTGACACGCTCCAACCGCTCCTGACGGGTGCCGCGATTGAAGTTATCGAGCGGCTCGGCGACGACCCGCCCCACGGTGTATCGCGGGTCGAGCGAGCTGAAGGGGTCCTGGAAGATCATTTGCATGTTGGCGCGCTTGTGGCGGATCTGGCCGGTGCTGAGATGGCTGATCTCCTCACCTTGGAAGTAGACCTCACCTGCCGTCGGCTTGATCAGCTGCAGCACCGCACGCCCCAGCGTGGACTTTCCACAGCCGCTCTCGCCCACCAGGCCCAGCACCTCGCCCTGCCTCACTTGCAGGTCTACGCCGTCCACGGCCTTGACCGAGGCGACCGCACGCCCAAGCAGACCGCCCTTGATCGGGAAATGCACTTTCAAGTTACGAATATCAACCAGCGTGTCCCCGGTTGGATGCGCCGGAACGCCGGATTGTGTCGACTCTGCCGCCATGAATGTCTCTCCCTCGTTACCTGCATTGCCGCTGCACCACGAGCGTCGGATCCAGATAGATTATTCCGGGCGCCGCGCTACGACACAAGATCTCAATATGGATAGAAGCACGCCGCCCGCTGATTCGGGCCAACGTTTTCCAACAGAGGAAGCTCCTGGCGGCACCGGGGCTGCGCCTTACGACAGCGCGGCGCGAACGGACATCCAGGCGGCAGGTTGACCAGATTTGGCGGCTGACCGCCAATGGCGGAAAGGCGCTCGCCACGCTGTTGCTCTGGCCGGGGAACGGCTGCCAGCAGCGCCTGTGTGTAGGGATGCGCCGGTGTCTTGAAGATGGAGGCCGTCGGAGCGGTCTCTACAACACGCCCGGCATACATCACACAGACACGATCACAGGTTCCCGCCACCACACCCAGATCATGAGTGATGAGCAGCGTCGCCGTGCGGAACTCGGTCGCCAGGCCTTTCATCAGGTCCAGCACCTGCGCCTGAATCGTCACGTCGAGCGCGGTGGTTGGCTCGTCGGCAATCAGCATTTGTGGGTTACATGAGAGCGCGATGGCGATCATCACGCGCTGGCGCATACCGCCGCTGAACTGGTGGGGATAATCCTTCAGCCGCCTACGCGCTTCAGGAATACGCACGCGGTCGAGCATCTCGGCGGCACGATTCATCGCGGCGGTGTCATCCATCTTCAGGTGCGCCTTGACGGCCTCGGCAATCTGGAAACCAATCGGCAGCACCGGGTTGAGCGAAGTCATCGGATCCTGGAAGATCATCGCAATCTGGCCACCGCGCAGCTTATAGAGAGCTTCCTGGTCCATGTCCAGAACGTCATCGCCCTTGTAGAGGATCTCACCGCCGACGATTTTCCCTGGAGGGCCAATCAGCCGCATAATCGAGAGCGAGGTAACACTCTTCCCACAGCCGCTCTCACCCACCAAGCCGAGCGTCTCGCTCTCATTGAGGGTAAAGGACACATCTTCAACCGCTTTGGCAACACCGCTACGGGTGTAAAAGTGTGTCTGGAGGTTCTTTACTTCCAGCAACGTTTCGGCCATGTATACCTCGAATCGATCAAATCTCATCACCGTCGCGCGACGAGATCGTTACCTCTCAGCATATGCTGTAGAGACGCCCGATGCAAATCACCAGGCGCGATGCCGTTGCTGGTCACCGCGCCACGTCACATACCATGCCGCAATGAATCCGCTAGTCCTTCTTGCGCGGGTTGAAGGCGTCACTGACACCATCACCCATGAACGAGAAGGAGATCACAATAATGATCAGCACAAGGCAAGGCCACAGCTCTTCCGTCCACGCGGTCGGAGAATAAATCTTCGTTTGCGCGTCGGAGATCATCAGGCCCAGGCTGGTGGCGGGCGGTTGCAATCCAGCGCCGAGCAGACTGATGCCTGCCTCACCGACGATGGTGGCAAGGATGTTCAGCGTCGACGCGACGATCACAATCGGGAGCACATTCGGCACGATGTGCCGTCGCAGAATGTTGAAAGTGCTGGTGCCAACGGTATGGGCCGCTTCGACAAACTGGCGCTCCTTCAATTCGAGCGTCTGCCCACGTACGTAGCGCATCATCAACGGCCACGAGAGTAATCCAATGGCGAGTGTCAATAAGAGCATGCGCCCAAAGACGGCGTTGTTATGGAACCAGTTATCAAAAAGCGGGCCAAGCGATGCGCCCATCAGCAGAATGAGCAGCAGTCCAGGGAACGCGAAGACAATGTCGGTAAAGCGATCCAGGACGAGACCCAGTCCCCCACCAAACCATCCCGCCAGCGTCCCCAGCAGCACGCCCAGGCCAATATCAAAAAACTCCACCATCAGCGCAAGCTCGATAGAGATATTGACACCGCCGAGCAAGCGGGCAAAAATATCGCGGCCGATAGTGTCTGTTCCCAGCGGATGCACCATGGAGTTGGGGCCGAGCGGGAAAAACGTGCCGGGGGTATCGGAACTACTCAGGTCAACGTTGAGTGGGTCATGGTACGAATCTGGCCCAACTCGCTGCGTTCCCGTTATGCCGCCCGTGATGGTTGGCCCAATGTGGCGATAGATAGGCGGGAAGACAAAGCTTCCGACCACGATGATGAGCACGACTGTCAGACACAAGACCGCGCGTTTGTCGCGCGCAAAGCGCCGGGCAGCGGCGCGCAACGGCGAGATGGATCGCGACTCGGCGATCTCCGCCATCTCCAGCTGGGTGTAGTTTGCTGTTCCAACGATCGGCTCTTCGTCGATGTTACCCGTTCCCCGAGGGGTATCGATTGTGTCCATCTACTTCATCTACCTCTCTGTCGATACACGCTCCAGAAAGAGCGGCTCAAAAGCGTGCTCCCTAACCTCAGGAAACCTTGATACGTGGGTCGAGAATGCCATAGATCAGGTCAACAACCAGGTTCATGAACGCCACCGCAATCGCGACGATCATCACCGTACCCTGGACGGTTGGCATATCTTTATTGCTGATAGACGCCACGGCGAGAAACCCGATGCCAGGAATCTGGAAGAGCGTCTCGGTAAAGAATGCGCCACCCACGACAAACGCGACCGCCGGGCCAAGCGCCGTCACCAGGGGCACCAGCGCGTTGCGGAAGGCGTGGCGCACCACGACAACGCGCTCGCGCACGCCTTTTGCGCGTGCCGTTCTAACGTAGTCCTGCCCCAGCACCTCGAGCATCGTCGTGCGTGTTAAGCGTGCGTAGAAACCCAGACCGAGCAAGGTCAGGAGCAATATCGGACCTACCGCGTGGATATCGAACAGCCCGTTCCATCCAGATACCGGCAGGAAAGGCAGGTTGTGCAGTGAGAGGTACACCATCAGGAGTTGGAAGATCGGGATCGAGATAAAGGTGGGGATTGCGAAGAGGGCGAGGGCGGTGGTCATGCTGGCGGTATCGAGCTTGGTTCCCGCGCGCACAGCGGCAATGATGCCAACTGGCACACCGATGATCACCTGGAAGAACAGGGAGGTCAGGCCGAGCTGCGCCGAGATCGGCACGCCACTCCCCAGGATAGCCAACACCTTGCGCCCGCGCTGTGTAAATGAAAGCCCCAGATCGAAGTGCAGCAGGTTATTCAGAAAATTGCCATACTGCTGATACCAGGGCAGGTCAAGATGATACAGATGGTTCAACTGAGCGATGCCCGCTGCCGTACATTTGGGCTGACAGAGCAGCTGCACCGGCGTGCCAGGGGAGAGGTAACCGAGGATAAACGTGATAAACGTGACTCCAAACAAGACGAAGATAAGGCCCGCAAGCCGTCTGATGAGGAAGCGAGGCCCGATACGAATGCCCCCATACGCCAGTACGCCGACGAGGAGCAGTACAGCGATAATGGCGGGCAGGCTAGAGAGGAGTTGATCCACTGTGGCGCCTCCTTTGCATGGTGTCTGTCATCTACAAGCGAATCAGGAGAACGGAAGAGCGACGATGTGCGCTCGCCCGAATCGGTTCGGGCGCACGACCAGGATTCCACAACAAACTAGTGTGAATTGTCCTCCACACGACATCGCGATCAGCTTGTCAGACCACCTACCGCTAAGCTGTCGTGCTAGTGACGAACTGTGTTCGCTGGTTTTACACATGCATCGCATCTGGCGCGCCCCCGCCGAAAATATTTCGGCGAGTATGCGGCGGATTCGCCCCGATGAGCAGGAGGCGATTAGCCAGAAACGGGGGAAGCTATGATTGCCCCCATAGTACCACAAGGTATCATGTGCGCAAGAGGGCTAGGCCTGCGTTCGCAGCGCGATACCAGACAGCGCACGACACAACTCATCTGTATCGTACCGTACGACTCGAGTTACAGCGTGCTATGGCTCGCTACGGCTCGTCAAACCCGCGGAAAACAGGCGAGAAGCGCAACCTGCCTTTTGGGAAATGGATGCAGTGGGCAGCCTGGCTGGGGATTCTCTGACCGGTTCTTCCGCTGGTTTTTCACGAACCGCCTGCCCCCGCTCCGAATGAGCAAGGACAGGCGGCGTGTGGATGCGTTAGTCCGGACTTCTCGCGAATTACGTTCCAGCGCATCCCCAGTGAATACTACATGCGACTAGTGGTTCGCGATGTAGGCTGTCTGCCAGACGGGCAGCGGGAAGGATCCCTGAGCGGTCTGGACAAAGCCACCCTTGACCCACGTGCGTACGCGATAGTAGTTCTGATACTGCGAGGTTGGGCACCACGCGACCTGGTCGACGAGCATCTGCTCGGCCTGATTGTACAGCGGAACGCGCTGGCTCATATCCTGGAGACCATCGGCCTGCTTCATGAGCTGGTCGGCCTCGGGGATGCTGGCGTTCTGCTCGTTGTACGGCGAATCGGTCGAGAAGAGCAACGTTAGCCAGTCCTCAGGATCCGGATAGTCCGCGGCCCAGCCGAAGCGGTAGAGCTGGAGGGTCTTGGCTTGTTCCTCGTCCAGAATGGTGGCCCAGGCGGTCTGGTCGATGGTCGTGTTGATGCCGAAGAGTTGGTTCCAGGTGGCCTGGTAGGCCTCGGCGCTCAACTTGGCCGTGTTCGACGAGAGGTTGAAGGACAGCTTGATCGGCGG
>DATBIB010000122.1:0-48424 GCA_036557205.1 Ktedonobacterales bacterium | reverse complement strand
ATGTCGCACAGCGTACCACGTGAGCAGGATGGCCAGCGTCACAAAGCCGAGCAGATAGCTATCCAGATAGGCGATGGCGGCGAAATAGGCGACCCACGGACTGAGCGCCAGCGCCAGCGCGCCAAAAAGCGCCGGTAACTTGCCAAAGATAGGCCGCGCCAGCCAATAGATGAGGACGACGAAGAGCGAACCAAGCAGCACGCCGGGAATGCGCGCGCCAATTAGCCAGTCGCCCGGGGACCGGTTCTGCTGCGCCCAGAGCGAGCCAAAGCCCATGAGCAGCTTGGGAAGCGAGGGCGCCTCGTAGTTGGTCGTCCATTTTGGGTCGGACAGATTGCCGGTAATGAGCAGGGTATAGTCTAGTCGCCCGATGCGGATGTACGTGCTCTCGTCGGTGACGAGATCGAGCGTATGCGCCAGTGACCACCGCGGCATCAGCGCGGCGACGAACAGGAGGGCCGGTATGCTGAGACGCCAGAGCGCAATGCCAGCGATCCACAACAACCGCGTAAGCTGCTGTAGCAAAGCGCTGGCGTGTTCCGATGGGGTATCCATCGTCTTTGATGGATTGGCCACAACCGATGCCTGATGACTCCCGCGCATGCTGCGCAGTCCTCCTGCGAGTTTCCTCGCTCCCCATCCTGCCAGGAAGCTTGACGCCGCCAGTATTCGCCCTCTACAATGCCTGTATGAACAGGCGTTCAAGCGAGGGCGCCAGGTAGCCAGCAACTCACGTTTGGCGCAATCTATGCATCTACCGTCTTTTGTGGCTCAACACCGGACGATGGCGATTCGCGCGCGATACATTTGCTGGCCTTTCGCCCGCGTCTGCTCAGATCGTGCGAGGCTGGCACGACAATCGTACACAGTCTAGCACACTTGCCCGCATCGGGAACGAATTCCCGAAAATCAGGCCACTGCGGAATCGTATCTGCCAGAGCCATGCCACATAGTCAGCACACGGGGTTGACACATGGCTGTCACAGGAAGAGAAGCATGCCAGACTCGAACCCGCCGCGCACCTCGCGGCAAAAGCCCAGGGGAACCGATTCACTGCTGGCGCGGGCTGGCTTCCAGGCTGGGGACGGCGCAGAGCGGCTGTTTGCCCGCCTCGATGCGATGAATACCCAGAAGGAACGCGCCGCGCAGCTGCTGGCGCGCCTGGCTGAGCGGGTACGCACGGGCGAGTGGACGCCAGCGATTGCCGCACTGGTTACCCAGGCTGAGGCGCTCGAACGAACCCTCGACGAAGCGCCTCCTGAGACTGAGGACCGCTGAACCCGTATCGACCAATTGAGGGACAGACCTTATTTGATGGTCTGGCTATTGCTCGAGCACACGGCGCCCTTTGAGCGCCAGTTGCAGCGCTAGGCGCAGCTCGGGGTTATCCAGGTCGTGGCCGAGAAGGTCGCGGATATGATGGAGCCGGTACAGCAGCGAATTACGGTGCAGATGCAGTCGGCGCGCCGCCTCCGAGAGATTGCCATTACAGGCCAGATAGACCTCAACCGTTTCTAGCAAGTGATCCTCCTTGCGCGCGGTATTGCGAAGCGGCGCCAGCTCGCGATCAACGAACGGCTGGAGGTCGCCGCTCTTGCGCAGCGCCAGCAACAGCCGATACACTCCCAGGTCGGCAGTGCGCGCGACATGCCCCGGGCCGACCACCAGCAACCCCAGACGCGCGGTATCCTGCGCCTCGGCTGCCGAACGGCGCACCTCCAGCGGCGAGCGCGCTACCTCGCCCATGCCCGCCCACCATGTCGGCGAGTCCGATGCGCCACCATTGCCAAGAATCCGCCGCAATGCCGCTTCGCCCTGCTCCGCCAGGTCGGTGCGTTCCAAAACGCCGCCACCTGGCGCCGATACCAGCGCGACGATCTCGCCAGCCCGCATCCGTGTCCACGCGCTGAGCGCGCTCCCTAGCGCTTCGGCGGCCCGCGCGCTCAGCAGCATGCTGCCGTTCGCGACATCCCCCTCGCCGACATATGGCGCGAGCGTCACCCAGAGGACAACATGCGGCAGCCGCAGGTCGTGGCCCAGCTGACTTGCCCGTGACAACATCGACGCCTCGCCCGCGTAGGTGCCAGTCAGCAGCGCGTCCAGCGCCTCGTCGCGCAGGCTCGCCCGCCATCCAGCAACCGCCGCGAATGTGTCCGCCGGGGATTGCGGCGTATCGCGTTGCGCCACCACATGCGTAATCACCTCGCGCTCGATAGCCGCCAGCGAAACCCCGGCGGGAAGCGCGATCAGGGGAATTCCCATGCGCTCGGCGCGCTGGCATGCCGCGTCACGCTCCTGGGAGTCTTCCGCGCTTGAGAGCGCCTGATCTTCCAGCCCCGAGACCGCGATGGCCGACGCGCCCATCCCGATGACCTCATCTACAACCTCGGGCAGCGATGGCGCGACCAACTGCGAGCGGAGCGAGTGGAGCGTTGTCAGCGAGAGCAGCGCCAACTCGCCACCCTGGAAACCCTCGAACGCCGGGGTCCGCGCGCGCATAATGCTGGCCCACGTGACAGTCCGCCCCAGGCCGCGTTCTCCCGCGATGAGATGTGCCCGCCAGCGCCGCAAGAGACTCAAGGTCTCGCGTACGGTGACAGGTTCACGACGATTCATGAGCGCACGCTCGCCTTCTCAAGATGGCTGCGGAAAACGACGATGCGCCACCCACCAGTCCGCAACCGAGTGGATGGCGCAACGCTGTCATAGGATTACCGGCGCGGAGTGTTCTGGCGCTGGCTGGTGGTCTGCGCCGCCTGCGCGCGTGCTTTTTCGTGGTGCTTCTTTGCCTTCTTCAGATGTTTGTGCCAGGCCACTCGCTTCGTCTTATTCACGCTTTCGATGTCCCTTTCTTCGGTACCCTGATAATTCCCCGCAACTCGCGGCGCTGCGTGGCGCTGCGTGGCGCTGCGTGGCGCTACTCGTCGTGTGAGATGAACTCAGGCTCCTCGAACTCCACTTCACCAGACTCTTCGGACTCGTCGTCATCACCATCGTCGCCGTAGTCGTTGTCGTCGCTAAAGTCTTCGTCGTCATCGACATCACGGCGTACCATGGAATCTTTGGTATATGCCCGAATCGTCTCGCCCGCGCCATGCGCTGGAAAGCTCACTTTTCCGAACTGACTCGGATGCTGGAAAGTCTCCCGAATGATCAAACGAATCTCAGACTCGCTGAGGTCCGCTATGCCCGCAGCGTACTTATTGCCACCCTGCATGAACTTGATGAGCCGGTTCGCCAGACGCGGCTCAATACGCCCGAGCCGTTCATCGGCGGCGTTCGTCACGTAAAGAATGTTGCCCTCAGGCACAAGGTACACCTGGTCACCCGCCGAGAAGCGCGCAATGACCTCACGCGGCGCCAGATCCACCAGCACCGTAAATCCGGTCTTGCCTGTCTCCTCGATGAAGATGCGCGGGTCAATCCGCTCGACGGGATGACGCCCGTCGGTCGGTTCTTCATCGCTGAGCGATGAGATGCGCTCCAGGTTCTTCCGCGCGATATTGTTGCTGGGGTCTTGCTCAAGGGCCTCCGTGTAGGCGCGCTTGGCTTCGCTATACTGGCCCAGCTCGCTGAGCGCCTTGCCCAGACGATTCAGGGTGCTCGGATCGTGCGGAAGGACAGTCAGCAGCTCACGATTGGTGGCGACTGCGTCTTCCCAGCGGCTGTCGCGCGCCATCTGAACCGCCTGGTCTGTCAGCTGACGGCGCCTGCGCTCCCGCTCCTCCGGCTGATACGCGGCTTGACTCATCGACTCCATTACCTCCTGCGAGGCGATCTGCCCTCAAACGGCGGGTCTCCTCGTTAACGTGCGATATCAACGCGGTATTCTACTGTATCGCGCGATGCCCTTGCAATGACCATGCCGTTGCGCGATCAATATGGACCATCACCAGGTCACCCGGCGTCACATCACCCGCCACGCCGCCATTATCCGCGCGCGCGCCGGACCTGGTCGCGGGCAGGAAAACCAGCTTATTCGTCCGCGTCCGGCCTCGCCATTGATGCTGGCCGCCAGCCACCTGATGCGATTCGATCAACACCTCTTCTTCACGCCCCACATATGGCGCGTTCGATTCCAGCGCGATCCGTTCCTGCATCGCCTCGATGGCATGCAGCCGCGCACGCTTCACATCCAGCGGCACATCGTCCTCCCACTTGAAGGAGAGCGTGCCGGGACGCGGCGAATACATCGCGACATGCACCACGTCGAAGCGGACCTCTTCCAGCAAGTCAAGGGTGTGCTGGAACTCCTCGTCGGTCTCGCCGCAGAAGCCGACAATGATATCAGTGGAGAGCGAGACGCCCGGCCACCACGCGCGCAGCTTGCCAATCAGCGTGCGATACTCCGCCAGCGTATAGCCCCGGCGCATGCGAGTCAGCATCCCGTCGTCACCATGCTGCACCGGAATATTGACGTGTTCGCAGACCTTGGGCAAGGCCGCCATCTGGTGAATCATCTTGTCGGTCATATGCGGCGGATAGGAAGTCATGAAGCGAATGCGCTGCAAGGTTTCGATCTCGCCCAGCCGCTCCATCAGGTCGCCCAGATCGCCCTCGCCCGGCTTGTCCAGCCCGTAGGCCTCTACCGTCTGCCCAAGCAACGTCAGCTCGCGGGCTCCTGCCTCGGTCAGCGTGCGTGCCTCGTCGAGCAGCTCAGCCACCGGACGACTGCGTTCGCGCCCGCGCCGGGAAGGCACGATGCAGTACGAGCAGACCTTGTTGCATCCCAGGATGACCGGAAGCCATGCCGTTGGGGTGCGCGTCTTCACCCCGGTCTCGCCAGCGGTGGGATAGTGCAGCTCGCGCGAGCCGGGACGGAAGTTGCTGGCCATCGCGCCCATCACGCCCGCCGCACTCGTGCCATGCCCATCAGCGACCGGAATCTCCATTGGGGCGTCGGGCAGCCCCTGCTCCATCTGGAGCATCGGCAGTGGCCCAGAGACGCCAATGGTTCGTGGCGCGCCCATGTCGGCCACATCCACACAGCCCTCGCCCGCCAGCGGCGTCCAGCGCTCTTCCAGAAAATGCGGCAGGATTTCGGCCTGCTCGACCTTGAAGAAGAGATCCACGACGGGATAGCGCTGCTTCATGTCTTCAACCTGGCGCGAGTTGCCTACCATACAGCCCATCATCGCGACCAGCAGATCGGCGCGATGGCGCTTGGCGTGCTTCAGGAGCGAGAGTTGCCCGTGCGCGCGCTTCTCCGGCTGCTCGCGCACGCTGCATGTATTGAGCACGACGAGATTCGCGCTGTCCATCGTCGGCGACTCTTCCCAGCCAAGGTTTTCGAGGATGCCAGAGACACGCTGCGTATCGGCCATGTTCATCTGGCAGCCGACGGTCCAGATATGGTACTTGCCCACGGTGCTACTCATCTGGAGCCTCCCGCCGCTTTGCCACTGGTACGTCCGCGCCTCTCAACCTTGCTCTCCTTGCCAGATGGCGCCCGTTCGAGCACCTCGCCTTCGTCGACGACTTCATCTTCAGTGACTTCGCGCACATCTTTCGGGTCGATTAGGTCGATGTAGAGGACGCCATTGAGATGGTCGACCTCGTGCTGCAGGATACGCGCCCACCACCCCTCAGCCTTGAGGCGGACCTCTTTGCCCTTCGGGTCGCGCGCCTTGACGGTGACCGCTAGCGCCCGCGGCACATTATCGCCGACGTAGCCGGGGATGCTCAGACAACCCTCAGTGCCCAGCTCCTCATCATCACTTGCTTTAATGACCTCTGGGTTGACGAGCGCCACTTTATGATGCTCATTGCGCGAGTCATCGGTATACTCGGCGACCAATACCCGCACCGATTCGCCAATCTGGGGCGCGGCCAGCCCAACGCCGGGCGCATCGTGCATCGTTTCCCACATATCCTGCACCAGCCGTTCGAGCCAGGGATCAAAGCGCGACACCTTCTTGGCCTTCGCGCGTAAGACGGGATAATCCATGGTAAGAATTTTGCGTATTGTCATAGCGAATGACCTCTTATTGCCGGTGCGAGAGGCGCGCTGTTGTCAGGCGTCAAGTGCGCACACATTGCCACATGCCGCCACACATGAAGGAACGGAAGGATATTGCACTGCCAGGCGTAAGCGCGCATCCCTTCCGCTCCCGCAATTCATGACGTTTGGCGGATATTCTATCTTACATGCAATGACGCGCGTCATGCAACACAGCCAACCGCCCGCTCCCACATGGCATTCCGCGGGCCGCCGTATACTGTATGCACACGGCTCAGGCTCTGTCAATATCAATGCTATGCCGCTTGACACATAAAATCGTTTAGCGATAAACTATATGGGAATGATACAGTGTATTCATCTTCCAAACGTGGCCGATCAAACAGCTATAGAGCATCGCGAAAAAGGTAGGAAATATGAGCGGTCGATCAATTGCCATTCCAGCGTGGTTGCGGCTGGCGCGCGTGTTCCAGAAGGTTGACCGGGCCACGGTCGATTTGATGCGCCAGTGGGATCTATCGGTGGCGCAGTTCGATGTGCTGGTGCAGGTGGGCAACGCCGAGGGATTGACGCAGCAGCAGCTCGCCGACCGACTGCTCGTGACGAAGGGCAACGTCTGCCAACTGCTCGACCGGATGGAGGAGCGCGGCCTGCTGGTTCGCCAGCAGGAGGGGCGCGCCAACCATTTGTATCTGACAGAGAAGGGCAAGGATGTTCGCGCGGAGGCCCTGCCTGCTCAGGAACGCATGATCGAGGGCATCTTTAAGGAGCTGCCACGCGCGCGGCAGGCGGCGCTACTGGCGTCACTACGGCGGCTCGATCACACGCTAACTTGAGACCGGCGTGGCCCGCGCCTATAGCAGCGATTGCCGCTAGGGTAGCGCCACACCGGAGCTAAAGACCCCAATGCCGAAACGATAGACCAGCGCCTCGCCGAGATAGCCGGTGACGACGAGCAGGCCGACGCCAATGAGAGCGAGCAACAGGTAGGCGACGATGGCGCTACGCGGCAGCGGCGTGACATATGCCTGTGGCAGCTTCTCACCCAGCCATTCCTGGACATTGGCCAGCCTGACCGACTTGGGGAAGGCCAGCCGCAGCCAGGCGACCAGGCGCGACAACAGCCACACGAGTCGCGCCAGAAACAGCGCCAGAAAGACCACGGTCGCCAGCAACGCGGTCATCTTATGCAGGCGCAGAAAGTCGTATCCCGCCGCGCTGATAGCTGTATTGTGTTCGCTGAGCCATCCAGAGAGCATGGCTATAGCGGTCATGGGAGCGCCAAGCATGAGCGCCCAGGTCGCGCCCTCGACCAGGCTGGCACGACGGAAAATGATGGCGGCAACATCGAGCGCAACACTCGTAATCAGCAGGGCAATCGAAAAATGGACGATGAAGGCGTGCAGCTCAGCCAGGCGGATAGATGACATCGATCTGTGTCCTCATAGCGGTCGCAGACGTAAACGGGCGAGGGCACGAAGAGAGCGTGCTGTGTCGATCATACCCTATGAGGCAAGATGGCGGGCGAACATGCCAGCGCGGCAAATGAATAGCAGCAGTTATAGCGCTCGACGGCGCTGCTCATCGATGAGTATCAATCGCGCACCGCTCGCTCGTGTTCCCGAGTTTAACATATCGGAATCAGGCGCGAGAATCCTACCTATGCACTGGCAGCCATTAGATTCGCTCGATGACCGTGGCGATGCCCTGGCCGACGCCGATGCACATCGTCGCCAGCCCGTAGCGCCCTCCGCGCCGCTCCAACTCGTACAGCAGCGTCGTCATCAGCCGCGCGCCGGAGCAGCCCAGCGGATGGCCCAGCGCAATCGCGCCGCCGTTGACATTGACCTTCGCGGTATCCAGCCCCAGTTCGCGGATGCACTGGAGCGACTGCGAGGCAAACGCCTCATTCAGCTCGATGAGATCGAGGTCGCCGACCGAGAGGCCCGCGCGTTCGAGCACCTTGCGGCTGGCGGGAATCGGCCCCAGACCCATGTAGGCGGGATCAACCCCGGCAACGGCGCAACTGACGATGCGCGCTTGCGGGTGAATGCCCTGCGCCTCGGCCCAGCGCCGCGAAGCGACCACCAGCGCTGCCGCACCATCGTTGATGCTGGATGAGTTGCCCGCCGTTACGCTGCCATCTTTGCGGAAGACCGGCTTGAGCGCCGCCAGCTTCTCGACCGTCGTATCGCGTCGGGGCTGCTCGTCGGTAGCGATCAGCTCAATCTTACCCTTGCCCGCTGGAACCTCAACCGGCACGATCTCATCGCGGAAGCGGCCCGCGTCTATCGCGGCGATGGCCCGTCGGTGACTCTCTGCCGCGAAGGCGTCCTGGTCGGCGCGCAAGACAGTGTATTTCTCCGCGACGTTTTCGGCAGTCTCGCCCATACTGTAGGGATGGTGCAACTCGGCCAGCTTCGGATTGATGAAGCGCCAGCCCAGCGTCGTATCCTGCAGCTTCATCTCGCCGCGGGCGAACGCCGATTCCGCCTTGCCCAGCACGAAGGGCGCGCGCGTCATGCTTTCGACGCCGCCCGCCAGCCAGACCTCGCCCTCGCCCGCCTGGATGGCATGCGCGGCGGTGTTGATCGCCTGCAAGCCGGAGCCACAGAGCCGGTTCACTGTCTGTCCGGCAACCGACGAGGGCAGCCCGGCCAGCAGCAGCGACATGCGCGCCACGTTGCGGTTATCCTCGCCCGCCTGGTTGGCGCAGCCCATCACCACATCTTCAATCGCCTCGGCAGCGACACCCGCGCGCTTGATCGCCTCAGCCAATACGAGCGCGCCCAGGTCATCGGGGCGCACGTCTTTGAGGATGCCCGCATAGCGTCCAATCGGCGTGCGGACAGCGCTGAGGATGACGGCGTCTTCCATGGTATTTCTCGCTTTCCCCTGAGACTCTCGACCGACAGTTGACCCTGTGATTATTTAGGATGACCATTTATGGCCGAGAATGGCCTGGCACGCACTACCGCCCCTTGAACTCAGCCTTGCGCTTCTCCATGAAGGCGCGCATGCCTTCTTTCTGATCTTCGGTCGAGAAGAGCATGGCAAAGAGCCGCTTCTCGTATTGCAGGCCAACCTGCAACGGGGTTTCAAAGGCCATTAGGATCGCCTCTTTGGTCATCCGCGCCGCCAGCGGACCGCGGCTGGCGATCTTGCGCGCCATCTCCTTCGCCGCTTCGAGATGCTGGCCCTCCGGCACAACTGTGTTGACCAGCCCGGCGGCAAGCATATCCTGCGCGGTAAACTGATCGCCAGTCAGGCACATCTCCATCGCCTTGTATTTGCCCACCGTGTGCGCCAGCCGCTGCGTACCACCTGCGCCGGGCATGATGCCCAGCAAAATCTCGGGCTGGCCGAACTTCGCCTTCTCGCTGGCAACGATGATGTCGGCGTGCATCGCCAGCTCGTTGCCGCCGCCCAGCGCGAACCCGCCCACCGCCGCGATAATTGGCTTGTGGACGCGGCGGATGCGGTCCCAATTCTCGAAGGAGCCGGTCGCCATCCGCATGGTGCTGGCATCAGACATCTCGGCGATATCGGCTCCGGCGGCGAAGGCGCGGTCGCCCGCCCCGGTCAGCACGACACAGCCAATCGCGTCGTCGCGATCTAGCTTCTCCAGCTCGTCGGCCAGTTCGGCGATGAGATCCCAGTTCAGCGCATTCAGCTTGTCGGGTCGGTTGATGATGGCGGTGGCAATCGGCTCGTCGCGCTCGACGAGAATATACTGCTGAGGCATAGTGGGTGATGCTCCTTTGCTGCACAGAATGCCCGCGTCCGCCGCGGTGGAGACGCCTGACAGAAAGTATAGCGCATCTGCCCCCCCTAGCCCCCCACAGGGAGAGGGGAATCAGAAACGAGACGCGCTACGCGGTTGGTGGCTGCCAGGCGAGGCGGAAGCCAGTATCGTCGGTCTGCTCGCCCATGAAGAGCTGGCTGCGATAGGCCGCGCGCGTATGCGACGGGTTTTCATCCCAGGCGCCGCCCGCGAGATAGCCGACGCTCTTGCGCTGCTCGCCGGACCACGCGCCGGGACGAAAGAGCGGCGAGTCCGGCGGGATGCCGCACCACTCATTGACGTTGCCCGCCATATCGAGGACACCGTATGGGCTGGCTCCGGTGGGATACGAGCCGACCGGTGTCGTATCGCCCGGCCCGCTCTCGTCGGTGTTCGCTCGCGAACGGTCCCACGAGTCGCCCCAGGGATAGATGCGCCCATCGGTCCCGCGCGCCGCCTTCTCCCACTCCTCCTCGGTGGGCAGCCGCCAGGGCTCGCCCGTGACCTGCGCCAGCCAGGTGACATAGGCGAGGGCAGCCTTCCAGGAGATATGCGTGACCGGATGGTCTGGTCGCGCGCTCTGCGCAGACCACGCCTCGGGCGGGCGCATCGTCTGCGCTTTGAGGATGCCGGCGTATTCGGCCACCGTTACCGGAAATGCGCCGATGTAGAAGGCGGGAACCTCCACCTGGCGCTGAAGCTCCTCACGCTCAGCCGCCTCCGGCTCTCTGCGTGGATCGGTTCCCATCAGGAAGGGGCCAGCGGGCACCAGACACATCGGCGGTGTAATCACCTCAACGCCATCCACGACCCGGCCGACGAAGCCTCGCTGCTGAAGCGCGGGCGGCACAATCTGGGGCGCGGGCGTGATCTGCTTCGGCGCAGGAGCGGCGGGAAAGACGACAGGTGACCCCAGTGCCGCCAGCACGCGCTGCACGCCGGTCGCGGCGTCCACATCGCTGGCGTTCACCCACTGGCGCGTCAGCAGGAAGCCCTCCACCGGCGTCTGCTTGAGCATCACCGGCAGAATGGTCCGCTGCGTGGAGAGCGCCAGCCGCAGCTCCTCCTGACACCAGGACGACGCCCATGAGTCCGCCGTCAGCACAAAGACGAAGACATCGCGCGCCTGTACCTCGCGCTGCAACGTCTCGATCCAGACGGCGCCACCAGTCAGCCCCTGCTCGTCGTACCAGACGTCGTAGCCCGCCACCTTGAGCGCCGCCACCAACTCGCGGCACCAGCCGTTATCCTGAGTGCTATGGCTCACAAACAGGCACGTACTCGCCATGTTGTCTCTCCTCCCTCGCATGCAGGAGTATCCACACCCGTTGAACCAATCTTCTTCCCCTGCATGGTCAGCATCAGTATACACGGGATACCCAGGCCGACCAACGGGCAAGGGAGCGTGCGGCGTACCGTATACAGGAGCGCCACTGGCCGTTCTGTGCTCTCAATATTGCGGTATCCCGCGCATTGCAGTATCCTGTGGGCGCATCGTTCGGCCAGTAATAATGCTACAGGCGTCGTGCGGCCGGGTGAGGCACTGACATCAGAGGCGCCAGGGCAGGAGGGGTTCTGTGACGTCAGCGGGCGGAGGAAGCCTGACAGGCAAACAGCTTGGCGACTTCCAGCTACAGGGATTACTCGGCGCGGGCGGCATGGCGGAGGTCTATCGCGGCGTCGACGTGAAGCTCAAGCGGCCAGTCGCCGTCAAGGTGCTGCCCGCCTCGCTGGCGGCCGACCCGAACTACGTGCAGCGTTTCCGCACGGAGGCGCAACGTGTTGCGGCGCTCAATCATCCCCACATCGTTCCGGTCTACCACTTTGGCGAGGAAGGCCCCCTTCTCTATCATGTGATGCCTCTCCTCAAGGAGTCGCTGCGCGACCGGCTGGAGCGCGAAGGCATGCTCGCGCCAAAGGAGGCTGTGCGGCTCATCGTGCAGATTGCCTCGGCGCTCTCAGTAGCGCACGCGGCGGGTCTCATCCATCGCGACGTCAAGCCAGAAAACATCCTGCTCAACGATAAGGACGAGGCGTTCCTGACCGACTTTGGCATCGCCCGACCCCTGACGATGTCGCGCACAGGGCGCATGGCGCAGACACTCTCGGCGACGGGGTTGCCGGTCGGCACGCCAGAATACATGGCGCCCGAGCAGCTACGTGGCGAGTCCATCGACGAGCGCGCCGATATCTACGCGCTGGGCGCTGTGCTGTATGAATTGCTCACCGGACACCCACCTCATGAGGCCGAGACACCATACCAGGTGGCGGCGCTTTCTTTACAGGGCAATATTACTCCCCCCTCAACGCTCGCTCCTGACATCAGCGAGGAGCTTGAGGATGTCGTGATGATCGCGCTCGCCTCCGATCCGGCGGTGCGCTACCCCGACGCAAGCAGCTTCGGGTTCGCCGCGCGGCGCGCCGTCTTCCCGAAGGGTACGAGCCTGCTCACTGCACTGCCGGGGCTGCGGCGCACAACGCGCGAGAACGCCTTCAGGGGCAATCCCTTTCGCGGTCGTCCGGCGCACGCGGATGAGCTGCCAACGGAGCCGCCTTCCCAGGATGATTCGCGCGTCACCGCCGCGGCGTGGCTTGCGCCTGGAACTGTGCCTGGAGGCGGTCGAGCGGGAACCCGCCGCACGCCGCTGACGAGACGCACGCTATTCATAGCGCTTGCGGTAGCAGTGCTCGTGGTAAGTCTTTGCGGGGCAGCATCACTTGGAGTCGCCCACCAGATGGAGCTGCCGGTCTTCGGTTTCGGGCCAACGGCTCACCCAACGGCGACTCTTTCGCCCTCGCCCACACCGACGCTCACCCCCGTACCTTCACCTACACCGACGTCCGTTCCCACTGCCACCCCGGCGCCACCACCTGCTGTAGAGGCGTCGTTCGTGAAGGTGGATACCACGACGAGTGGAAATTGGACTGGCAAATATGGCAGGCAAGGATATCTCCTGGCGCCCAACGATCTTATCCATTCATCGTATCCAACATTCAACAAAATCCCCGGCTATCTGATCGTGAATATCAATTCAGAAAGCCTCTACGTCTGGTCAGATGGGACAACGGATACACGCGCTCTCCAGAAACCACCGGGAACGGAAGGAACTGGTCGCATCGCGGCGTGCTGGTTCACTGGTCAGACCTTCACGATTGACATAGGTGTGACCGATGGCGCAACCCATCGGCTGGCGATGTATCTGCTGGACTGGGATGGCTACGGGGGCGGACGTGTGGAACGCATCGTGGCGGTAAACGCCACCACTGGCGCGACGCTCGACTCACGCACGGTAGGCCAGGCTAGTGGCGATACGAACGCGAACGATCAGTTCCGCAACGGCAAATATCTGATCTGGCTGGTGCGCGGTCATGTGCGCTTCACCGTGACCAATCTCAATTCCAATGCGGTAGTCAGCGGCATCTTTTTCGACTGAGCGTTGCCAATCAGCCCCTGCTCATCGTATCGGACGTGGTAGCCCGCCGCTTTGCGCGTAGTCACGAACTCACACATCATCCGTGGCCCAGCACATGTAGCGCCCGCTTGCGACGGCATTGCATGCGGAAAATTTGTAGCGATGATTACAAAGGACCGGATAGGAGCCATTGACAGACAGCACCAATGACCTATCCGGTCCCTCGATGACCGCCGTGGCGCTCGCGTTTGACCTCATAGTTTGCAGATTCGGTCTCGCTCGTTGTCCATGGGTCTAGCGCGGGTGGGAAGGCGTCGTGGGCAGATCTTGCGTCGCTGGTTGTGGAGAACAGATTGTTGTCAAAATAGTTGGCCTGCTGGTCACATGCGCTGTCGAAGGTATTGGAGCCGATATCCTGGCATATGTCGCGAGAGTCACCATGAGGAGCACCGCGAAGATAGCGCTAGCCGCGAGGCGCCGTGGCTTCACCAAAGCCGTCTGCATGCGAGTCCACCTCCTCTTCAGGTCAGCCACTTTTTAGGAACATGCCGATTGCTCAGGAACTGGCAATGCTGAGGACAGTGGCAGTCCCGCGTTTATTTGGCCAATTGGGTCGCAGTACAATCCCGCCATTACTGGACCCGTGCCATTGACCTCCTTGTATTGAGCGGCGTTTTGAGTGTTAATGGCCTGTAGTTTCTTGGCGTGGAAGGTGATAGTCACTTGTATGGCCTGCTTGAGCTTCTCGTCTGCGGTCTTCCACTGTGTTGGCGGCGTGACGGTCTTCAGGTGGTCGAGCAAGGTCTGTGCGCTTGCGAGCGCCTTCGACTCAAATTGCCCGCAAAATGACATGAGTGATTTCACTACTGCTAGTGAACCAAACAAGGCAGGTATGCCACACCTGTTTTTCTCAAGCGTTTCGTCGCCCAGGAATGGCATGTAGTACTGGCGCAGCACAGTCAAATAGGCTTGCGTAACAGGCTCAATAGTTGCGGTGGGTGTCGCCGCTGGCGCTTTCGGCCTGGACGACCCAGCGGATGCGCCTGAGCCGCATCCCAATAGCATTACCAATAGGCTCACAAATACGATGGCCGCTGCCAGTCGGTGTGTGGTGCGCGTCATTGCTTCCTCCCTCTTGATGAATCGGGTCACTTTAGCCGGTTCGTGGCATAGGGCAACACCAGACTTTGAGAACGGATTGGATTTCTGGACCGCCTCGCCGATATCGAAGTAGCTGGGTGGGCGTCTGCTTTGTCTTGTCGGCGACAATTGCGGGGATCTGGCTCAATCCGAGCTCAGTGGTGGCCTCGTCGGAACTATGCCATGGCGACATGCGCAGGTGGAACACGCAGTACACGCACTGACATACGCACTTATGCACGCACTTGCGGTTGCACAGGCATAAGCAAAGTGATACTCTCTCGCCAGTTACCCAGGTCCGACCCGCGTACTCTTGCGTAAGAGGGAAGGTATGTATGGATGATCGGTCATTTGGCGATCTGCTCCGACTATTCCGTACACGCGCGCAGCTCACTCAACGGGAACTGGCAGACTTAGCTGACGTGAGTCAGCGCGATATTAGCGACCTGGAGCGGGGCGTCCGCCGGTATCCCTACCGATATACTGTTGACCAGCTCGCTGTGGCGCTCAGGCTCTCAGAAGCGGAGCATGTGATGCTGACGGCTGCCGCGCGTCGCCCCTCACTAGGCGCAGGCCCTCGACGGCCCGCAGCTTCTACCCTCGATCAGCAGACTGACGAGACTCACGACGAGATTTACTTACGATCACCAAGAATCGCAGATGCCGAGTATCCAGAGGCGTCGGCCTCTGCTGTGTCGGCTACTCCTATCTCTCCTGTCTCTCAAGATGAAGTCACAGTCGCCAACAGCCCGAAACCAACGTTGCTGAAGGCGCGAAATTTCATGTCCCACCCCAGGGCATTATTCCTCTATCGTACCGTCCCCATCGTCTTGCTTGTGGCGCTGCTTCTGGGTGGCCCATGGCGAGACAATCTGGCGGCGCCAGTCGGCCCACCACCGGCTCCTGAGAGCCAGCAAGTGCTGCAGGTAGGCGTATCTTCCCTCAACACCCTGGATCCGCAGCTCGTCAGTATCACTGATGACTACGAAGTGACTCAACTCATCTTCCCCAGTCTGGTACAACTCGATGACCATCTGCGGGTCGAGAATTGGGCAGCAGCGCACATTGCAATCAGTCCCGATGGCCGCACGTACACCTTCACACTGCGCCAAGGGCTTGCCTGGAGTAACGGCGTGCCGATTACAGCCGATGATTTCGCGTTCGCGATCAATCGCGCGCTCAACCCCTGTACCCGAGCGCCCGCGGCGAGCTACTATTTCCCGATTGTGGACGCTGCCACGTTTCACGCTGAACTGTGCGCAAATGGCGCGCCATCGGGAACCATCACAACGCTGATTGGCAGTTCGCTACTAGCGACAGACAAGGAGACGCTGGCCATCCATCTCGACCATCCAGCCGCTTATTTTCTGGATACACTCACATACCCGAATGCGTGGGCGGTGCCGCAGGCGCTCATCAGCACATATGGAGAGCGCTGGACTGATCACCTGGCGGACGCAGGTGGTCTCGGTGGCGATCTCTTCAAGGTTGTCGCCTGGCAACCCGGGAACAAGCTGGAACTGCTGCGGAACGAGCATTTCTGGGGCGCCCGCGCGAAACTCCGCGAACTTGACTTCACTGTGACTGCAGACTCCGCGAAGATGTATGCGAACTATTTGGATGGTCAAGGCGATGTCAGCGAGCTTTTGCCAGAACAGTTCGCGAGCGCAAGACTGCGATCCGATGCGCGCGAAATTGACATCTTGTCGACGCTTAGTCTTTTCCTGAACTGGTCGGAGCCACCGCTCAACGACGAGCGCATGCGCCAGGCATTCGCCCTGGCCCTCAACAAGAAACAACTGGCCCAGGATATTTTTGCCAACCTTGCGACCCCCACCAACCATGTCGTACCACAGGGCATGCCGGGGTTCTATTCTGATCTGATCGGACCTGACAGTACGAAAACCCTGACGGGGAATCTGGCCGATGCGAGCGCCAGCGCACAGGCCTACGCAAATGACCAATGCGGCGGCGACCTGCACAAATGCCCGCCGGTCGTTGTGGGCGTATTTGATCAGATTCCGAATGCCGCAACCTTTGCCGCAGAGATGTGAGACATGTGGCTGCAAGCAATGCCAGGCTATCCCATAAGCGTCACTGTGATCAGCCAGTCAACATACTTTGATTTGGTGCTGCATGATGACATCGGAAAATTCCAGCTATTGACAGTCTTCTGGGCTGCGGATTACCCCGACCCGCAGGACTGGCTCTCGAATCTTCTCTTGCCAGACTCTCCATTCAATCTCGGTCACGCCAACGTGCCGGAGGCCAACACGTTGATGCGCCAGGCGGATGCCGACCAGAATACTGTCCGGAGGCTCTCAGAATATAATCAGGCAGAACAGTCGCTGGTCACCAATGTGGCCACGATACCGTTGTTCCAATTCACCTGGGTATACATGGTGAGGCCATATGTCACCAATTTCCAGGAGACTGCCCTTGATGGGGTGTCCTCGAACACCTGGCAGCGCGTCTACATCGCCCGGCATTGAGCCACACTAAACAAATTGTCTCCAGTTCTGTAGCCGAATCTCATGGCTTGACTACACGGCTCGTTCTGCACGGCTGACAGCAGCCCAACACTACCCGCTCCCCTCCGCACTCAGCGCCCGCTTGCGACGGCATTGCCCGCGATGTACAATAGCTTAGCCTGTGTGACACTTCCCACGCCTCGCCGTGTGTCGGAGCGGGCGACCAGCGCAAACTATCGTATCACCTGTCGTGACAGCCGTGCGGACGCACTGCTGCTGAAGTACACCTGCTCGTCGAGGAGCCTTTAACGTGACAGATTATCCTGAGCTGATGACGCGCGACCTGGCCGTGGGCCTGCGCCTAGTGGATGGCGGAGTCACCGCCTCGCAGGGTTTCCGCGCCGGAAACACCGCCTGTGGCATCAAGTCGGACGCGGGCCTGCCGGATTTGGCGCTGCTCGTCGCCGATGGACCGTGCGCCGCCGCTGGCGCCTTCACCACCAGCAAGACCGCCTCGCACACCGTCCTGCTGGACCGCGAGAAGCTGGCCGCGACGGGTGGGCATGCCCAGGCGGTCGTCGTCAACAGCGGCAACGCCAACTGCTCCAACGGCGAGCAGGGAATGCTCGACGCCCGCCGCATGGCCGACGTGACCGCGCAGAAGCTCGACATCGATCCGTCACTCGTGCTCGTCTCCTCCACCGGCATCATCGGGCGGCGACTGCCCATCGACAAGGTCGAAAAGGGCGTCGCGCAGATCGAGGTGCGTCCCGATGGCGGCCCCGACTTCGCTCAGGGCATCATCACCACCGATACGCGCACCAAGACGATTGCAGTGGAGTTCACCATAGAAGGCAAGACTGTGCGCCTGGGCGGATCGACCAAGGGCGCGGGCATGATCTACCCCAACATGGCGACGATGCTCTGCTACATCACCACCGACGCCGCCGCCGATCCAGCCTTCCTACAGCACACGTTGAGCGCGGCGGTCGATGACTCGTTTAATATGGTCTGCGTCGACGGCGATATGTCCACCAACGACACGGTGCTGCTTTTCGCCAGCGGCGTCGCGGGCAACACGCCATTGAATGCATCGTCGCCCGACGCGGCGCTCTTCGAGGCGGCCCTTCGCCACGTGACACGCTACCTCGCGCGCGAGATTCCCCGCGACGGTGAAGGCGCATCGCGCTTCCAGACGGTGACGGTGCGCAACGCGCCCACCCGCGCCGACGCGCGCAAAGCCGCCCGCGCCATCACCAACTCGCCCATCTGGCAGTGCGCCATCGCGGGCAGCGATCCCAACTGGGGCCGGGTGATTGCGGCGCTGGGCAAGAGCGGCGCCGACCTCGACCACGACAAGCTGGATATCTCGCTCGGCGGGATTCTGGTCGTTCACAATGGCATGGCGACCGACTACGACCAGGCCGCGGCGAGGCAGGTGATGGGCCAGCCAGAGGTCGCGGTGGACGTTGACCTGCATCTCGGCGATGCGTCGGCGATGGCCTGGGGCTGCGACCTGACCCACGGCTACATCGAAGAGAACGCCGAATATACCCGCTAGCACGTGATAGCGCAACGTTGCGCCATCCCAGACACACAAGGAGAACTCGCATGACCACGACGACACCCTCCGGCGAGACGACCGCGGGGCAGCAGCCAGAGAAGCGCGACTGGGTAGCCCTCGAAAACAAGTATTACCAGCACACTTTCAAGCGCAATCTGGTGATGGAACGTGGCCAGGGCGCGCGTGTCTGGGATGCGAACGGCACAGAATACCTCGATCTGGTCGCGGGCATCGCCACCAACGTCCTGGGCCATGTGCATCCAAACGTGGTGCGCGCGATTCAGGAGCAGGCCACCCGGCTCATCCATGTGTCGAACCTCTATATCAACGAGCGGCAGGTGGAACTGGCCGAGCAGCTCTATAACCTCAGCGGCGGCATGCGCTCGTTCTTCTCCAACAGCGGCGCCGAAGCCAACGAAGGCGCCATCAAACTCGCCCGCAAGTATGGGCGGCTGAACCGCAATGGCGCGTACGGCGTCATCAGCATGGAGCGCTCGTTCCACGGACGCACGCTGGCCACCACCGCCGCCACTGGGCAGAAGAAGTATCAGGATACCTGGCAGCCGCTTCCCGATGGATTCAAGCAGGTGCCTTTCAACGATCTCGATGCCGTCAAAGCGGCGACTGATGAGAAGACATGCGCCATCCTGATCGAAGCGGTGCAGGGTGAGGGCGGAATCTATCCCGCTTCAACTGACTACTTGCAGGGGCTGCGGGCGTGGTGTGACGAGCAGAACCTCATCCTCATCATCGACGAGGTGCAGGCGGGCATGGGGCGCACGGGCAAGTTCTTTAGCTGGGAGAACATGGATGTCCGCCCCGACATCACGACGATGGCGAAGGGGCTGGCGGGCGGCGTGCCGATTGGCGCGATGCTTGCCGCGCCGCGCGCCGACATCTTCGAGCCGGGCGACCACGGCACGACCTTTGGCGGCAATCTTATTGCCTGCGCCGCTGGCGTCGCCACCGTCCGCACCATCGTCGACGAGCATCTGGTCGAGCATGCCGACGACCTGGGCGAATACCTCGAAGGTCGGTTGCAGGAGCTGCGCAGCCGCCACAGCAGCCTCATCACCGGCCAGCGTGGCCTCGGCCTGATGCGCGCCTTCGATCTGGCTGATCCAAAGGCACAGGATATCATGGATCAGGCGATGGAACGGGGCCTGTTGGTGACGAATGCCGGGCCGTCCACCATCCGCTTCGTCCCGCCCCTGATTATCGAGCGCAGTGATGTTGACGAGGCGATGGAGAAATTGGACGCCTCCCTTGCGGCGCTCTAATTTGTCGCTGCGAACAGTGACCGGAGAAACCTACTATGCCATACGATGCTCAGAACAGGGGTGCATCTGGCTCGAACGGCAACAGCGCCGACGGAGCCGGGCAGGCGTTCCTGCGCCAGGGCAATGAGGCGGCAGCCGCTGGCGATTACGAGGCCGCCGAAGAAGCATTCGCACAGGCCGTGGCAGCCGCGCCGGGAGATGCGCGCGCGCGCTATAACCTGGCGCTCGCCCGCCAACACCTCGGCGATGTAGAGGGCGCCATCGCATCCTACATGCGCGCAATCCGGCTGGATCCCGCGCTGATGGAGGCGTACATCAATCTGGGCAATCTCTACGGCGAGCTTGGCTTGCAGGAAGAGGCGCTGGAGGTCTTCCAGCGGGCGCTGGAGCTGGATACCGGCAACGCCGAGCTCTTTATCAACGTCGGTGACGCCTACCGCCAGCTCGGCTTCTTCGACGATGCGATCCTAGCTTATCGCCAGGCGCAGATTCTGGAGCCGGAGAACACGCTGGCGGCAGATAATCTGCTGGATGTGCGCGAACGCCAGCGGGAGCAATCTGAGCATATCGCCACGCTGGAAAAGCGCCTGGATGACGATCCACGCGATCTGGAGCGCTACGCCGCGTTGGTGCAGTCATATCTGGAGGCGCACCGCGAGCAGGACGCGCTGACGCTGGCGAACCAGATGGTGGCGCTGGAGCCGGAAAGCCCCGATACCTACCGCACGCAGGCGACGACCTATGAGGCGCTGGCGCGCGTCGACGAGGCCGCCGAGGCCTGGCAGCACGTCGTCCAGCTTGCTCCCGATGACGCCGAGGCCTGGGAACATCTGGGCGCCTGGCGCGAGGAGCAGGGGCTTTCGGACGAAGCTATCGAGGCATATCGCAAGGCCTCTGACCTGACGCCCGAATCAAGCGGGCTACGGTTCAGTCTGGCCGAGGCGCTGCGCGACGCCGAACGCTACGACGAGGCAATTGAAGCCTTCAGGGGGCTGGTCAAGGAGCATAGCGACGCCGAGGACGAGGACGACGAGGAGGCGCTGGCGGACGCCTATTCCGGGCTTGCCGCATCGCTCAACCTCGCCGGACGCTATGATGAAGCGCTCACCGTTGCCGATGAATACTTGCAGCGCTTCCCCGACGATCCGGAAGCGCTCTACGAGCAGGCATCGGCCTACGATGCGCTCGGCCGTCACGATGAGGCGATCTCATCGTATGAGCAGGCGCGCATTGCCGACCCACTCAATCCAACCATTTGCAACGATCTCGCCGACACCTATCTCGCGGCGGGGCGAACCAGCGACGCGGTCGAGATGGCGGAAACGGCCGTCTCGCTAGATCCAGAGATGGCGGTCGCGTATGAGACCCTCGCGCAGACGCTGGTCGCGGCTGGCCGCCAGACCGAGGCCGAGGAGGCGATGCAGCGTGCGGCAGAGTTGCATGCCGCCGAAGAGGCCGAGATGGACGAGATAGACGAAGACGACTCCTAGTTTCATCTCACTCTCTCATCAGGGTTCATGCTGTGTGGGTCGTTGAGGTCGCGTGACGCGGGAAGTGATTCGCGGGAGGAGCGCGCATGTTCTGCCTCGAATGCGGCACGGAGATGGCTGTTCGGTCACGAGTCTGCCCGGCCTGCGGACATGTCTACGGTGACCGCGAGCGCTCGATGGCTGAGCCACAACCCGCACAGGCGGGCTCACACGCCTCCGGCGACGGAGCGCGAGCGACGCCTCCTCCCGCGACTCAGCACGCGCCCGCGGTCAAGTATGTCGGCGATGTGTCGGCGACCGGTTTGCCCCGCGATTTGCCGGGGCGCTTCGTCCTGGGCATCTCGCTGGGCATGGCGGCTGATCTACTGTTGCCGTGGGTCAGCGTCAATGGCCAAAATGTCACACCAGCCAGCCTTGGCGCTCCGGTCATCGTCGTGGTGGCGCTACTGGCAGCGGCGATCTTGCCCGTCTTCACCGTCTCGCTCCGCCAGCATCCGATCTGGTCGGCCCTCCCACTCATTATCGGAGCCTTCTGCGCGGGCATCGCCGGATCGGTCTGGCTACTGCTTGCGCCCCTCACGCAAATCTTCGCGCAATCGTTCGGCAGCGATCCGTCTAACCTCCTGCTCTCACCGCAGGGTGGACTCTATCTGTTCCTTATCGGGTCGGGCGTGTTACTGGTCAGCGGCCAGAAGATGCTGGCGGCCATGCATGAAACGCAACTTGCCGACACCCGCCGCGACGCTGTGCGCGCGATCACGCAGAGTCGGCAGGCATCCTCGGCTCACCTCGGGCCACCGACGCCTGCCGCTTCCACCGTTCCCACATCCGCGCTTCTGCAAACAGCAGCGGCTGCCCCGACGTTGCAATCCGCCACACCAGCGCCAGCGGGCGCATCAGCCTCCGTGACGGCAGAGGAGTCCGCTCCCACACGTCCGGCAACTGGAGCGCCCGTCGCCCCAGTATTGCCAGGGACAGACGCATGGCATCAGGCCCCGGCTGCCCCGACCTCTGTGCGGCCAGCGCTCGGCGGTGGTTGGACTAAAACGCGCGGGCCGCACCGGCTCCGTTAGCCCTGTGGTTGCTGCCCCTCATCTATCGGACGAAGCACCGCCCCATGTGAGAAGGGAATCGTTGTCCGGCTGGACGACTTTCCGCCTGTGGGGGGGCGCGTACGGTTCGGTGGTGGAGGCGGAGTATCCAGCGGTGGCATCGACGAAACGAAGCGCAGCGCAACCTTCCCCAGGTGAAGCAAATCACCATGCTGAAGGCGATGCGGCGTGACGAGATCTTCGCCGTTTACCGTCGTGCCGTTATTACTTTCCACATCACTGGCATAGTAGCCATCGGCCTGTCGCACGACCTGCGCATGGCGGCGCGAGACGGTCGAATCTGGCAAGCGAATCTGGCATGATGCATCGCGCCCAATCGTGATGACCGGCTCCAGCAACTCCCAGCGGGCGCCTGTCAGCTCGCCATTGATGGCTACGAAGGTCGGTGGGCCAATTGGCGGCAACGTCTGCCTGCGATTCATCCCGCCAGTTCCGGGCATCTTGGTGGTTTCTGCCTCATAGGTGGCGAATGGCCCCTCGATCAGCGAAAACCGATAGCTGCGCGAACCCAGATCCACAATGTCGTCGGGCTTGAGTGGGACCGGCTGAGTGACCATCTGCCGGTTGATCAGGGTGCCATTCATGCTGCCATAGTCCAGCAGCACAGCCACACCGTGATCCATTCGAATCTCGGCATGATGCCGCGAGATACGCTCATCATCCAGGATGATGTCGTTATCTGCCTCACGTCCAATGAGTATCAACTGTTTGCGCAAAAGCAGCGTGCGCACACCCCTGGAAGACACATCGCCGAGCGCGACCAGCTGCGCCCAGGGTTCGTCATGATTCCTGACAGAGACGTAGCGCGCCGGATCGGCCAGCGCCAGCCGCAGAGTCGCGGCGAGCAGGGGGCTCCGCCGCGGGCCAGCTCGCTCGGTGGGCTTGGTCGGCTCGGCCAACGCGACAAAGCTCGCCAGCATGCCCAGCGGGAGGGTCCAGCCAAAGAGGGAGATCCATGTCAGCACCAACGCCACTTCGATGCCACCAAGGCTGCTGCCAAAGAACTGGAAGCGCGATTGTTCCCACCAGAGCGGAAGGATCATCAACACCGCGCAGAGAAGACAAATCAGGATAGCCATAACAGACTGGCGTGGGGTGCCGCGGTGATACACAATCGCCCAGACAGCAAGAGCAGCAGCAGCCACCATGGCGCAGGAGAGGCCGACATAGCCTCCCACACCCATCCATGTTGGAAACACGCTTCCGTCCATTCCTCGTCGTCCGTCCAGTGACTATTCGATTGGCTGAATGCCGTGATGGCGCTCATATTGAATATCTATCACACGCTGAATCTGGTTGCTCTGCTGAAAGCCAAGATACTCGCTCTGGCCGTCGGCATGCGCCTGGCTACCCGTGGCGCCGTTGAGATCCGACGTCTCCCAGTATTCAATCGGTGCACCTTGGTCCGCGCCAAGCGCCACGCCAAGGAACGCATGTCCCGGCACGATGATGATATATGGGAACATGCCCAGACGCTCAATCGCCGAGGCGAGAATCGCCGTCGTCTCGACACACATCCCGGTGGGCGCGCTTTGGGTGAGAATATCCTCGGGCAACTGGATGCGTTGGGTAGCATCCTGGTTGAAGGGAATGTTGTCGCTGGCGTAGTGCACATGGTAGTTGAATTGCAGGGTGTCGAATAGAGCGTTCACCTGGCCGCGCACGTCATCGGCCGTTGTATGCCCGACGTAACCATGCATTAGCATGGTGGAAGGATAGCTCGTTGGTGAGGCGGCCAGCCGATCCGCGGCGCGCCCGATTAGTTCGGAAATGACTGGCGCGTTGGGGGTAACCCACCCCGCCAGATACGCGGAGTTATCGCCACTGACCGGATCGCGCCAGCTCATCCACTGGCGCGAGAACAACGTTACTGGCGCACTGGTGTCACAGAGCACTTTGTTCAGCGATTGTACCTGCAAATGCAGTTTGGCGGCGCGCTGGCTTGGCCCGACCAGCGCATCGAGCGCCGCGGAGCCAAGCACCTGCGGCTTAAAGGCATGCTGCTGGAAGCTCGAGGTCGCCGTCACATCAACGCTGTCTTCCTGCGTGAACTGAGGGATGCTGAGCGAGATGCGCAGGGTCTGCCGCGTCTGGCTGCGGTACCGAACGGTGGCCAGTGACGGCGCGTTGACATAGAGGCCAGTATAGAGTCGCGTCGGGGGGTTCCACGAGATCAGGGCATCACACGAGGTGGTATAGCTGGACAAGCTCGTCTGGTATTGCGCATACAAATAGTCTCCGGCCAGAATGTATCCAGTGGCGCTCACGATGAGCACGGCAAGCGCCACTGCCAGCCAGATATACCGCCGATGCATCGCTTGCTCCAGGAAACGAACCCGGCGCACAGCCTCACTGTCCTCGCTCTACTATCGAGTAACTCGCTGTGCTCGCCGCTGTGTGCTGTATGCCTGAGCCAGCCTAACACCGCCGCGCAATGGACCGCAAACGGAACGGACCAATGGCCCGCGCAACCAGACGCGACCACCAGTCCGCTCACTGCTGCGCGCCAGATCGGCGCTCCCGGATGTTAGGAGTTCGGCGTCTGCGCTGAGGCGTTGTGATGGCCGGGCAGATGGCTGGTAATGCCATGCTCGATATGGCCAACTTCGTGCGCCGCGCCCGAGGCCACTCCGCCAATCGCGCCTGCCGCGCCGCCGACAGCGTGCTCCAGCCCACGGCCCAGCGCGCCGGCGTCACCGAGAGCGGCATGCCCAAGGTGCGCCGCTTCTCCTTCTGCCTTGTGAGCCAGTACTTCCGCTTCCTTGAGGGCCGCTGCGGCCAGCTTCTCGGACTCTTCGACGATCATCTCGATGATCTTGACGATGGCGCGCAGAATCTCCCCCAGGAAGACGGTCACCGCTATCGCGTAGCCAAATGCCAGCGCCAGCGCCGCCGCCGCCAGATGGGTTGGGCCACTGATCTGCTTGGTCAGCAGGTACCCGACAAGCTCGGTCGCGACAGCCGTAATCAGCGCCACCAGTAGCCCGGTGATAAATACCGCGAATAGAGCGCGTCGCAGCGCCTCCAGGGTATGCTTGGCAGCCGTTCCCAGCAGCTTCATCAATCGCTGTTCCACTCTTCCCACTCCTCTTCTCGCCACACATAATTGCAACTGCGGGAAATGCCCGCCAGCTATAGGTCAGCCTCTAGTGTCTCAAATTTTACTACGGCATGCAAGTGGCCTACCCAACACTCCCTGAGATGACTGAAATAGAGGAGAGTGGCGCTTCTCTATCAAGTATACGAACGAGGCAGCGTGAGGTACGCCAGGTTTATACGACAGTGTGAAACAGCGAAGCGCGCGGTGACGAGGTAGCGTGGAAAAACAAAGGCGGGATGGTACGCAATCCCAACAAGGGAATACGTCTCATCCCGCCTACGGGCGCATCGGTCAATCAGCGCGCCAGTTCAATCGAGACAGCCTGCACTAGCGCCAGAGAATGTAGCCACAGCCCTCGGCGCGGCGCGGCAGCCAGGTTACGCCCGCTGCTTCCAGCGTGGTACGCAGCGAAAGAATTTGAGCATCGACCTTGTCCGACGCAATCTGCAATAGCGCCGCCAGCCGCTCGCAGCTCAGGATCTGGCCCGCATGCTGCAGCAGCACGTGGAGCGTTTGCCGGTCGTCCTGACTCAGTCGAAGCGTCTCGCCTCGCCACCGAATCACATTGGTCGTCACATCCATGGTGTAGGCGCCAATGCGAATTGGCCGCACACTTCGCAGCAGCGCAATGCTCTCCTCAGAGGCATCCAGCTCGACTGTTGGCAGACCGCTTGTGTCGGAGAATTTTACGTAGTCCATGGCGAAACTCCCTCCCGCTTCATCCTCTCAACGGGAACTGCTGGCGTGACGCCATTGGCACACCACCCGTCTGCTGCGCATCCTCGCACAGCCCCTGTTCATGTTCTTGCACGACGAAGTGTAGACGGCGGACATAAGGAGAACGTGAACGTATCCTGAAACCAGGATAAGAATATGCCGAGCTTCACAAAACCCGGAAAAATAGCGTCCGCTACCCGTTTAGCCAGGCGTCTTCAGGCATGACTTCACCAGCGAGCGGTGGCTCCTCCTGGCGAGCGTCGTTTTCGGGCAGCGTCGGCTCGCCAACCAGCGCCTGGCTGACGCGCTCCCACAATCCGCCGGAGCGAACACCACCGGGCGGCTGCGCGCCATCAGTCGGGGTCAGTGGCCGCGTAGTCGCTGAGAGAGGGCGGGTAATCGCGGGCAACGGACGAGTCGAGCTGTCGGCGCGATATCCGCGCGGGATAAGGCCGGGCACATCAGGCGTGGGCATCGTACCCGCATCACCTGGCGTTTCCGGAGTCGCCGGGGATTCCGTGGCATGTCCTTCTGGGGCGCCTAGCGCCGTCGCCGCGTCATCAGGAGGTGAGGCCATGGCGAGAACGGGAACAGACGGCACATCATCGTCATCGTGAGTCACGGACGCAACCGATTGCGCCCGCGTCACTTGCGGCATCTTATCGTCATAGGTCCACTCGATCCGCGGCAGGTGCGACGCGAGAACGGGCAGTGACGGGAGCGCGGGGGCAGGCGCGCGCATGATGGCGTCGTCTGGGTCGCGGCGGGTGTCTGGACGGGCATTGTACGGCAGCGCAGCCATCGGCTCGGATGTGGACGGCGAAGTGCGCACGGCGGCGAGGGCAACGTCAAGGCCAACCGCCGCCGCCGGACCGTGTGACATCCGCGGCCTCACAGTGGGCCCGCCGCTCATCCGTGTCCTCGTCGCCGGGTCGAAGGTGGGCGCGCTGCTCTCGGCGACGCGCCTGATCGTCGCGCCCAGGCCACGAGCCTCTCGCCGGGCAAAGACGCTGGCGGCGCGGGCGCCAATCTCGACCTCGCCCTCCAGCTGGCGGATAAATCGGACGCCACCATGCAGCAATATACCCAGCAGCAGCGTGAGCGCGACGCCATAGCCCACGGCAACCGCCAGCGCCACGGCGACCAGCTGTGTCAGGGGAGGCGGCGGAAACGAAGACGCCATCACACAAGCGACGACCTCAGCCAGTGACCAGACGATGGCGGCGGTTATCACACCAGCACGGAGAACTCGCTGCCAGGAGAGCAGCACCGCGCCGACAACCTGACGGAAAATACGGATCAAACCCTCGGCGTATGTCAGCCGCCCCTCGATATAGTGCGCCATTCCCGCTCCTGACAGCCTGCCGATATCACGTCGGCCAAGACGCTCCCCATTGTACCATGACGAACCAACGCGCCAGACTGGCGTTCGCCCTGACCGTTAGCCTTGTGAGACTACTCAAATGGCTAGTGGGTGGCTTGCCATGACGCGCTATATTTTTTGTAGTACTGGCTGCGCTACTCATGCGTGGCGTTCAACGAGTTATTGCGTACTGTGGAGGCAACATGCGCGTAGGATTGCAGGTACCACGATTTACCTGGCCCGGCGGCCCCGAACAGTTGGGGCGCACCTTTGGCGACATCGCACGGCGCGCCGAAGACGCCGGATTCTATAGCCTGTGGGTGATGGATCATTTCTTCCAGATTCGCGGGGTTGGCCCGAAAGAGGAGGAGATGCTGGAGGGGTGGAGCGCGCTGGCGTTCGCCGCGGGCAAAACCGAGCGCATCCGCCTGGGCACGATGGTCACTGGCGTCACATATCGCTATCCTGGCATCCTGGTCAAGACGGCCACGACGCTCGATGTCCTCTCAGGCGGACGGGCCTACTTCGGCGTCGGCGCGGGCTGGAACGAAGAGGAGCATCGTGGGCTAGGTGTTCCGTTTCCGCCGGTGAAAGAGCGGTTCGAGCGGTTGGAAGACCTGCTGCAGATCGCGCTCCAAATGTGGTCTGGTGAGGCGAAGCCCTATGAAGGCAAGCATGCCCACCTGGAGCTTACCCTGAACGTGC
The DNA here is from genome assembly GCA_036557205.1 of Ktedonobacterales bacterium. Lineage (GTDB taxonomy): Bacteria > Chloroflexota > Ktedonobacteria > Ktedonobacterales > JADMIN01 > DAHUXT01. The sequence continues at coordinate 20,326 of DATBIB010000122.1, read as the reverse complement.
CCAACGCGCTGCAGAAGCCGCATCCGCCTATTTTGATTGGCGGTATGGGCGAGCAGAAGACGCTGCGATTCGTCGCGCAATATGCCGACGCCTGCAATCTCTTCGCCGTGCCACAGCCAGGCGTCCTCGAGCACAAACTGGACGTGCTGCGAGAGCATTGCGCAACGCTCAGGCGGCCCTACGAGCAGATCGAGAAGACATCCCTGAGCACACTGCACATCACACGGAGCGGCGGTAATGGCACGAAGACGCCCGCCGAAGCGATTGCACACTTCCAGTGGCTCGCCGACCTTGGCTTCGATCAGGCCATCTTTAATATGCCCAACGTCAGCGAGCCCGACGCCTTCGCCGTGCTGGCCAAAGAGGTCATCCCCGCCGTGACCGAGCTTTCGGTCGCGGGACGATAGCGTTCGTGCCCGTGCCGTCGCTGCATGGCATGGCACGCGATATGAACTATGAACAAGGAGAGATGGTGAATGGCGTTACAGGATAATGTCCGCGCGTTCTTGCAGGAGCGCCGCTTTGGCGTGCTGGCGACCATCAACGAGGATGGCTCACCGCAGCAGACAGTGATGTGGTACGACGTTGACGGCGACAATATTTTGATGAACACGCGGGCGCGGCGTGTGAAAGACGGCAATCTGCGCCGCGACGGTCGGGCCTCGCTCTGCGTGGCCGATGGCTATACCTTCGTCACGCTGGAAGGCATAGTCGAGCTTGACGAAGACCAGGCGACCGCCCAGGCCGATATCCGCAGGCTTGCCATTCGTTATGATGGCGAGGAGAGTGGCAACCGACAGGCGGATGAATCTTTCAGCAAACAACGGCGGATTACCATCCATCTGAAGGTCACCAATGTGATCGCCCACGATCTGGAGTAGCCCACGCGAGTTCGCGATAATGAAGAAAGCGGCTGGATGTTGGCACACGGAGGAGAAATGTCCACATGATCGTGGCTCTGGCAGGCGGCGTTGGCGGAGCGAAGCTGGCCGATGGTCTCTATCGAATAGTCGCGCCCGATGACCTGACCATCATCGTCAACACCGGTGACGACTTCGATCTCTATGGCCTGCGCATCTCGCCCGACGCCGATACCCTGCTCTATACGCTCGCGGGCCTCGCCAACCCAGAGACCGGATGGGGCATCGCGGGCGACACCTTCGCGACGTTAGAGATGCTGCGCCGCTATGGCGAGAATACCTGGTTTCTCCTGGGAGATCGCGATTTCGCCACGCATATCCAGCGCACCCGCTGGCTACGCGCGGGCATGACGCCGACCGAGGCCGCCAGCGCGCTCATGGCGGCGCTCGGAGTACGCGCGCGGCTGCTCCCCATGTGCGACACGCCAGTGGCGACACACGTGCGGACGCCTGACGGCGAGCTGGCATTTCAAGACTACTTCGTCCGGCGGCATCACAGCGATGAGGTGCTGGATATTCGTTTCGCGGGAATCGAGACGGCGGAACCCACCGAGCAGATTCGCGCGGCGCTCGCCGAGGCGGAGATGATTGTCTTCTGCCCCTCCAATCCGCTGGTCAGCATCGGCCCTATTCTGGCGGTACCTGGCATGCGCGATCTGATACGGGCAGCGCGCGTGCCGCGTGTCGCCATCAGCCCGATCATTGCCGGGAAGGCGTTACGCGGACCCGCGGATCGCATGCTGGCCGGGCTGGGCGACGAGGTATCGGCGTTTGGCGTCGCCCAACTCTACGCCGATCTGCTCGATGGCATCATCATTGACCAGGAGGATGCCACGCTGGCCCAACGCATTGGCGACGAGCTGCATCTGCGCGTCCATATAACCGATACGGTCATGCGCGACGCGGCGGATAGGCAGCGGCTGGCGCGGGAAACGCTAGAGTTTGCGGAACAGCTTGCCAACTCGGAGGCCATGTCATGAAGCTGGCGGCCATTGTTCCGCTCAACAGCCGAAGCCAGGCCAAGACACGGCTTTCGAATGTGCTGGATGCCGCAGGCAGAGCGAATCTCTCGCGCTGGCTGGCATGGCGTGTCATCAGCGCCCTGCATCAGGCGGAGATCGCCCATATTGGCGTCGTCAGCCCCGACGACGATATATTGCGCTGGGCGTGGCAGAGTGGCGCGCAGCCAGTACGTCAGATGGGGTCCGGGCTAAACGATGCGCTCGAGTTGGGCAGGCAATGGGCGCTCAGGCGGCACGCGGAGGCGCTACTGGTTGTGCTTGGTGACTTGCCGCTCCTCACTCGTGACGACGTCCTGGCGATGGCGGCGTATGGAGAGCGCGCAGATGACAGCACCCCCGCGCCATCGGTGACGATAGCCCCAGATCGCGCGGGAAAGGGTACCAATATGCTGCTGTTGCATCCGCCAACTGCGATTTCCTTCGCGTTTGGCGAGGAAAGCCTTGTCCAGCATAGCGCGCTGGCCCGCGCGGCAGGCATCGAGCCGCGCATTGTGAGCCTTCCAGGGGTAGCGTTCGACGTAGATACTCCTGACGATCTGCGTGACCTGTTCGAGCGTGGCTTGTGGCGTCCGTCGGCTACGTACCCTCATCCACGCGCGGGAGAAGCGTCATGAGCCATGCGACGCCATCGCCAGAGATGCGCTTGATTGGCCTATCCGCGCTGCCGGAGGTCACGCCGGGCATGGACCTCGCCGAGCTTGCGCGCAACGCCGTGCGCGACGCTGGTGAAACGCTCCACGATGGTGATGTGCTGGTGGTGACTCATAAAATCGTGGCAAAGGCCGAGGGCAGGCTGGTGGATTTACGCACCGTCGAGCCATCCGATTTCGCGCGTGAGTGGGCCGCCGCCTGGGGCAAGGATCCGCGCCATGTCGAGGTGGTGCTCCGCGAGAGCGCGCGCGTCGTGCGGATGGATCGCGGTGTCCTGATTACTCAGACGCGCCACGGCTTCGTCTGCGCGAATGCCGGCGTGGATGCGTCCAATGTGCCGGGTGAGGAGGTGGTCTGCCTGCTCCCGCTCGACCCCGACGCCACGGCGCTGACCATCCATCGCGCGCTCAGGGAAGCCACGGGCGCGCACGTCGCGGTCATTATCGCCGACTCGTTCGGGCGGCCCTGGCGCAACGGTATCGTCAACGTCGCCATCGGCGTCGCCGGGATTGCTCCACTGGTGGACTATCGCGGGCAGGCCGACGACTTCGGACGGACGATGCAGGTGAGCGTGCTGGCGGTCGCCGATGAACTGGCCTCCGCCGCGGAGCTGGTGATGGGCAAGGTGAGCCGCTGCCCCATGGCCCTGATTCGCGGCTACCCCTTCGACCGCCACGATGGCACTGCCCGCGAACTGGTGATGGACCCCACCACAGACATGTTCCGCTAGACGCGCATATCCGGCGACACATCTTGCTGGGCGAGCAATGCGGTTGCCGCGTCCATCACGTGCTGTGGAGTGATCGCCTTCAGGCAGGCGCGCGAGTAGCAGGTATTGGGGATCCAGGGCGCGTCGTTGCCCAGGAAGCGGAAACACGGGCTGCACGCCAGGTTCGAGTGAACCACACGATGCTGGTAGCCCGTCTTACCGACGGGGTGAAACTCGTTCCAGTCAGATGGGCCAAAGATGCCCACCGAGGGCGTCCCGACAGCGGCGGCCATATGCAGCGGCGCGGAGTCGTTGCCGATGAAGAGCGTCGCCTCCTCGATCAGCGCGGCGGTGACTTTGAGCGGCGTCTCACCTGCCAGCACGGTCGCGCCATGCGGAATCAGCGCAGCGGTCCGTTCGGCCAGTGGCACGTCGACATTGCCACCGATGAGCAGCACATGGGCGTCAAACCGCTCAATCAGCGCGTTGGCTACCTCGGCGAACCGTTTGGGCGCCCAACGCTTGCGCCCGTTGAAGCCATCCCCGCCGACATGCATGGCGATCAGCAGCTTGGTGGGGGCCAGCCCATGCGCTCGCAAGAGCCTGCGCGCCGCCGAGCGCTCCTGGAGCGTCAGATAGAGACGTGGCACCCGGTCGTCATCGCTACGTGGCGGGCTGATGAGCGGCGCGATGGTCAGCAGATACTGGTCAATCGTATGGCGGGCGCGATATTCCGAGGAATGCCCGCCCACCAGCCACCACATCGGCGGGCTGTGCAGCTTATACTGATTGGCCGAAGCCGATAACCCCGAGACGAAGGTGACGAACGAGCTTGCCGCCGAGAGGCTCACCACCAGATCATACTTATCGCGCGTCCGGTTGATGGCGCGCATCGCCTGGGCAAAACGAAACAGCGGGGCTCGCTTGCCAGGATGGGGCACGAGGATGCGCTCGGTCACATCGGGATTGCCTTCTAGAATCCCAGCATTGCTGGCCGAGACAATCACCGTCAGCGAGGCGTCCGGGTACCGCCGACGGAGCGCCGCCAGCGCCGGAGTGGCGAGCAGCGTATCGCCGATTGGACTGAGCAGCGAGACCAGAATATGCCGAGGCTCAGGAACGCCAGGATGCCGGACAACCCGGCGGGGAGTGCTTTCGCGTGCATTTCGCGGAACAGCTACCGCGCCCGCGCGATCAAGAGCATTGCCAATATTGAATGCGCTGAAATTATGACCAGTGTCATCTCCTCGCCATGATGCCACACGATACCTGCCTTAAGGTGACGCCCACGTTGCCCTACGTGCCGCGGAACTGCCTTTGAATTAGCCGATCACGCCGCCTGTCAGATACACACTACGATTCAGGCTGGCGCTCGCCAGGGTCTGGCCGACCACCAATATAAACACTCAAAAGTCCGCCAATCGCTATTATACCAGCCAGAACCAGTATCGCGGGCGATAGCCCATAGCCATCGGCAACCCGCCCCATGACAAGTACGAAGGGAATCGTAACGGCGTTGAGGATCATCCCCTGCACCGCCAGCACACGCCCTTTAATCCAGTTCGGCGAGCGATCCTGAAGCGTGGTCTGCGCCGGGACGTTGATAAAGTCCAGCCCAATGCCGATGGCGAAGGTCAGCAACATCATCACACCCAGGTACGGCAGAGCATCGTAATATGCCGGCGTGCCGAATATATGGGGCGCAATCGCATGCACAGCGGCCAGCAGCGCCGCACAGCCCGCCACCATAAACACGCCAACCGTGATGGTACGTGTATAGCCGAACCGCTTGGCAACGTTCGGCGTAATTGCGGAGCCGAGCACCAACCCGGCCCCCGCCGGCACAAAGACGATTGCGGCCAGTTCCGCGGGCTTGTTGAAGAACTCGTGGACGAAGCCCGGTGCGATCATCGCGATAACCGCCACGACGGAACCGCCCAGCGCAAGCTGGCCGACGGAAATCAACAGGCGACGATCTTTGCGAATGAAGTTACCAGTCTGCAATATGCTGATGTAGACACGCCGAATCTGGCTCATGTCTTTCGACTGAAACAGCACATCCTGCTGGTTATGCGACTGTTGCGACACCTTCATACGCGCCTTGGGAAGTGAGAGAATCAGGCCAACGCAGACAAGATAGAGCAGCGCAATGACAATGAACAACGTCTCGCGTGATGTGAAGGTGATACTGTGCGCCGCGGTACCGATGATGAAAGTCGGGACGAGCGCTAGCATCAGCGGGCCAAGGATGATGAGGCCCGCCGCCTGCGCCAGCGTAAATGTGATGTTGAAGAGCGAGAGCGCGTGGATCATCTCTTCACGCCGTACAAGGAGCGGGATCGCCGCGCCTTCCGCCGGGGCAAAGAACTGGCCCACCATCGCCATAAAGAACGCCAGGATATAGACTGGTAACAAGGGCGTTGAGTCGATCATGAGGACAAAGACGAAGGCGACCGAGGCGATGGCGCGGAGCAGGTTGCTGACCCAGAGCACCAGCCTGCGGTCGAAGCGATCCACCAGCACACCAGCGGGCGCGCCAAAGAGCAGCGCGGGCAGGCTAAAGGCGACGATAGCGCCGGCCGCCGCGGTGAAGCTCCCCGAACCGGTTTGCTGGGTGACGATAATCAGCGCATAGTTGGCGGCGTTCATGATCGTCTGTGAGATCAGTTGCGCCAGCCACAGACGCATGAAATAGTGGTTATGGATGAGCGTGCGAAATCCACGGTGCTGCGTGCTTACCGCCTTGAGTGAGGGATCGGTCAGACCCTGGAGCGGTCCGGTGCGGCGGGGCGCGGGTTGAGCGTACGCTGCCGCATGTGCGACACTGGGCGCCGTACTATTCGGATCGTGCTCCTCCAGCCCGTCATTGCGGCGTCGCGCGTTCGTCATCGTTTCCTTCGCTCACTATAACGGAGACGGTGTTGTCAGCGCCCCGGCTCAAGACTTGTTTGATGCGGCGTTCGACCTCGCTGCGTGGTAACAGCACACGCCGACCGCACCCTTCGCACTTCAGGCCAATATCAGCGCCGAGGCGAACTACGCGCCAGTCGGTGCTTCCACAGGGATGGGGCTTGCGCAGCCGCACCCGGTCATTGAGACCGAGATCGGCGTATTTCATGAGTCTGCCCCCTCCGGCTGTTGCACCGCGCGATATAACGACTGCATCTCAATATACGACGCGACTGCATCAGGGGTCAGATAACGCACGGGCAACAATTGTGCCACTCGCGCGCGAATCTCCGTGCCTGAGATGGCAACCTGCGGTCCGGGGACAAGCGCCAGTTTCGCGCGTAGTCCCGGAAACAGCTCTTCCAGCCGCGCGATATCGCCGTCGTCGGCCACGAAACCCGGACGATACACCGCAGCAATCTGATCGGCGCTCGCGATGACGCCTTCGGCGTCGTGCCACTTGGGCAGATATTCCAGCATATCCCATCCCAGGATCAACACCATCCAGGCGTCATTACCCCAAAGCGCTCGCAGCTCGCGCAGCGTATCCACGGTATACGACGGTCCCGGGCGCTCCAATTCGACGGTTGAGACTGCGAAACGGGCATCCGCCGCGATGGCCCGTTCGACCATCGCCAGCCGGTCGGCGGCAGGCGAGATGCTCCGTCGCGCCTTGTGGGGAGGCTGACCCGCTGGCACAAACCAGACACGGTCCAGCTCCATGCGAGCATACACCTCCTGCGCAACAACAAGGTGCCCCAGGTGCGGTGGGTCAAACGTCCCGCCTAGAATACCATACCTCGGCCCCGCATGCACGCGCTTTTGTGGGATAGACCGCCGAGCGCGCCGTTCACGATGAGTCGCAGGGCGGCTGCTGTTGCTCTGGTTCACCGATGCGCTCCCGCTGATATAGCCCGACGATCACACAATGCCCACTGCGCTATTACTTTAACGCGTCCGGCGGCGGATGTGGCGAACCAGGCACTATTAGCCCAGGTAGCCCAGGGCGATTAGTCAGCCAGGGTGGGGTCAAGCGGCGCGACCTCGGCATCGGGCAGGCGCGTGCGTACCTGGCGCATCGCGTTGGAGAGGGTGTCGCCGTTTTCCTCGGCGCGGGTGGCGGGCAGCCAGAATACTGCGCGCAGGTCCACCTTGCCGCCACTTACCTTCGAGAGCGCGACCTCCGGCGCGGGGGTGCGCAGGGCCGTCTCGACATCTTCTAATGCGAGCAGCACCTGCTGTTGCGCCGCGGCGGTCGCATCTGGCCCGTTATCAGGCACCGTCACGAGCAGGCCGACCCGGCGCCGCTGCGAGAACGAGTTGTTGACAACCGGCGAGCTGAACAGCAGACCATTCGGTACCAGCACCCGCTCGCCACCGCTCGTCCGTAGCGCGGTCACGCGAATGTAGATATTTTCGACGACGCCTGTATAGGTTGCGATGGTGATCTGATCGCCTATCACAAAGGGGCGCTCCACCAAGAGATATACCCCCGACACCACATTCTTGAGGATGTCTTGCAACGCCAGGGTCAGAGCTACCGTCATCGCACCGATAATCGTCACCGGAAGCGCAATGCCCAGCCCCCAGACGCCCAAAATAACTATAAGGCCTACGACCACGGTCGCGATAAAGACAGTGCGGCCCACCAGCACCACTAGATTGCCATTGACATGCCCGCGCCGCAGGCTTCCCATCAAGCTCTTCTGCAATGCGCGCGCCACAACGAGCGTCAGGACGGTAATCAGCATGGTAATGCCGAAGTTCACCACGAAATCGTGGACGACCTGGAGCAGCGTTTTGCGATCAGGTGTCACAGCCGGTGAATCCACAAGCCAGATGACGGCAATCAGATACAGTGCGAAAATCCAGAGGCAGACGAGCACGAAACCGCCCAGCCAGCGACTCATCCCGGTGCGCCGATCCGCCAGCTCAACGACTTCCGGCGCGCGGGCGCTGTGTGTTTCATCCTGACCATGTGCGGCGTCGGGAGCAGGAGCGCCGTTCCGGGTCGCCCGCCGCACGCGCGCCGTCTCGATCAGCGCGGGGACGCGGCTGACGCTGCGGGAGATGCGCGGGCCGAGCAACAACGCAACCAGCAGGATGATGAGCGTCAGTCCCGCACGCAGGCCGAGGTCCGTCGGAGACAGATCCAGTTGCGCTGCTCCCAGGCTCCAGAAGATCGCTGCGCCGCTACCAGACATCTCACCAACCGCCAGGCCAACCATAGACTGCTCCCATGCCACTCGCGCACATCTCCACAACCCATCCTGTCAGTATAGCAAATCTTCGCGCGCACGCCTGAGAAATTTCCCATCCTACACGTGAAGACGAGGTAGCACGCGCTTGCGTTGCTTGCCAGTGTGTTATGCTAGTCCAGCGCCATACACGCGCCGTACAATCCGCATAACATAAGAAGCACGAGACACGACATAATCAAGACATAATAAGGGGATGGTGTGTCATGTCCCGCGAGCCAGCCGTCGAAAGCCCAGGAAACGCTCAGACGCCCAATCCGCGTCACAACGCGGCCTCATCACCCTTGCGCAAACGCCTGGGAGCTGTGGGCCGCTGGCTGGCGCGCATCGTGCTGGTGGTCGCCTTCCTCCTCGGCGCGGTCACTACGCTGATCCCACAGGGGCGTGGCGCGTTTCGGGCGGCGATGTTACTGCCCGCGCTCGTCTTCAGAACTCAACCACTGCCACTGACCTTCACCGGCGATGACGTCCGTCACACCTCGCTCACCATCCCTTCACAGAGCGGTCCGGTCTACCTGGATGTCTACGAGCCTGCCGCGCCCACCCCGCCGATTCCAGGCGCACGTGAGGGCGTCGTCATCATTCCTGGTGTAGATGACAACCGCCAGGATCAACAACTCATCAATCTCGTGGAGGGGATGGCGCGTGTCGGCATTGTCGCTATGCTCATGACGACCGATACGCTCATCGGGTGTGCGCTCTTGCCAAAAGACGCCGACGCGGTGGCTCAGGCGGTGCTTCGGCTGCAACACTGGCCGGACGTCGGCGCGAATCGAGTCGGCATCGTGGGCTTTAGTGCGGGCGGCGCGCTCGCCAGTCTGGCCGCCGCCGAGCCGCGGATGCAGGGCCATATCGCTTTCCTCACCTTCTTCGGCGGCTTCTTCAACGCCGAATCGCTGCTACAGGATGTTGGGCGGCGCGCGCTGGTCGTCGATGGCAAAACACAGTCCTGGAACCCGGATCCCATACCTCTACGGGTGCTGGCGAACACCATCTCTACCACCTTGCCGCCTCAAGAGGCGGACCTCCTCACGGGGAGTTGTTCCGAGGGGTTCAGTCCGCTCAGCGCCGACCAGATTGCGCAGTTGACGCCATCTACCCAGGCAGCCTATCATCTGCTGGCAGGCGACCAGCCAGACCAGGCGGCGGCGAACGTCGCCGCGCTCTCACCCGCGATGCACACGTTGCTGGCGGCGCTCTCGCCCAGCGGCGTCGTTCAGGACATTACCGCTCCCATCTATCTGCTGCACGACCGCAGCGATGTCTTCGTCCCGTTTACGGAGTCGCGCGACTTCAACGCGGCGCTGGACCGTCTGGGCAAGCCACACCAGTTTGTCGAATTCAGCATCTTCCAGCACGTCGAGGTGAAGTCTGGGCTTGGGCTGGGGCCGCTGCTCAGCGACGGGCTCCGGCTGTATCGCGTGGTCTATTCGCTGCTCGAACCGTCCATATAGCTCTGTTTAGCTCCATGCGGAAGGGGTCTGGCGCTATGTTGCAACTCTCGCTCTTCTGGATACTTCTCGGCGTCATCTTCGGCCTGCTGGCGCAGGGCGCGCGGCTTGGCTTTTCGGCGCGGGGCGTGGGCGGGGTGAATGGCTGGCTGGCTACGCTGGCGACTGGGGCGCTGCTCTCATTGGTGGGGGGATGGATCGGTACGCAACTGTTGGGGCGACTTTTTGGGACTCCCACGGCGCTGTGGGTCGGCATCCTCGGTGTTGTCGTGGCGCCCTGGCTCTGGGCGCGTTTCCGCCGGTCGCGCGACACTGCCGCACCCGCGGAATAGTCTGAACGAACAGACTGGACTGAATCTACTCGTCGCCGATGTGCTGGAGCTTGACGAAGTTCGTGCGCGCGCTGCCAGCAACGGGCATGCCGCCCATGATCACGACTTCGTCGCCTCGATGCACCAGCCCCTCCTCCTGAAGCTGCTCGTCTACCCAGGCGATCAACTGCTCGGTCGTGCCGAGGAGCTCGCTGCGGCGCGGCATCACGCCCCACCAGAGCGCCAGCCGACGGTAGACCTGCTCGAACGGCGTATAGGCGACGACCGGCATCACCGGGCGCTCTTTCGAGATCAGGTGCGCTGATGTGCCTGTGCGGGTAAACGCCGCGATCAGGTGCGCGCCGGCCTCACGCGCCAGGATGTGCGCCGCGCTGGCGACCGCATGCGCGTGAGTGCGTGGCCCACTTTCGTGCTCGAACGGGCCATGTTTGCAATATGGCTCCGATTCGCAGGCGATGCGCGCCATCACCTGCACCGCCTCGACAGGGTACTTGCCGACGGCCGTTTCAGCGCTGAGCATCACAGCATCGGTGCCATCGAGAATGGCGTTGGCGACATCGCTGGCCTCGGCGCGTGTCGGGCGGGCATGCTCGATCATCGATTCGAGCATCTGGGTGGCGGTGATAACCGGCAGCCCGCGCGCGTTGGCTTTGGCGATGATCTCTTTCTGAATGACCGGCACGCGCTCCAGTGGCAGCTCAACGCCAAGATCGCCGCGTGCTACCATCACACCATCGGCAACTTTCAGAATCGCATCGAGCGCCTGAAGCGCCTCGGGCTTCTCCAGCTTGGCGATCACCGGGATGGTGCGTTCGGCGGCATAGGCGGAGGGATGCAGCTCGCGCGGCGAGGGGGCGCAGGGTTCCGGCAGGTTGCGCAGCGTCTCTTCGACCAGCTCCTTTGCCTCAGTCACATCGTCGGGTCGCCGGACGAAACTGAGCGCGATATAGTCCACACCCTGCGCCACACCGAAGACCAGATCGGCGCGATCCTTCTCGGTGAGGGCTGGCGCGCTGACCGCGACGCCGGGCAGGTTGATGCCCTGATGCTCGGCAAGCGAGCCGCCGTGGATAACCTCAGTGATGACATCTTGCTTGACCACCCCGGTCACGCGCAGCTCGATGGCGCCATCCGAGAGCAGGATGGTATCGCCCCGTCTGACATCCTTTGGCAGATCGGTGTAGGTCGTGGAGACGGTTTTGCCCGTTCCCATGACGGGACGTGTCGTCAGCACAAAACGATGGCCATCGGTGAGAAATATTGGCCTGCCGCCCTCCAGCGCGCCGGTACGAATCTTCGGCCCCTGCAAATCCTGGAGGATGGCGACCGGGCGATTCAGCCGCGCCGCCACCTCGCGCACACGTGCGATGGTCGCGGCGTGCTGGTCGTGCGTGCCATGGGAGAAGTTGATACGGGCCACATCCATCCCGGCGCGCATCAGCGCCTCGACGCGCTCCTCGGTAGCGGTCGCCGGACCAAGCGTACAGACGATCTTGGTGTGGCGGATCGATAACGCGGTACCACTCACGACGGATCGCCCCCTTCACCGAATTCCTCATCCTGGGGCGGCAGTGACGCCTGGAAACGTCCCCATGCCGCCGTCACCTGGCGTTGCAGGTCTTCGAGGGAGCCATCATTGTCGATGATTTCAGTCGCCTGCGCCAGCTTCGGCTCGATGGGCGGCTGTGCGGCCAGACGCGCACGCGCATCCTCGTCGCTCATCCCGCGCTGCTCCACCAGTCGCCGCAATTGTGTTTCGGGCGAGCAGCGGACGATCCAGATGCCATGGCAGAGCGACGCATACCCCGACTCGATCAGCTTGATGGCATCCAGCACGCCGACCTGTCCGTCGGGTATAAGGCGTATCTGGCCGATGACGGCCTCCTGCACGGCGGGATGGACGAGCGCTTCGAGCCGTCGCAGCTTCTCGTGATCGTCAAAGACCAGCGCGCCGAGCGCTTTACGGTCGATCCCGCCACTCGCGTCCAGAATCTCCGGCCCGAACTCCCGCGCCAGTTGGGCAACGAGCGGCTGCCCTGACAAATACAGGTCGTGTACGATGGTGTCGGCGTCGATGTAGCGATACGCGCCGAGCGCCTGCAACATCTGGCCCACGGTGGACTTGCCGCAGGCGATATTGCCGGTTAGCCCCAGATAATACGGCATAGATGATTCCTCTCAGCAGAGGCACAATAAATCGCGCAGCCATACGCTACGCGGCTTCAGAATACCAGATATATGCGGATTCGGGAACGCTTACAGACACTGATACCAGTGCGCTGCATAATCTGCAAAACCAACGGCAATGAAATGAGCAAAATGCAAGAAGCCTTGCCCCCCACTTCCCTGGTACATTGTTTGCGGCAACATGTTGAGCCGCGAAATTACGAGGCTGCATGAACCAAGATCAGCAGAGGAAGAGAGCGAGACATTGTTCAAAGATACAAGGGCGTTTTCCGGCTTTTCAGTGGACGACCTCGAAAAGGCGAAGGAGTTCTATGGACAGACCCTTGGGCTGGACGTTACCGAGGCGAACGGCCTGCTGCAACTTCATATCGCTGGCGGCACGACGATTCTGGTGTATCCTAAGGATAACCATGTGCCAGCCACCTTCACCATCCTGAATTTCCCGGTCAGCGATATCGAGCAGGCGGTAGACGATCTGACCGCGCGTGGCCTGCGCTTCGAGCACTACAACCTTGTTGGCCTGGTGACCGATGAGAAAGGCATTGCCCGTGGCGGTGGGCCAAATATCGCGTGGTTCAAAGATCCGGCTGGCAACATCCTGTCTGTGCTTGAGCAGCGATGAGTACAGGGAGGCTACAGTGTCCGAACCGCGAACCCTGATGACTGGCAGCGCGCTTGGCGAGTCGCCCCGCTGGCAAGGCCGACCGTAACAAGCAGAGCGACCACTATCCTTCGTCGTCGAAGTAATACATGAACAACGCCGCGTCGTCGCGCTCGATCCAGCCATGCTTAGGATAGAAGCCGCGCTGGTAGGACTCGCGCTCGCGGCGGTTAAAGAGGGTGAGGCGCTGGTAGCCCAAGGCGACGCCGCGCCGTTTGGCCTCCTCCAGCAAGGCTCCGCCGACGCCCTGGCCACGCGCTTCGGGCAGGATGAATAGCTCAGAGACGTAGCCCTCGCCGCCAAAGATCAGGTTGGGCAGCCAGTGGACGAAGAGGTAGCCGACCACCTCATTCGCATCAGACTCAGCCACAAGCAGCGTGTTATCGCCACCGGGAGAGCACTTTGCGGCGATTACGCGGGCAATGCGCGCCTGCGTCTCGTCCGGTGGGATATCGTCGAGGTGCGTGAACCAGCCGAGTGCGCGCAGCACGGCGTCTACTGCGGCAGCGTCTTCAGGCATAGCATCGCGAATGGTGCTGTCGGCATGCTCGCCGGTCATATTGGAGTTCCTTGTCGGTTAACACGTTCTCGGCCATAAGTGGCCGGAGTAAGGCAGATAAGGCTATGAATGGCCAACTCGCCACTGCACGGTAGCGGCAGGACTGCGACGATAGTCATCACTGGGCGTTTACGCCCTCTGCTCTCTTACTCCGGCCTTTCAAGGCCGAGGTAGCCACAGCCTCAACGCCGACTTAGCTTGCCAGCTCCTGCCACTGCTGGTAGAGCGCGTCGAGCCGTTCGCGCGCGGTCTCGTACTCCGCCGCAAGCTCGTTGATGCGCGTGACATCGGCGGCGCTGCTGGCCTCCGCGAGCGCCTGCTCTAACCGCGCCAGCTCAGCCTCTTGTGCGCTAATCTCCATCTCCACCTGGTCTACCGTGCGCCCCTGTGGTACGCCAGCCTCAGCGACGCGCTGGCTCACGCGGCGAGCAGACGTCTGCTCGCGTGCTGCCTGGATCGCGGCAGCGTTCTGCGCCAGCATCTTGCGCGTGCGCCAGGCGCTGTAGTTGCCGACGTAGGCCGTGATCGCGCCATGATCGAGCATCCAGACCGTCGTCGCCAGCGCATCCACAAAGTAACGGTCGTGCGAGACGAAGATCAGCGTGCCCTTGTAGCTCGCCAGCACCTCTTCGAGCACCTGGCGCGCGGGCAGATCGAGATGATTCGTCGGCTCGTCCAGAACCAGGAAATTTGCCCCTTGCAGCGTCAGTTTCGCCAGCGCCAGACGGCTGCGCTCGCCGCCGCTCAACGCGCCAACCGGCTTGAAGACGTCATCCCCGCTGAAGAGGAAGCGTCCCAGATAGCTTCGCGCGCCTTCTTCGCTCAGATGGCTGGCGTTGCGAATCTCGTCGAGCAGCGTCGCCCGCGGATTGAGGTTGTCATGCGTCTGGGCGTAATAGCCGATCTGCACGTTGTGGCCGAGGACGGCGCGGCCTTCCAGCGGCTCGATCTGGCCGATCAGCGTGCGCAACAGCGTCGTCTTGCCGCCGCCATTCGGGCCAATCAGGCCGATGCGTTCGCCCCGCTCCACCTGCATATCGGCGACACGCACCCGCACATCAGCGCCGCGCGCGCTTGCCGGGAAGCCGACCACCAGCTTATCGGTCGTCAGTACAATCTGGCCCGACTCGATCTGCGCGCCCATGTGGAACTTGAGCTTGCCCGCAACAGGCGGCCGCTCGATGCGTTCGAGCTTGTCAAGCATCTTCTGGCGGCCACGCGCCTCTTTGCTGCGCTGGCCCGCCTTATAGCGGCGGACGAACTCCTCGGTCCGCGCGATGTATTCTTGCTGCTCCTCGTAATCTTTGGCCCAGCGCTCCAGCTTTTCGGCGCGCAACTGGACGAATTTGGTGTAGTTGCCGGGATAGACCTCCGCCCGGTGACGATCCACCTCGATGGTGCGCTCGGTCACGCGATCCAAAAAATAGCGGTCGTGCGAGACGACGATCACCGCGCCCTGCCAGGCGTTGAGGTAGCCCTCCAGCCACTCCAGCGCCGCCAGATCGAGGTGATTGGTTGGCTCGTCCAGCAGCAGCAGCTCCGGCTCTTGCAACAGCAGCTTACCCAGGGCCGCGCGTGTCTGCTGGCCACCGCTCAGATGCGCGGCGGGCGCGGATTGCTGCTCGCGGCTGAAGCCGAGGCCATCAAGCACCTGCTGGACACGCTGCTCCAGCGTATAGCCGCCCGCATGCTCGAAACGCGCCTGCAAGTCGGCATAGCGTTCGAGGACGGAGCTGTATCTGTCGCCATCGGCCAGCACGTCGGGATCGCTCATACTGGCCGCGAGGTCGGCCATCTCGCGCTCCCAAAGGTGGATATGCTCCAACGATGCCAGCATCTCTTCGTAGAGGGTATGGTGCGGTTGGAACTCCGCCACCTGTGGCAGATAGCCGACGATGGTGCCCTGCGCATAGGCAATATCGCCACCATCCGGCTCCAGCCGTCCCGCAAGCAGATTGAGCAGCGTTGACTTGCCCGCGCCGTTGGGTCCGACGAGACCGATGCGGTCGCGCGCATCCACGCGGAATGAGACGCCTTGCAGAAACAGTTCGGCGCCATACGATTTTGTGAGTTCAGTAATTACGGCAATAGACATGGCACTGTTCAGTGTACGCCCCGACACACTGAGCCGCAAGCATCATTTCTTCTGGGAGAAATCTGCCAGTGCTGCACAGGACTATCGGGTTTGGAGATGTCCGGCAGCATGCGGTAAAATTGTGATGGTCCTGTCATCTGGTAGCGATGGATTCATAGCCAGTGGACAACCAGAAGAGAGGTATGCGCATGCGCACCCGCGCGGCCAGCGGGAGGCCCGATCAGGGCAGCCAGCCTGGCAGAGAGTTTGTGGTGGCTGACGACATGCTGAATGACATCCCTGGTAGCACGGATAGCGCCTTGAGTGACGACGATACCCTGTACGCGCTGCTGACTGTGACTGACGAGCCAGACCGCCCCCATGAAGCGTGTGGCGTCTTTGGCATCTATGCGCCGGGCGAGGATGTGGCCCGCCTCACGTACTTTGCCTTATTCGCCCTGCAGCATCGCGGGCAGGAAAGCGCTGGTATCTTCACCGGCGACGGCGCGCAGCTCCACCGGCATGTCGAGATGGGCCTTGTGAGCCAGGTGTTCAAAGAGGAGACCATCGCAAGCCTGACCGGCCATATCGCCATCGGCCATACGCGCTACTCCACTACCGGCAGCACGCGCATCGAGAACGCCCAGCCCGTCTACATGGTGAGCGATCTCGGCGAATTCGCCCTCGCGCACAACGGCAACCTCACCAACACGCTAACACTGCGGGCGCGTCTATTGGCCGACGGAGAGAAACCACATTCGAGCAGCGATACTGAGCTGATTGCCATGTTGATCGCACGAGCGTCCGGCAAGACGTACCTCGACAAGATTCGCGCCGTGATGCCACAACTGGAAGGCGCCTATAGCCTGGTATTACTCACGCCGGATGAGGTAATCGGCATTCGCGATCCTCATGGCGTGCGCCCGCTCACCATCGGCCGCCTCCACAATCATTGGATGATCGCGTCGGAGACGTGCGCCATCGAGACCGTCGGCGGCGAGTCCATCCGCGACGTAGAGCCGGGCGAGGTCATCGTGATCAGCGGCGATGGCCCTGAGGGCATGCAGGCGTCCGCGGGTATGGCGTCCGCGGGTATGGCGGCGTGTCTCTTCGAATACATCTACTTCGCCCGGCCCGACAGCACGATCAACAATCGCTCGCTCTATCTGGCGCGTCAGCGGATGGGCGAGCAGCTGGCGAAGGAATTTCCCGTCGCGGCGGATATCGTGATTCCCGTGCCCGACTCTGCCTCGCCCGCCGCCGCCGGATATGCCGCCGCGCGTATGATGCCCTTCGCCGACGGCCTCATCAAGAACCGCTACATTGGCCGGACATTCATTCAGCCCGATCAGAATCTGCGCCAACTGGGCGTGAAGATGAAGTACAATGCGCTGGGTGCGGTGCTCAAAGGCAAGCGCGTCGTGGTGATCGACGATAGCATCGTGCGCGGCACAACCACCCGGCAACTGGTCCGGCTGCTGCGCGACGGAGGAGCGGTTGAAGTGCATCTCGGCGTTACCTCACCGCCTTTCCGCTTCCCCTGCTATCTTGGGCTGGATGTCGCCCGCCGCTCTGAGCTGATCGCCGCGCGCCTGGACAATGCGGCGGACATTGCCCGCGAAGTAGGCGCTGATAGCCTGCACTATCTCAGCCTGGATGGGCTGATCGCGGCGATTGACCTGCCACGCTCGACGTTCTGCATGGGCTGCTTCACCGGGAAATATCCGGTATCGGTGAATATGGACGACGCGGACAAATTCGCGCTTGAGCCGATGACGACGACAATTCGCTAACGCGGCTTTCGTGATTGTGGCATTGATGATGTCTGGATGAGTGGAGGGCTGGGATGGCAAGCCTGCGCGATGTGCTGGGGCGAGTGCTGACGGTGCCGGGTGTTCAGGCCACGGTGCTGGTTGGACGCGAGGGCTTGCCCATCGAGCTGGCCGGACGCGGCGATCCACGCTTCCTAGAGGCGTTGGGCGCGCTGGGCGCCAGTGCGTTGGGCACGGCAGAGGCGCTGGGGCGCGAGCTGGGCCAGAGCCTCACCGTCGGCACGATCTGCGAGTATGACCACGCGCTCATCACCGTCGAGCCGCTCGGTGACTATGCCGCCGTCGTGACCCTGGCGGAGAGCGCGGCCAGCCTTGGACGCGTCCGCCATACCGTCCGCGCCAGCGCCGACGAGCTCTTGCGGCTGCTGGATGCACGATAATTTAGCCCTCTACGTTGTGCCGAGCGTGTATCAGACATATATGGCCGAAACCAAGCATCACACAGGAGATTCGAGCGATGACGCAGTCGGCTGAGGCATACGCCAGGGCAGGCGTGAATCTCGATGCCGCCGATGCGGCGAAGCAGGCGATGCGCGCTGCCATTCGCAGCACCCAAGGCCCGGAGGTGCTGGGCGCGATGGGCGGATTCGGCGGTCTCTTCGCGCTGGATACCAGCGGACTGCGCGAGCCGGTGCTGGTCTCATCCATCGATGGCGTCGGCACCAAGCTCAAGATTGCCTTTGCCCTCAATCGCCATGGGTCGGTGGGCGCCGATCTGGTCAACCATTGTGTCAACGATATCCTCGTCTGTGGCGCACGTCCGCTCTTTTTCCTCGACTACCTCGCGCTTGGCGCGATGGATGCCGACCAGGCGGTGACCGTCGTCGGTGGGGTCGCGGCGGCGTGTCGTGAGGCGGGCTGCGCGCTCATCGGTGGCGAGACAGCCGCGATGCCGGGCTTCTATACGGCAGGCGAGTATGACCTCGCCGGATGCATTGTCGGGCTGGCCGAGCGTGACCATCTCGTCGGTGGCGAGAACATCCAGGCAGGCGACGTGGTCATCGGCCTACCCTCACTGGGCCTGCACACCAACGGCTATTCACTCGCCCGCGCCGTCTTTGCCGACGCCGACCTGAATGCGTCCGTCCCTGAGCTGGGTCGCACGCTCGGCGATGAGCTGCTCCAGCCCCACCGCTCCTACCTCCACGAAGTGTTGCCGCTGGTCGACGAGCGGCTGGTGACGGGGATGGCGCATATCACTGGCGGCGGCCTCACCGATAATCTGCCGCGTGTCGTGCCAGAGGGGCTGACCGTCCGCCTCGACGCCGCGACCTGGGATGTCCTGCCCATCTTCCGGCTGATCCAGCGCCGGGGAGATATCGCGTGGGATGAGATGCGGCGCGTCTTCAACCTCGGTCTTGGCTTTCTGATCTTCTGTCGCCCAGACCAGGAAGCGCGCGTACTGGCTCAGACAGAGGCCGCTGGCGGGCGGCGCGTCGGCGAGGTAATAACCACACCCAATACCGGCGTTCGCGTAGTGGTTGAGGGGCTTGCATGAGCGAAGAAACGTCGGCTCTTCCAGCGCTCGCAGTGCTGGTATCTGGACGCGGCAGCAACCTCGCGGCTATCTTTCATGCGACTGAACGCGGCGAGTTGCATGCGCGCGTGGCGCTGGTTATTTCCAGCCGTGACGACGCGCCAGCGCTCGACATCGCCCGCGAATACGGAGCGGAGACGCGCGTCATCGCGCCAAAATCGTTTGCGTCGCGCGCGGAGGCGGGAGCCGCCATCATCGCGACGCTACGGGAGGCGCGGGTGCGGGCAGTGGCGCTGGCCGGCTACAAGCCCATTCTGGATGCCAGTGTCGTCGAAGCGTATCCTGGTCGCATCCTCAACGTCCATCCATCGCTGTTGCCAGCCTTCGCGGGAGGAATGGCCCCCAGGCCGCAGGCGGACGCGCTGGCGAGGGGCGTCAAGGTGAGCGGCTGCACGGTGCATATCGTCACTGCTGAGATAGATGCCGGGCCAATTGTCGCACAGGCCGCCGTGCCCGTGATGGACGACGATACCGTCGAGAGCCTCTCAGCACGCATCCTGGCCGAGGAACACCGTCTGTTGCCACTGGCCCTCGAATGGCTGCTCTCCGGTCGGCTTCGCGTCGAGCAGGGACGCGCATGGCTTGCCTCTACATAAGACAGCACAAAGCCGGATCCTCCCAATCAGGAGAACCCGGCTTACGCGCGATCCGCGCCTATGGCAACAGGCGACAGACCGCATTGAGCTGGCGTCTACTACCAGCGATCGCTACGTCCACGGCCACCGGCGTCATAACCGCCGCCACCGTAGCCGCCGCCACGACCGCCACGGCCACTGCCACGATCACTACGACCGCCGCCATAGCTGCTTCCGCCGTAGCCACCACCGCCATAACCGCCGCCACCGTAGCCACCGCCACCGTAGCCGCCACCGCCATAACCACCGCCACCACCGCGTTCAGCACGCGGCTGAGCCTCGTTCACACGAATTGTCCGGTTACCGACCATCGTGCCGTTGAGCGCCTGAATGGCGCTCTGCGCCTGCGCATCGTCGGCCATCTCGACAAATCCGAAACCCTTGCTCTGACCGGTGGCGCGATCCATAATGACCGCGGCGTCCAAAACCTCTCCAAACGCGCCGAAAAGCTGCGCAAGCTGCTGATTGTCCGTGCTGTAGGGCAGATTCCCTACGTAAATCCTGGTGGCCACTAGGCTCCTTCAGTCCTCATGCCTGGCCGGGGAGGCC
>DATBIB010000121.1:0-17148 GCA_036557205.1 Ktedonobacterales bacterium | reverse complement strand
ATTGCCTGTCGGCGGCTGCGCAAGGTGAAGGCGCGGCGTGTCGGGCTGGCGCTGGCCTCGGCTGAGCGCAGCATCAATCTCGCCCAGGCGGCGCGCGCGATGACCGAGGGCGCGCTGTTGGGCCTCTATGAGTTTGGGCAGTATAAGTCATCCAAATCCGGCGGCGCTGGCAGCGACGACGAGGGCGCGAGTGGCGAATGCAGCATCCAGGAGATCACCATTCTGGGGCGCGGACGCGAGCCTGCGCTGCGGACGGCGGTCGAGCGCGGCAGGGTGCTGGCGGAGGCGACGAACTTCGCCCGTGACCTGGGCAACGAGCCGCCAAACGTGCTGACGCCCACTGAGTTTGGCGAGCGGGCGCGGCGCATGGCCGAAGAGGTCGGACTGGAGTGCGAGGTCTTTGGGCCAGACTGGATGCGCGAGCAGGGGATGGGCGCGCTGCTGGGCGTGGCGCAGGGCAGCGCCGAGGAGCCGCGCTTCATCGTGTTGCGCTATCGCGGGCGGCCGCGGGGCGAGCCAGGGTTGGCGCTGGTGGGCAAGGGTATCACCTTTGATACCGGCGGCATCTCGCTCAAGCCGGGCGCTGAGATGGACGCGATGAAGATGGATATGTGCGGCGGCGCGGCGGTCGTCGGCGCGATGATGGCGATTGCCCGGCTCAAGCCGAACACCAACGTGACTGGCATCGTCCCGACGACGGAGAATATGCCCGGCGGCAAGGCGTATCGCCCCGGTGATATCCTGCGCGCGGCGAACGGCAAAACCATCGAGATTCTTAACACCGACGCAGAGGGGCGGCTGGCGCTGGCCGACGCGCTCTCATGGGCGGTGAAGCAGAAACTCTCGCCACTGGTGGACGCGGCGACGCTGACGGGCGCGATGGTCGTGGCGCTGGGGCACGTGCGCGCGGGCATCTTCAGCAACGACGAGGCGTTGGAGCGTGCGCTTCTGACGGCGTCGGAGACGGCGGGCGAGCGGCTCTGGCCGATGCCGATGGACGACGAATATGGCGACCTGATTCGCAGCGAGATTGCCGATATGAAGCAGGTCGGCGGGCGTCCCGCTGGCTCGATCTCGGCGGCGAAGGTCATCAGCAACTTCGTCGGCGAGACGCCCTGGGCGCATCTCGATATCGCGGGCGTCAACTCGCGCCACAACAAGGACGCCGAGTTAGATAAGGGCGCGACGGGCTTCGGCGTGCGCACGTTCGTCGAGCTGGCGGCGCTGCTGGCGGCGAGCGGCAGGAACGGCAAGAGCAACAGCAACACCATCGCGGGCTAACCCGCTTACACTTCTGACCCCTCTCCACAGATCGTGGGGAGGGGTGTTTTTGTCTGGCTGGCAGCGTCGTAAAGCACGGTTGGTGTTGCGCGTCATAGGGGGAGGAGGTCGGTGCGATGGCGAGTGGTTCAGATACACCTATCTTCAGCAGCGTTCGGAGCAGTATGCTTCTCATGACGCTGCTTCTCGCGCTGCTGGTGACAGCGGGCTGCGCATTTCCCCCCTATCCTGGGTCATCACGTCCAGATCATCGCCCTATCCGACAAACGCCGCCTTCGTCGCCACTTGCCAGCCAGACCGTCTATTGGAGCCAAAATACCTGGCTTACCGCCTTACGCGTCAGTGATGGCAAGCCACGCTGGCAGATTGGACATCAATGGGCCGCGTCCGCTGATGGTAAGGGAGCCTTCACGTATGGTCCGCTGGCGGCGACGCTGGCGGATGGCTCGCTCTATGCTCTGGGCATTGACGACCACAACTCGGCGGCGGTCTATGCCTTCGCTACCAGGGATGGAACGATCCGCTGGCAGCTTCCAGTGACTGGCTGTCTGGCGATTCCGATGGAGCCGCCGCTGGTCGTCGATGGTGTAGTCTACGTCTCGCTGACCGGACACTTCAGTGGTGACGTCGGTTGCAAGCCAACCGGATGGGTCTATGCGCTGCGGGCGAGCGATGGCCACATCCTCTGGCATGTACCCTTCACGCAGTCGGTCTGGCCGACGCTGGCGCTCACCGACGGCGTCCTTGTCGTCGCCAACTCGACCGATAACAAGTACCCCGCGACGAGCTGGCTCACAGGCCTACGTGCGAGTGATGGCAAGCAGCTCTGGCGCATTACACGGGCAACCGACAAGATAGAATTTGCCGCGGATGATGGGCAGATCATCATCAAGCGTACGGCGGGTATCCGCTATGATTCGGGGTTAAAAGTGGAGGCGCTCCGAGCCAGCGATGGCACGAGGCTATGGGCGTCGGCGGTGATTCCCTCGTCAGATCCGGAATACTTTATGGACCCGTTACTGGCAAACGGGGCAATATACATCTTTAGCGCATCGGGCACTCTCTATGCGCTACGCGCCAGCGACGGGCGAGAGGCGTGGCGCTATCAGACAGGGGCGCGGTCCGTTGGTACGCCTGTGGCGGCCAATGGACGCCTCTACATGGGTGTCGGCTCAACCTTCGACGTACTCGATGCTACCAGCGGCACACTGCTGAGCGCGCATCTACTCTTCGACCCGTCCGCAGCATCGAATGACGCCAATTATGTCTGGTCTGCCCCAGTGGTCACGGATTCGGTGATTTTCGTCAGCGCAGGCCTTTTTGATTGCCCGCCTGGTTTCTTGTGTCGCCCTGATTATCTGGACGGACACCTCTATGCGCTCGATACTTTGAGCGGCAAAGTGCTCTGGCAATATCAAGCGCCACAAGGTCAGCAGGTGACAACCCCAATGCTCGGAGTGTGAGCCGCAATAGCATCCTGTTTTGTGACTGAGATCATCTCAAGCCATCCGCGCCATCGCAATTCTGGTAGAATACCCATGTATTGACCTGACCTTAGATTAGGGGATGCATGCTCATGCAGGTGCGGATACGCTATTTCGCGGGGCTGCGCGAGGCGACGAAGATCGAGGGCGAGACGCTCGACCTGCCCGACGGCGCCACCGCCGCCGACGTGCGTGCGCTGCTCGGCGAGCGCTATCCCGCGCTGGCGCGGTTGCTGCCACCATGCGCTGTGGCCGTCAATCGCGCCTATGTCGCGGCGGATGCTCCGCTGCACGCGGACGATGAGCTGGTCTTCATTCCCCCGGTGGGAGGTGGCTAACGATGGCGGCAGTGGTCAAGATGACCCGCGACCCGCTGGACGACGCGGCGGTCCGGGCGCTGGTGGGCGAGGCGACGCATGCCAGCGACGGCGGCGTGGTCACATTTGAGGGCGTTGTGCGCGATCACGCGCGCGGCAAGCGCATTCGCTACCTCGAATATGACGCCTACCCGGAGATGGCCGAGGAGCGGATGGCCGCCATCGCCGCCGAGGTAGAGCAGCGCTGGCAGACCGATCACGTCGCCATCGTCCATCGCATCGGGCGGCTGGAGATCGGCGAGTGCAGCGTTGTCGTGGTGGTCGCGTGTCCGCATCGCGCCGAGGCGTTCGACGCCTGCCGCTACGCGATTGATACGCTCAAGACGACCGTGCCCATCTGGAAAAAAGAGGTCGCGGAAGACGGCGAAGAGTGGGTCGAAGGGTAAAAGCCCCGGCGGCTGAAGCCGCGGCTAAGGGCGACCCGCAGGTCGCCGCAAAGTCCGCCTGCGCGGACTCCAGAGAGTAGAATGCGACGAGAGGTTTCTGGAGCCTGCGAAGGCAGGCTTTGTCGCCGATAAGGCGCTTAGGCGCGGCTTTAGCCGCCAGCCGTCGTGACGGCGCACGCATCTGAGCTATTCGATGGGGGCAAGCGTATGAAATTCGGCGTGGTGGTCTTTCCGGGCACGTGGAGCGATAAAGACTGCGAAAGAGCGCTAGGGCCGGTGCTCGGGCAGGAGGCCGTCTCCATCTGGCATCAGGATATCGACCTGCAGGGCTGCGACGCCATCATCCTGCCCGGCGGCTTCTCCTACGGCGACTACCTGCGCGCCGGGGCCATCGCCCGTTTCGCGCCGGTCATGGGCGCGATCAAAGACTTCGCCGACCGGGGCGGCATCGTCCTGGGCATCTGCAACGGCTTCCAGATTCTGCTGGAGGCGGGGCTGTTGCCCGGCGCGATGTTGCGTAACGAGAGCCTGGAGTTCCGCTGCGTCTGGACGCGCCTGCGCGTCGAGAACAACGACACACCGTTTACGCGGCTCTGCCGTCCCGGCCAGGTGATCCGCATCCCCATCTCGCATGGCGAGGGCAACTACTTCGCCGACGAGGAGACGCTTGATCGGCTGGAGGCGAACAACGGCGTGCTGCTGCGCTACTGCGACGCGCAGGGCAACACGACACAAGAGGCTAATCCCAACGGCTCGCGGCGCAACATCGCCGGAATCGTCAACATGAAGCGCAATGTCGCCGCGATGATGCCCCACCCAGAGCGCTGTACCGAGGCGATCCTTGGCGGTGAAGATGGGCGGCTGATCTTCGGCTCGATCATCGCCGCGCTGGCCGAGCGCAGCGTGGTCGCCAGTTAGTATCCACGGAGGTACCATGTCCACTACGCACGACGTTTCGCAGCCATCAACGGGGATGCCGCAATCGCTGGCGGAGGCCGAAGCCGCCTTCCGCCAGGAGACGCCCACGTATGAGACGACCAGCCATCTGGATGAGCTACGCGCCACCGAGTATGGCCGACTCGATCAGGCGGGACAGGTCTATCTGGACTACACCGGCGGCGGCCTCTACGCCGAGTCGCAAATAAGCGCACACATGGATATGCTGCGCGGCAGTGTCTTTGGCAACCCGCATTCCAGCAATCCGACCTCGATGGCGTCCACCCACCATGTCGAGGCGGCGCGCGCCGCCATCCTCGCCTTCTTCAACGCCGAGCCCGACGAATACGAGGCCATCTTCACCACCAACGCCAGCGGCGCGCTCAAGCTGGTTGGCGAGTCGTATCCGTTCGAGGCGGGCGACCGCTACCTGCTGACGTTCGACAATCACAACTCGGTGAACGGCATCCGCGAATATGCCAGCGCCGCCGGGGCAAGCGTCACCTATACGCCTGTGCTGCCGCCCGATATGCGGATCGACGACGAGGCGCTCAGCGCGCATCTGGCTGAGGCGCGCTCTGATGGCCATAACCTGTTCGCCTACCCGGCGCAGTCGAATTTCTCCGGCGTACAGCACGCGCTGGACTGGATTCCGCGTGCTCAGGCGCAGGGTTGGGATGTGCTGCTGGACGCGGCGGCGTTCGTGCCGAGCAACACGCTCGACCTCGGCCAGTGGCATCCCGACTTCGTGCCGATCTCGTTCTACAAGATGTTTGGCTATCCGACCGGCGTTGGCTGTCTGCTGGCGCGCAGGGCGGCGCTGGCGAAGCTACGGCGTCCCTGGTTCGCGGGTGGCACCATCACCGTCGCCTCGGTGCAGGGCGATAAATATTACTTCGCCGATGGCCCGGAGGCCTTCGAGGACGGCACGCTGAACTATCTCGCGCTGCCCGCGGTGGAGATTGGCCTGCGCCACATCCAGCAGGTTGGCGTGGAGACGATTCACACGCGCGTGATGGCGCTGACCGGTTGGCTGCTGCGCGAGCTAGCCGCGCTGGCGCACCCGACTGGCGTGCCGCTGGTGCGCGTCTATGGCCCGGTGGACAACGCGATGCGCGGCGGGACGGTGACGCTCAACTTCTACGACCGCGACGGCCATTTCATCGATCATCGGCTGGTGGAGCGGCGGGCGAACGTGGCGCGTATCTCGCTGCGGACCGGCTGTTTCTGCAATCCGGGCGATGGCGAGCTGGCGCTGGGCATCTCGGCGGATGAGCTGACCTCGTGCTTCGTGCGCCACGACCGGCTGACGCTCGACGAGTTCCGCCGCTGCATCGACGACAAGAGCACTGGCGCGGTACGCATCTCCGTTGGCCTGGCGACGACCTTCGCCGATGTCTATACCTGCGTCGCCTTCGCGCGCACCTTCCTCGATAAGACGATGACGCAACTGCTGGACGAGGCGTAAATAGTGCAGAACCTCACCCCCTCCCCCCTCCCCTCGCAGGGGAGGGGCCGCAGTCGAGGACGTTCTGGGTCTGGCTCCCCTCTCCTGTGGGAGGGGATGGGGGTGAGGTCATTCCGCAAATAAGGAACTGCCAATGCGTCCAACGCACAAACGAGCGGATGAGCCGCAGATTGCTATTACCGAGCATGATATCGAGGCGAACGGGCTGCGCATCCACTACCTGGAGGTGGGCGCGGGCGAGCCACTGCTGCTGCTGCACGGCGGCATGGCTGCCACCACTGCCGTCTGGGCCGGGCACGAGTGGGGCTGGATCGATCACCTGCCCATCCTCGCCCGTCACTTCCGCGTCATCGCGCCGCATACCCGCGCCCACGGCGCCACGCGCAACGACGGGACGCCGATGAGCTATCCGCTGCTGGCGGACGACTGGGCCGCGCTGATCGCCGCGCTGGGATTGGAGCGCCCACTGGTCTGCGGCTTCAGCGATGGGGCGATCTCCGGCACGGTGATGGCGATTCGCCATCCGGGCGTGGCGCGGGCGCTGGTCAACATCGCGGGCTACGATGTCTTCAATCCGCAGGCGCACGGCTTCACGAGGCTGCGGCGGCGCATGGGCGGCAGCCCCGACGCCACCGAGGCCGACCCCGACTACTTCGCCAGCAAGAGCGCCGGTCAGGAGTGGTTTCAGCGAATGGTGCGCGAAGTGGACGAGGCGCAGGGCGAGGGCGCGTGGCGGTCGCTGCTGCGCGATATCTTTCCGATGTGGACGCAGCCGATGGGGTACACCATCGCCGATTGGGCGACCATCGACATCCCGACGCTAGTGCTGGTGGGCGACCGCGACTACTACTGCACGCCGGAGGAAGGCGTCGCCGCCTACCGCACGCTGCCCCACGGCGAGCTGAGCATCCTGCCGCACCTCGACCACGCCATCACGCCGCTAGTGCGCGAGGTCGCGCTCGACTTCCTGCTGCGCCATCGGTAGGGGGAACAGCGAAGCAGTCGCTACTCTTTGGAGCGCAGGAAATTCACGAGCACGGCCAGCCCGATAAGGCCCAGGAAGACGCCCCAAATGAACAACGGCGATGGGCCAGCATCGGTTGTCCACCAAGGACACGAGGCACCCTTAGCGCAGCTTGCGGCTACCAAGATCGTTGCAAGATTCGGATCAACGGCCATGGAAGATCTCCAAGCGCTTAATAAGTGTATCCAGAATCGGTGATTCTCGTATGCGCTAGGAACCTTTGACTTGCTCATCAAAGCTCCCCAGCGCAATCTACGAGAATACTTTTGGCCGCATCACGTGGTTCAGGAGTCCATCACTTGCTTTGTAAAGTCGTTGAGTGGAGCGGCACTAACATTTAGGCCCACCTGCGAGGATGCGCGGGAGTAGGGCTGTACGATCCCATTCCCATCAACAGAAAATGCGCCTTGAAAAGCCCCTGTTGTCCAGTATCCACCTGGCTTGGGAGTTGGTGCCGTGAGGAAAAGCACATAACGTGCTCCCCCCATGAAGAGAGGAAAATCCCTCATCTCATAATTGATGCTTCCATCCGCCGTCTTCCCGCCAAGTTGCCAGATCACGGCAGTCTCGCCCAAATGATCCTTACTCCAGAGCACTTGGTCGATATGTACAGTCGAGAGAGTATACATATCGTTGTCTTTCATTTCTGAGGACTGGGACATGACTGTGGCTACGACAACTGCTGACGAGGCCGCCTTCAATTCGCCAATGCTCTTATACACATGCGCAAGACTGCCGTCAATATACACCACTTGCGTACGTGTATTGGTTGGCTTCGCAACTCCTGGAGTTGGTCTTGCCCTTGATGCAAGTATCGCCCATAGCGCGACGCCAACGAGCGCGATGACTAAAGGTGCAATAGTCCATCGCACCAGCGCTTGTGCTGACTTGTCTTTGATCATGATCTGTCTCCTATCAATTGCAGCTATGTGCATAGATATAATTGACGCCATTGATATCATCCGACTGAGGTACTGTAGCCGTTGATGCATAGTACATCAGGGATGATGTTAAACTTGCGTGAGCAAGGCCAAGCGCATGCCCAAGTTCATGGGCTGCGACGCCTTTTCGGGCTGTGGGTGAGTAGCTCTGGGTATAGTAATAGTTCAACTTGACATTGGCGACTTTCAACTGGTTGTACCCGCTTGGGTAGGTACAATTGAAAGTGTTGACGCCCCAGGTGGTCCACCCAGAATAACCATTGGCACCGTCATTAGCATCGAACATTATTATCTGCGATCCCCCACCATAGAAGAAAACCGGCGCGGCCGAGTTGTTCCAGGCCCAAACGCCGTCGGTCCACGCCTGGGAGTCGTAGGACTGCATCGGCTTCATCGTGTAGTAGATGTGCCAGTTGTCCACCCATCGTATACCCTCAGTGGCATATGCGTTAGTACTTGGAGCCATGAAGGCATAGCCAAGAAGCACTGCTATCATCCCAACAGCAGTCAACAGATTGCCGCAAAGCCGCGAATGTCTGTGCATTGAGCCTTCCTTTCGCGCCTTGTAACTGATCGTTTCTTCTGTTGCCATTTCATCCCATAACGAAACAGCAGAACCATCCTGAGAGACGACTTAAAGTTCGTCACAACGCTCAGCAACGAATTTCGTGAGTTCTTGCTTACCGCCTCCTTTCTAATGACCGCGAGTGTAGCATGACAATGCCGTGAATTCAATACGAAATGCTTTCCAACGATCTCTAAGCATTATTGCTGGGCAGCAAAGGGTAAAGGGCGCATCAGGGATATAGCTGGAGTGTGCGATCACGCCGCTGGTGCGCGAGGTCGCGCTCGACTTCCTGCTGCGCCATCGATAGCCTTCAGTATTTCACACTATCAGGCGCCTGCTGGCACGTTTCCGCGAACCCGCCGCCAGACTGCCCGCACGCCTACCACGATGAAGACAACGACGAAGACGATCAGGAAGAGAAGCGTCAGATACAGCATCAGCATACTGAGCGAGTTCAGCGCCTCGAACAGTTGATAGGCGTGTTGCTCCGCGCTTGACAGGGGGCTACCACCCGGTGCTCCATTACACGCTAATGGCGTTGATGAGATATAGGCAATTCCAGCGAGCAGTATGCTTGCAACTGTCCCTGTGACATACACCCATCCAAGATATCGAGCCATTCGTTGGTGTGATCTGCCTAGCCACAGCAATAGAATGCTCGCCACGAGTAATACAACGGCAAAGACAAGGTTGACCTGCCAAATGGCCACAAAAGGATTGCCCGTGTCGCCTGGAACAAAGAAGAAGAGGGGGTTTCCATCGCCACAGAAATTAGGATGTGCTGGGCTAATGGGCGTGAATAGCGCTGACAGTGACATCGCGTGATACCCCCAGTCGCTGAAAGCGTCCCGTCGCGGCAATCTGTCGACTTGCGCCGACCTCATTATACCTGGGCGGCGGAGAAGCGCTCATCTCTTGACGCCGGGTGTATGCTTTTCATGATTAAGCGGCAGGCAGCGTCACATGGTCATACATGGTCATACACGGTCATACACGGTCATGCATGGTTATACATGACGGGCGAGTCAGCATAACTTCTGATTGCGCGGGCGCTGCTATCGCTTGATAATCTATCATGAAGACCCGCTTCGTCTTGCTTCCCATCGACTGGATGGTCGCGGTGTATGGCGTCAAGGTGGACACGGTGAATTGAGTGACAGTCACATCCCCCGCCTTGTGAGAGGAAAACGATAGGAAAACAGGACGTGGCCACGGATGAAGCTATTCCAGTATCAGGCATTGATCGCCAGTCCCCAGAATGTCGCGAACGTGCGCGCGCGCAAGCACGAGATAGAGCGCGTCGGCGGACGTATCGCAATTGCGCCGCCCACCCGTGTGGGTATGGTGCTCGTCGTTCTCGAACTGCCGCCGGACTATACGCCGGAGCAGTTCTTTCCCGATATCCCGTTCTACCTGGTCTGACCTGACGCCAGCATCAGGTGATTTGACGATCAGTGACGCGCTGTGTTGTCGCGAATCATGATTCGCGACAAGTTGATGAGTTGACGAGTTGACGAGGAGTGTAAGGAGAGACCGGCATGCGATGGTTTGGGTGGTTTCGCAGAGGACAATCCTCAGACGCAGGGCTGATCGAGGCGATGGCCCTCCAGGAAGGAACACCGGTAGCTCTGATGGGAGGTCGCATGCGGACCATGGGGCTGCCCTACGCTCTTCCACGCGATATGGAGGAAATCAACCGTCTCGACTTTCAGCACTACATGCTGCGCTACGCGCTCAGGGGACTCTATGCCGCGCCACTGCAACACCCCGGCGGCATCCTCGACATCGGTACCGGAACGGGACGCTGGGCGATGGAGATGGCGCAACTCTTCCCACGCGCCAATGTCTTTGGCGTGGATGTCAATCCGCCGCCAGCGGATGAGCAGGCCGGACACGGCGTTGATGTACGCCCGGAGAATTATACATTTGTGCCGGGTAACGTCCTTGAAGGGCTCCCCTTCGACGATGGACAGTTCGATTTCACCCACATGCGGCTGCTCTTTACGGCAATCCCCGGCGACCGCTGGCCGCGGGCAGTGAGCGAGCAAGCGCGGGTGACACGGCCAGGAGGCTGGGCGGAGTCGGTGGAGACAACGGGTCTGCACGATGGCGGCCCGAACGTCAACCTGATGATGACGTGGATTGCCCAGATGTCGGCGCGCCGCCAGGTGGATCTGATGAATGGCAGCCGGGTCGCCGATTTCATGCGGGCGGCGGGGCTGCGGAACGTTGCGGCGTCGGTCGTGAACGTGCGCACGGGCGCATGGGGCGAGCGGCTGGGGATGATGGTCGCCACCGATTTCGTCGGCGTCTGCAAAGGCTACGCCGGGCTGCTCGTCGGCGCGGGCCTCACCACCCAGGAGCAGTTCGACCGGACACTGGAAGGCATGCGCAAAGAGTTCGAGTCACGTCGCGGTCGCTGCTACACCCCGTTTTACGTCGTGATTGGCCAGAAATAGCCGGACGCCACCTCGCCGTACGCTTACTCCAGACCGGGCAGGGAAATCCCGAAGAGCGCGATCTGCCCGTTCTCGACGCCATGCCAGACAGTCAGATACATGCCCGTCGCGCCAGCGCCTTGCGCCGGAGTCAGTATAGCTGGCCAGCAGTGATCGCCGCACTGGGGCCAGGGGGCGTCCAATGCGGGCGCGAGTAACGTCCAGCGGTGGGCCTGGGGGTCCCACTCCCAGAGCCATTGGCGCGCAAACTGCGGGTCGTCTGCCTGTAGCACACTATCTGTGGGGATATGGTCGTCTGGGCCAAGGCCGAAGACGAGCAGCTTGCCCGCTGGGGTGGTGGTCAGCACGGTCGTGATGCCCATATGCTCAGGAGTAGCGCCCGCGACGGGCAACGGCGGCAGGGGCGCATAGTGTCGCATATCGGTTGCCTGAGCAATCTGGATGCGGAGCAACCGAGATGATATGGACGCCTCGCTGATCAGATAGAGCGGATGCGCCGTCGAGGGGGTCAATGCGCGCGCGCCCGCCAGTGGCAGAACCGTCTGAACGAAGAGGCCATCGACAGCGGCCAGCGGCTCCCAGTTATCCCCGGCGTCGCGCGAGACCCAGAGCCAGGTCGTCCCTTGTTCGGGATTTCCCCGCGCCGCTGGCTCGAACTGAATGTCGGTGAGCAGCAGCGTCTCGCCATCGTCGAGCAGCAGCGGATATCCGCCCTCGTCTCCCGGCGGCTGGTTCTGGTTCAGCCGCTTCCAGGTCTGGCCGCCGTCATCGCTGCGTTCCAGCGAACCGCCTCCCGTCTGGGTGTTGCATCCCGGCGGGCCAGAACAGATCGCGTAATCATAATACAGGTACAGGTGATGCCTCGCGGGCGAGAGTGTGAGGCCGCAGAAGTTGA
The DNA here is from genome assembly GCA_036557205.1 of Ktedonobacterales bacterium. Lineage (GTDB taxonomy): Bacteria > Chloroflexota > Ktedonobacteria > Ktedonobacterales > JADMIN01 > DAHUXT01. Next base: position 5,329 of record DATBIB010000121.1, on the reverse strand, counting down.
ATCGGTCCGACTGGATAGGCGCGCCAGGCAGTGAGGGAACTAGCTGCCAGTGCGCGCCGCCATCGTCGCTCAGATAGGCGGTGAACCCGCCGCATCCGATAGCTTGCGTACTTAGCTGGCCCGTGCGCTGGCTGACCAGACTCATGCGTCGCGGATCATCCGGCGCGGCGATGAGCGAGCAGGAGGTGGCCGTTGCCCCTGGCACGCGGACACTCGCCCAGTGCTGGCCCGCATCGTGGCTGTACCAGAAGGTTAGGGGGCCATCTTCCTGGTTGCCTTTCGCGTCGGTCTGCGAGGCGCTACAGCTATACCAGGTGTTCGGGTCGTTCGATGCGGGCATGGCCCAAGGGAGATTGGGATCGGGAGTCGAGAACGTCGGCAGGCGCCGCCAGCCGCCCGGAAGCGTGCGCTTGCCCGGCGGTTGAGGCGTCATCGTCGTGCGGGTCAGCGTCGGCGCGGTATGGGTGAGCCAGGCGAAGCGCGCCTGCCGCCAGAGATTGGCCGCCGTCCCGGTGCTGGTAAGAAGTACGATGGCCAGCAGCGCGCAGCCGCCGATGCTCAACAGCACGCGCCGCGTGGGCCGCTTTGCCCTGTTGCCAGCAGACCTCATGGGATCGAGCGGCTCCCTGGTAAACTCGTCGCCGGGCAGCGGCTCGTCCACCAGGCTGCTCTCGTCGCTGTGCCCGTCGCCGTGGAGCGCAATCTTCGCGGCATCGAGCGGCTCTCTGGTGAACTCGTCATCATCATCCCACTCCATCGCCTCAAATCCTTCTCTGTCTCGCGCCTCGCGCCGGATGCATGTCTGGCTAACGAGAATCATAGCGGGAGCGACACAGCCTGTGCCCGCGCGGTCTGGCTATCTCGCCGGACAGGTAAGAAACTAGCCTCGTCATCTCGCCTTTCTCGCAGGGCTTTGGCCGTCAAGTATGGCTAAGCTATGGTCAGCGGGGCGTGTGAAATGCCCGAATGACCAGAGGAGAGGAAAGGAACAACGCGGTGAGCGAAGACACTCAAGCCCAACCCACCAGCATCGAGGCCATGTTTGTCCAGGTAGGCAGTGGAATGAGTAGCGACAAAGACACGATCACACTGCATGGCGCGGGACACGCGACGCTCTTCTTCGCCGACCGCCCGGATCGCGTCGTCGGCCATGTCAGCACCCAGAAATTCGTCAACGAGTGGGGCGATGGCGAGAACAGCTTTGCCGAGGACCCGCCCAACGCGGTCATCACCTTCCTGGAGAGCGACGACGCCACCCCAGAAGACGCCACAGTTGTCCTGCGCAATCCGCAACTGGCGGGCGACGCGCTGACCTACAACATCGAGGTTTTGGAGGGGACGCTTCCGACATCGGCGGGGGCGTGTTCCCTGTTCATTGACCCGATTGGCAGGCCGCTCTCGCCTGTGTCGGTCGCGGGTGTGCGCCGCCGCGAGCGCCGCCGCGTCTATCGCCGCATTTAGCGCCGTTTGCGCGGGGCGGGCCGATCACTGCTACGACCGCGCCCGCCCTCGCCCGGACGCCCGCCACGGAATCCGCTACTGCCCGCCCGGCGACCTCCAAACGGCGCGCGCAGTGGGCGGCGCTCGTCCTCGCTGGCGCGTGATGGGCGCGGGGGGCGTCGCTCGTCGCGGTTATCCTCATCCTCGATCCAGTCGCCCGCCGGTCGGGCCAGCGTCGCGCGTGGCATGCGCCCGCGGATCGTCGTCGCATTGAGAGCGTTGCGCACACGGTCGGCAGTGTCCTCAGGCACCTCGACGAACGAAAAGCCGTCGTAGATGTCGATGTCGCCGATGCTGTCGCCGGGGATATGCGCCTCATTGGCAATCGCGCCGACGATATCGGTGGGGCGGACGCCATCCTGGCGGCCCACGCGGATGAAGAGCCGCGCCATGCCCGGCGCGCCACGCTCGGTATCGCGCAGGAAGCTGCGCGCGCGCGACCGCTGTTCGCGCGTCTCGCGGGGACGCTCTCCGCGTTCTCCGCGTTCTCCGCGTTCTCCCCATTCGCCACGATCTCTCCGGCCCGGGCGCTCCTCCTCCGGCTGCTCGAATAGTTCGGGCTGCTCCGGTGGGGGTGGCATCTCCATCCAGTTCATCCGCTCGCCGGGCCGCCGCGCCTGAATCGCCTGCGCCGCCATCTTGAAGGCCGCAGCCGCCAGATCGGCTGGCTGGCGCGAGCCTGTCAGGTCTTCGACCAGGGCGAGATACGGATCGAGCTGGCCGCCATCCAGAATCGAGAGGATCTCCTCGCGGAACGCCATGCGCCGCCGCGCCGCCACATCCGCCGGGGTCGGCAGCCGCAGCCGCTCCAGATGCCGGTGGATGCCCTGTTCGATCAGGCGGAGCTGCCGCCGCTCGCGTGGTGTCACCAGCGTCACCGCCTCGCCCGTGCGCCCGGCGCGCCCGGTACGGCCAATGCGGTGAACGTAGGACTCGGCGTCGAGTGGCAGGTCGTAGTTGATGACGTGGCTGACGTCGGGGATATCCAGCCCGCGCGCCGCCACATCCGTCGCCACCAGCACCTGCGTCCGCCCGGCGCGGAAGCGTTCGAGCGCCCGCTCGCGCTGCGCCTGAGTAATCTCGCCGTGGATCGCCTGCGCCAGATAGCCCAGGCCGTTCAACTGCTCGGAGATGATATCGGCCTCGCGGCGCGTATTGACAAAGACAATCGCCGATTCCGGTGTCTCCAGGTCGAGGATGCGCGAGAGCACCTCCGCTTTCGCAGGATAGGGCGCCTCGTAGTAGACCTGGCGCACCCGTGGGGCCACCGCCTCGCGCGCCGCGACACTCACCCGCACCGGGCTGCGCAAATACTGCTCCGCTAGTCGGGTGATGCGTGGCGGAATCGTCGCCGAGAAGAGCGCGCTCTGATGTTGCTCGGGCAGCGCGGCGAGGATGCTCTCGATGTCTTCGATGAAGCCCATATCGAGCATCTCGTCGGCCTCATCCAGCACGACAAATCTCACCGTGCTCAGATCGAGCGTCTTGCGGTTGAGATGGTCGAGCAGGCGTCCGGGCGTGCCGACGACGACCTGCACGCCGCGGGCGAGCGCGCGGAACTGGCGCTCATAGGGCTGGCCGCCGTAGATCGGCAGCGAGACCAGCTCGCGGAACTTGCCCAGGTTGTGCATCGCCTCGGAGACCTGAATGCAGAGCTCGCGCGTCGGCACGATGATGAGCGCCTGGGGGGCAAGCTGGTTGACATCCAGCCGCTCCACGATGGGCAGGCCGAACGCGGCGGTCTTGCCGGTGCCGGTGGGCGCCTGGCCGATGACATCACGGCCCGCCAGGAGCTCGCCGATGGTCTGCTGCTGAATAGGAGTCGGCTCGCCAAAGCCCAGCTCGCGGATCGCGCGCAGGGCGTCTTCGCCGAGTCCCAGCGCCGCGAACGCTTCGATAGGGTCGGGCGCCGCCTCGGTGGCGACCGAGGCGGCCGTCGTGGGCGTATCTGTATCTGCTGTTGTTGTAGTTACGTTGTCGGTGGAGGACTGGCCTCCATTGGTATCCATATTCGAGTCTGTGCCTGCCGTCATGTTGTCTAGAAGCTCCCGAGGCGTTGTCTCGCCTGCTCGCGCTTGCTCAATGCCTTCGTCGCTCACCACCATCCGGCAAGCCGCAATCCAAAAGCCTGATTCCAAAAGTACAGTGTACCGCACGAGCAGACATTGCGCTACCTCACCCAAGCGCGGAAGAGTTGCAGATACCCCCATTGGCCCTCGAATCCGCTCAGGTTTGCCCATCATCTCTCCCAGAAGTCGCCCCAATCGTACCTGCCCTCTTGAAAAACAAGAACATGTGTTCTATGATTGTGGCGTCGCCAGTTGTTCGTGTAGTGCGGCAACGTATGCGGTCAGTCTGGACAGGACGCCGCTTCCTCCCGATGGCAGATCTCGGGATGGGAGCGGCGTTTTGCCTATTTGTTGACGAGTTGGGGTTGTGTGGAGGGAGGGCAGACCCTATGGGGGCGCGGAAGAGGATGACCAGCGCCGATGACGGGGATGGGATCGAGCAGCCGGGTGATGTGTCGGGCGCGTCAAATGTGCCGGAGACTCCGGATGTGTCGGCTATGACTGGCACGGCGCGGATCGGGTTTGCGCCGATTGTGCGCGTGGATGCTCCGCGCCGCGAGATCGAGTTGTGCGCCACCAGCGAGACGGTGGACAGCCACGGTACCATCTTCGACTACGACGCCAGCAAGGAGGCATTCACCCGCTGGATCGGCAATGTGCGCGAGATGCACGGGCGGCAGGCGGTCGGCTCGCGCGTGGCGGTGCGCTGCGACGACGAGACGCGGCGTATCTACGTTCGCATCCGCATCTCGCGCGGCGCGCGGGACACCTGGGAGAAGGTGCTGGATGGGACTCTGCGCGGGGCGAGCATCGGCGCGAGTGGGGTGGTCTGGCAGCGGCAGCGGCGTCGTGTGGCGGGTGAGCAACGCTCGCTCAATGTCGCGACCCGCTATGACCTGGTGGAGCTGAGTCTGGTGGATAACCCCAGCAATCCCGATGCGCTGGGAGTCACAATCGTGCGCGACGCCACGCCTGATGTCGCGCTGCTCGACGTGCTCGACGAGCCAGCTATGGAGCCGGCCACCGAGACGGATGAGTTGGGCGCATCTGATGAGCCAGCGATGGCGGATGCGCGAACGCCGGAGCAGGCGCATCGCGCGCGGCTGCATGGCGCGGCGCAGGCGGTGCTGACGGGCTGCGGTTGCACGGTATGTGTGGCGGCGCGGGCGCTGCTGGCCGATGTGCGCTTGCCAGGAGAGCGTGTGGCCGCGTCTGGGTCTCAGGCCGACGATCAGCCACTGGCGCGGGCGCTGGCCGCGGGACTCTCAGACAATAGCATCCACATCGTCGCGCTGGATGCGGGCGTGCGGGCATTGGCGGCCACGATAGAGGCGTCAGTGCGGCGGATGGCAGGCGAGGTCGGTGGGCTGAACCAGCGGGTGACGGCGCTGGAGCGCCAGCCGCTCGCGGGCGGACCAGCGGCGCGACCAGTAGACAAATCGTCCGCACTGGCGGCGCGTGGGCAGATGGGGACTCCGCTGGCAACCGATAAATATCGCGCGCTCGAATCGCTTGCGGGTGAGGTGCGCGATCCGCAGGTGCAGGTAGCCATCGCCGCCGAGCTGATTCGGATGCAGCAAAAGGGCGAGTGAAAGACGTTCGGAAGACATAAGTAACAGGCGTTCAGGGATTTCGCCACTCGACAAGAACAACGAAGGGGCGGCTGAGCAGTTAAGGAAGGATGACATCATGGCAAGCGCGGTCTATCTGCCTGGGACGGCAGGGGCAACCATAGGGGATGAGACGGTGGCGCTGGTACG
>DATBIB010000120.1:0-13498 GCA_036557205.1 Ktedonobacterales bacterium | reverse complement strand
GCGCAGGATGTCATCCTGCCCGAGTTGGAGGGCGGCCTCGAAATCATGCGCCATACCCTCATGCGTCTTGGTTTCCCATTCACTGACGTAGACGACTATTCGGAAGCGGTGCGCCGCGACCGCTACGATATCACCGTTTCGACGCCGGACGAGCAGGGCGCCCTCGATCAGCTTCTGCGCGCGAGTCGCGCGCTTGGCATCGCCTGGTTCTGTGTCACCGAGGGCAGCTCCCTCATCGATCAGCCGCTGTCGGAGGTGCGTCTGAACACGAACCGCCGGAGCCGCATCATCGCGGTGTTACGTGATAGCCAGTTGATCGCGCACCCCGAACCGGGTTTCCGCTTACACGTAAACGATCTGGTGAGTGTCATTGGCGAAAGTGGCCCGTCCGATGGCTCGGATAGCATCGCTGACGGTTCGCTCTCCTCCCCATTGGAGCTAGATGAGGCTCTCATTCGGCGCGTGAAGCCGCTAGAAGCCGAGAATATTGCTGAGCCAGGCTCCCCCAATACCCACTAATCGGCGTCACATGCCTAGGAGCGCAGACTGAAGGACCAGGAGTCTGCGCGCTGTCCGCGCTAACTCTGCGCAAATGGGGCGTATCTCTGCGCGACCCCGCTGAATTTCTGCGCTCTCAGGCGAGAGGGCAGCACGGATGATGCCGTAGTTCTTGCTGATTGCCACACTGCATGCAAAGGCAAGCATCGTTCGTACTGTCAGGAGAAAGCAGGATATGCGATCACGCAAAGCAATCGTATTCACACTGGGCGCGTTAGCGACCATGCTGCTCATGGTGCTGAGCGCCTGTGGCGGCACCACCGGCGGCGCTGGCGGCGTGGCTCCCGACAGCAAGCAGACAATGAGTGTCAGCCTGGTGCCAGCGGCTAACGACATTAGCCGGATGGATCCACAGCGGATCACTGACCTGTATTCATTCTCGGCGGCCCAGCCAGTCTTCCCAGGGTTGTATACGTACGACAATGACTACAAAGTTATCCCGTGGGCAGCTGATGGGATGCCTACCGTCAGCGATGGTGGCCTGACCTACACGTTCAAGATCCGCCCCGGCCTGAAGTGGACCGACGGCACCCCAATCGACGCCAACACCTTCGCGTACTCGTGGAACCGGGGTCTCGATCCCTGCACCAATTCGGGTACTGCGTCGTATCTCTACCCGATCAAGGGCGCCGCGGCATTCAATCAGAGCGCCTGCCCTGACGCCAATGCCACGAACCCCGTCTCGAACGATACGCTCATTGGCAAGTCGATTGTAGTGACCGACCCACAGACACTGACCGTGACGCTCGAAAAGCCTTATGCCTTCTTCATTCCAACTGTGGCTGCCGTCGCCATCGTTCTGGCCTCGCCGAAGCAGTTGATTGAGAAGTACGGCATCAAGAGCTGGACCGACCACCTGACCGATAACGGCGGCTTCGGCGGCAATCTGTACAAAGTCACTGTCTGGGATCACAAGGGCAATCTGCAGTTGACGCGCAACGACGGCTTCTGGGGTACCAAACCGAAGCTGCGCCAGATCAACTTCAAGATCTACAAAGACGCCGACACCTCCTACAACTCCTACCTGAACGGGCAGGTGGATGTGGGTATCGCTGGCCTGCCGCCCACGGCGACCTACCAGCAGATGAAGACGCGCAGTGACTTCCACCAGAGCGATAACCTGGCCATTAGCTATATCGCTCCGAACTGGGCGAAAGCCCCCTTCGACGACGTGGCGGCGCGGCAGGCATTTGCGCTGGCCGTCGACCGCGACGCGCTGAACGCTGTGGCCAATGGCGCTGGAACGCCGACCTTCCATATCGTGCCAAAGGGGCAGCCAGGCTATAACGAAAACCTGAAGAACATCGACGGGAAGACTGGTACCGCCGCCAATAAAGCCGACGTTGCCATGGCGAAGCAGTTGATCACCGACTACGCCAACCGCAAGTGCGGCGGCGTGATCGCCAACTGCCCCAAGGTGACGTACGAGACGAGCAACACGCCGAGCAACATCGCTGGCTCGCAGGCGCTGCTCCAGATGTGGAAGACGGCTCTGCCCGGCTATCCGGTGCAGATCAGTAATGTGGACTTCGGCACACTGATCAACGATGTCTACTCCGGCAGCGCGCCGCAGATTTTCGGCATCGCCTGGATCGTGGACTATCCAGACCCACAGGACTGGCTCTCGCTGCAGTTCCTGCCCGGTTCGTCGGTGAATGTGCAGAACATCGACTACGCGCCAGCCAACGACCTGATGAACAAGGCTGACGTCGAGCAGGACCAGGCGACACGCTTCCAGATGTACAACCAGGCTGAGCAGATGATGGTCGATCAGGTTGGCTGGATTTCGACAAATCAGCAGATCGCGGTCTGGCTCTTCGACAGCAACAAGATCGCGGGCTATCGCCAGTCAACCTCCGGCTACACAACGTTGCCTGACTGGCAGAGCAACATCTACATGAAAGGCTAGCGCCCAGGCGCTTGTCTGAACGTGTGGCGAGAGGAGAAAGCAGGGCTGCACGCGTAGCTCTGCCTTCTCCTTCGCTCACAATGGCTCACGATGGCGCGCAGCCAGACGGGCGCATCCGCTCGGCCCTGTCAATCTGTTCCGCTCCTGCGCATTGCGCCACCTCTCGCACAACGCTGAACCATTCCATGCGATAGTCGCCAGGGGAGATGAGTTATGGATAGTCTGGTTCCGATAATCATCGGGCTCGCCGTGCTGGCGCTGCTGGTGTTCGCCGGTCTGCGACTCGGGATTCGCTTCGTGATACGCCGCCTGGTAGGGCTGGTGTTTGTGATTATTGGGGTGACGTTCATCACGTTCATCATGGGCTATTTTGCGCCCGGCAACGCGGTCTATTCGCAGCTAGGCCAGCACTATAGCAAAGAGACCTACGATCAGTTGACCCACTTCTATGGGCTGGATCTGCCCTGGTATCACCAGTATCTCAACTTCCTGGGGCGTCTGCTGCATTTAGACCTGGGCTACTCGTATATCAGTGATGCAGATACCGTCTGGGCGATCCTGGCGCGCTACGTTCCCGCGTCGGCGGTGCTGGGTATCGGGGGCGTTGTCCTTGCGGTGGTGGTGGGTGTGCCGTTAGGGGTCATCGCGGCAGTGCGTGCGCGGACCCGTGTCGACAGCACGGTGCAGGGGGTCGCGCTGGTATTGTTTGCGTTGCCGGCCTTCGTTATCATCCCGCTCTTTGACCTCGTGATGGTCTGGCTGCATTCACAGGGGCTGCCATCGCTGGCGGTCTCTGGCTGGGGGACTCTCGATACGATGATTGCCCCCATTGTCATCTTCAGCCTGAGTATCTTCGCCTTTTACGTACGTCTCACCCGTTCGAGCATGCTCGAAGTGCTGGGGCAGGACTACGTGCGCACGGCGCGCGCTAAAGGCATCATCGAGCGCGTGGTCATCTGGCGCCATGCCTTTCGCAACGCGCTGATCCCGCTGCTCACCGCTGTCGGCCCGGCGCTGGCCTTCGCCGTGGTGGGCGTGTTCGTCGTCGAGTTGCTGTTCAATATCCCCGGCATCGGCGCGGAAACGATTGCGGCGATCACCCAACGCGACTTCCCTGTCGTGCAGGGGACGGTGATTCTGCTGGCGGTCGCCATCGTCCTGATGAATCTGGTGACGGATATAGCGTATGGTTTCGCCGACCCACGCATCAAGACCGAATAGTGGGAGCGGGAGTGAGAAGTGAGATACGCACAAGAAGGCTGGTGATTTATGACCATCAACAGTGATTTTGACAACCAGGCAGTCGGCACGCAGGTCGGCGTCGGCCCATACTATGACACGTCGGCGACGCCGACCCAGGCGGCGCTCGACACGCAGGTGATGATGGACAATCCCGAGGCGAAGTCGCGGTCGCCCTTCGTGACCTCGTTACGGCGCTTCATGCGAGACAAACGGGCGATGATTAGCCTGGCGATCATTGTGGTCATCGTCGGGATCGCCTTCATCGGCCCACTCATCTATATGCACATCGGCCCAACTATCATCGGCGGCCCGTCGTTACAGGACCAGATCGGCCCGCAGATTTACCACGATCCCACCCACCAGGAGCTGACCAAGCTCAATCAGCCACCGAGCGCAGCCTATCCGCTGGGTACGGACCAGCTCGGTCGCGACATTCTGGCCCGCCTGATGGCTGGAGTTCAGGTCTCGATCGTCATCACGGCGGTGGTTGTGATCTTTGACGTTGTCCTGGGCCTGATTATTGGGACGCTCGCGGGCTTCTTCGGCGGCTGGATGGATACCTTCCTGGCGCGCTTCACCGATCTGATGTTTGCGTTCCCCATCCTGCTGTTCGCGATTCTGGCGGCGGCGACGCTCGGCCCGGCGTTCATCGACCGTTTCGGCCCGTCGGGGCGCTTGCTGCTGGTGGCCCTGGCGCTCGGATTCACGATCTGGCCGCAGATGGCGCGTTTTGTGCGCGGCCAGACGCTCTCGCTCAAAGGCCAGCAATACGTCGAGGCGGCGCGGAGTGTCGGCGGCACCGACCGGGCGGTTATCATGCGCCACATCGTACCCAACCTCTTCAACATCGTGCTGACGGCGGCGACGCTGGATATGGTGGGCATCATCACAGCGGAGGCGACGCTCTCGCTGCTCGGCCTGGGGGTGCAGGCGCCGGGGTCGAGCCTGGGGCTGATGATCTCCGATGCCTCGGGGCAGATCTACATCCAGTGGACCGAGGTGCTCTGGCCGGTGTTGGTGCTGGCCGCGCTGGTGCTGTGCTTCTCCTTCGTCGGCGACGGCGTGGGCGATGCCTTCAATCCGCGGACGAAAGATTAGCAGGAGACAATAGGTGACAAGGACGATGATGAGCGAGCAAGGACGAGAGCCATGCTGACTGATCAACAGAGGCCAGACGCCTCCGGCGCGGGAAGCCCCACGTCGCGCTGGCGGCGTCCGCTGGCAATTGCTGGCGGAGTCGTGGTGCTGGTGGCGATCATTGCCGGTGTCGTCTGGGGGGTGACGCGCGGGAATGCGGGCCTGGCGGTCCAGCCACATGCCACGTCGAGCGCTACGGCGACGCCTGCGCCACGGGTGGTCTATCAGTCCGACTGGTCGCATGGCGCCGACGCCTGGACGCTGCCCGCGTCGGTGACGGTCGCGGATGGACATCTGGCGATCTCCGGTAGTCAGGCGGTGCAGGTCGAGATCCCCTATGTGCCGACCACGCGCAACTACACGATTGAGATGGACTACCAGATTGTGCGCGCAGAGATTGGGGGACACTTCGGCCTGACGGCGTTCAACGGCTCTGGCGACCGCCAGTATCTGGCGCAGATGGAGTGCACGCCGATGCACCAGGGCGCGTGGAATCCCTCGCTGGGAGGATGCGTCGGGGCGGTTCTGGTGACGGCGCGCGGCGGCACGTACCCCGCGGGCCTGTTTACCTCGGACTACGTCGTCCACGGTGGAGCACAGTCATTTAGCCTTGGTTTAGAGGGCGATACCGTCAACTTCTGCTCGTCGGGCGACTGCGTCTCGCCAGTATCGAGCGCGACGCCGATGGACCCCTCGCCGCACCTGATGATCGACGACCGCGCCGTCAACCTGATCGTCACCCGCATCACCGTCACGGCGTAGCGCGTTAAGCGCCGATGACGCTGATCGTCTCAAGTGTCTGTTCGTCAGAAATCAGCTCCAATCGCGCAACCCTATCGCGGCTCACAAAGGTAGTCAGCATAGCCGGAAGTCCGTGATACTCGATTCTGCGGTGTGGCAGCGCCAATATCCGTGGATGGCCGCGCCAGAACCGTTGCGTTTCCGTGTGACAGAGCAGCAGTCCGCTGAGCGTGGTCGTGGTAGTCGCGCGGCATCTCGGACAAAAGACCCGTATGCAGACGGGATCGGGAGAGGCGTCATTCGATCCGTCAAGGCGCTGCCTACTCGCTACCGCGCTGCCTCCACATCGCCTACAACGGGCTGTGCCATCGCGCAATGCCTGCTGATAGAAGTCGTAGGCGCTGTGAGCGAGCCGTGTGAGCGCCGCGCGGTAACTCGATAATCCGTTGAACAGACGCGGTTCGTGCCACCTGGCAAAATCTATCGGATGACGCGCGAAACACTGTGGACATCGCAATGCGAACGTATCGGCATCCGGCGCCAGGCGGCCAGCAAGGCGGTACGCCGCACACATCGGACACCAGATGCGCGTCTCACACCAACCATCGTCCGTCGGCGTCACCAGTCCATAGCTGGCTGCTTCGGCGCGCAGCTGCGTCATGAGTAGGTGACGTAGCTGCGCTTTTCCCCGATGCAGCCGGGCGGCAAGCGCGCTTTCGCTCATACCCAGGCGCATTGCTCCCTCTGCCAGAGGCGCCTCCTCGATGTATCTCACGACGAGCGCCCTCCGTGTCGCGGGCGGTAGCAACCCCAGCGCGTGATCCAAGAGTCGTGCCAGCTCGTCTCTTTCGAGCAAAAGTGTGGGATCGAAGGGGTCGGGCAGCTCGTCGCGGTGACTGGCATCGGCCATGTGGTCATCTGGCGCGTGGCCAGTAACACGTCTGGCGAGACGGGGCGTTTCGCGCTGTTGTTGTCGCCGCCAGGACATGCAGATGTTCCGTGCGATGCCCGCGAGCCATGCGGGCAGCTCTTCCGTGCGATCTGGTCGTCGTGCGCTACGCCAGGCGACAGCGCATGTCTCCTGCACGAGGTCTTCCGCCACATCAGCGTTTCCGGTCAAGTGCGCGCACCAGTGTACCAGATGCTCTCGCTCGGCGCGCAGCACGTCTTCAAGCTTGATGCTGTAGGTCTTATCCCGCTGTGGCTCAGCTCGATACTCCATGTTGCGCCTCTGGCTCCGCACTGGTACGAACGTACGAACACTACCTGTAATGAAGACGCCTCATCTCACCTCACTTTTGCGCATCTCTGCGATGTTGCGAGGATTATTGTCGAGCCTCGAATAAATGCGCACAGTTTGCGTCGCCTCCAACCATAGTTATGTGCAATCCGCTCTGCGATTCTGCGGAATCGGCTCCCGTGTTATGTGCATACATTGGAAAAGGAAATGCCATGAGACGCACCTGTCTTGTTTTTGCGGCTGCGCTTGTCCTCGCGCTAACTGGATGCGGTACGCCATCGTCGAGTACCGCGTCTACCCGGGCGACAACGCCTCCGACACAACACTATCATGCGATCCTTGCGCCGCTCAACGCATCGGGTGTGACAGGTACCGTCGAATTGGCGGTCACAGGGAATGTGATGTCCGTAACCATCTCGCTCTCTGGCCTTGTGCCCAACCAGGAGCATATGCAGCATATTCACGGCGCGCATGACACGACGGCAACGTGCCCCACACCCGCCAGCGCAAACGCCGATGGCATCATTACCCTTGCGGCTGGCACACCCGCATACGGGCCAGTAGCTATGCCCTTCGAGCCAACCCCCACCGCGGACGCCAACGGAAAGATCACCTGGTCGCAGCAACTGGCTATTACCCCAAATGACGCCTATAACATCGCGCCGCTCACGAGTCATGTCGTGCTCATTCACGGCCTCAATGATAAAGGCGCGTACGATCAAGTCTTGCCAGCCGCCTGCGGGCCCATTCAGGCCGATTGATCCCTGCGACATAGTTTATGGGCGTTTCAAGTGAGGCGAGATCTACTCTGGCTGAAATGGAGTAACGTATGTGGTCGATTTATCCTGGGCGACGCTGGCGATCAAGTTGGGCACTCATTGCAGGTTGCATCGTTACCCTGGCCCTCGTCGCATGCGGGGGCGGTCCATCGGCGTCTACATCGGCGCCTACGCCGACCGCAACCGCGACCTTCGCCCATCTGTTCGCGCCACGATACGCCGTTGTGTTGCGCCCTGACGTGGCATATGGATCCGCGCCACTTGAGACGCTCGATCTCTGTGCGCCAGAACACCCAACAGCACCGTTGCCGGGAATCGTGCTGATTCATGGTGGTAGCTCAACAGTCGGCGACAAACGCGCCGAATTCGACGTTCAGGGCGATACGCTGACTGACATGTGTATGGGACTTGCGTCGCAAGGCTTCGTCGTCGCCTCGATCAATTATCGCCTCGCGCATGCAGACCCATGGCCAGCGCAGGTGGAAGATGCCCAGCTCGCGGTCCGCTGGCTGCGAGCGCATGCGCAAGATCTGAACCTTGATGGCGCACATCTCTGCTCGGTTGGCATGTCTTCTGGCGCGTATCTGGCGGTGTTTCTCGGGGCGCTTACAGAGACATTGGCTGGTGATCGCGCCGGGCTATATACCAGTCAGTCGTCGCAGGTCACCTGCGTTGTCGATTTCTACGGTCCAGTTGATCTCGTGTCCTGGATAAAAACATCTCCCGATAATCAAGCGGAGGTGCTCGATCTGCTCGGGCAGGCAACACCCGCGAGTAATCCACAACTGTATCGAAAGGCATCACCCCTCTATGCCATCACACCGTCCAGCGCCAGGATGCTTATTGTACAGGGAGCCACAGACACAGAAGTGCCCGAGGCGCAGTCTCGCGCGCTTGAACAGGCTCTTCGACGCGATCATGTGCCAGTGCAATACATCAGCTACGATGGTGGCCACGTCTTCGCGGGACTTGACGAAGAGCAGGTCCGACAGATTTTGGGGCAGGTCGTTGCGTTTCTAACCTCTCCCACACCATGACCGCTCTGCAAGTAAGAGCCCCATATCGATGGACAACGTCTGGGCGCTTGTCTCGCTAAGGGATGCTATCGCCCTATTGTGCAGAAGGCCGACGCCTGCCGCGAATCTACAGCGATGCATGTGTGGCCCGCATGCATCGTGTTGTGATAGTATATCGTTAGGCTAACGAATGATCTGGCTACATGCCTCACGTTGTCATGGCCGACCAATCTTACCTGCCTCATATTCTCGATTTTCATGGAGGCCATCATGCGTCATTCCTCTGCCGCAACGGGCGCGCTCGATGCGCTGGCGGTCGCCAACCGTCTGCGGCCAGCGTTGCTGCGCATCCATCGCTATCTCCGTGGGGAGGCGCATGAGCTTGGCGTGACCAGCACGCAGGCGAGTCTCCTGGGCGCCATACAGCGCGCCGGGGGCATTGGCCTGGGCGAGCTGGCCTCCCAGGAGCACATGAGCGCCCCGACACTGGTGGGCCACATCGACAAGCTCCAGGCGCTCGGACTGCTCGAACGTTCGCGCAGTGACCCCAACGACCGGCGTCGTGTCGCGCTGAATCTAACACCAGCCGGTGAGGGCGTGCTCAAGACGCTGCGCGAGCGCCGTACCGCCTGGCTCGCCGCTCGCCTGGAGACGCTCCCACCAGAGGCGCTGGCCGCCGTGGAGGCCGCCATCGAGCCGTTGTCTCAGCTGGTGAGGCGCGACGCATGAGATTCTCCATGCGCGCTTCAGCAGCGGGTATCATCGGCGGGCGCACCTTCACGAGCCTTCGCAAGCACTATAATTACCGGCTGTATTTCTCAGGTCAATTCCTCTCCCAGGTGGGCACCTGGCTGCAGAGCGCGGCGATGGCCTGGCTCGTGCTTCAGATGACCCAATCTGCCTTCGCCGTTGGTCTGTTGGCTTTCTGGCAATTCGGGCCATACGCGCTGCTTGGCCTCTTTGGTGGCGCGCTCGCCGACCGGATGGATCACCGCAACACGCTGATCGCGACGCAGGTGGCGCTCGCGCTCTGCAGCACCGTCATCGCCGTGCTGACGCTGACGCATGTCGTCGTCCTGTGGGAGGTGTACACTATCGCCGCCATGCGCGGGCTGGCGCTCGTCCTCAACAATCCGAGCCGACAGGCGTTCATCTTCCAGATGGTCGGTCGCGAGGAACTGCCCAACGCCATCGCGCTCAACTCCAGCCTGGCGAACGCCACGCGCATCCTGGGGCCGGGCATCGGCGGCATCCTGATTGCGTCGTTCGGCGTGGGCGTCTGTTTCGCGATTGACGCTGTCAGCTATGTGGCGGTGATTATCGCGTTGCTGCTCATGCGGGTAGACGAGCTGTTGCCACAGAACCGCGGCCCTCGTACGACGATGTGGACCAGCGTTGTCGAAGGGCTGCGCTTTGTTCGGCACACTCCCGCATTGCGGATTGCGTTCACGATGTTCACTATCATCGCTACGGTCTGCATCAACTTCTCCGTATTGCTGCCGTTGGTGGCCAGTGACACGTTGCGCGCGGACGCCAGGGTGTATGGTCTGATTACCGCGTGCTTTGGCGCGGGCGCATTGGTTGGTGCGCTCATCTCGGCCTCCATCGGGCGTGTGAGCTGGCCAATCTTGCTGGCGAGCGCGGCGGGGTTTGGCCTGGGAGAGCTCCTGCTGGCGCCGCAACGTACGGTGCTCAGCGTGGTAGCGCTGGTGATCGTGACGGGCATCTGCTATACCATCTACACCTCGACAACGAACGCGCTGGTGCAGTTATCGGCGCCGTCCTACTTGCAAGGGCGGGTGGCTGGCCTCTACAGCTATATCTTTGCTGGCTCCAGCCCGTTTGGCGCGCTGATCGCCGGGAGTCTGGCCGCGCGCGGGGGGACCGCGCTCGCGTTTCTGGTCGCGGGCTGCACCGCGCTCGCGTGCTCTGCCTTTGGCGTGATCGCTCGACCACGCGACGATGCTGACGCTACGCACGCTGCGCACGCGGACACCGACGATAATGCGCCGACGACCATAGCCAGCACGAGTAATAGCGGCGGATAGCCAGCCGCGCGGAGACGCAGACCGCGACTGCGCTTTCATGAGCGTCTGGCGGCGAAGTATCATCTTGCCATCATTGGTCAGGGATGTAGCGGTTTATGAGGGCAAGCAGTTCGTCCAGGTCGAATGGCTTGGGGATGAAACCATCAGCCGCGATCTCGCTGGCGCGCTGGCGCGAGTCGTGGGCCGCGGTCATCACGATGATTGGCGCATGCGGCCCGCTCTGCTGGCGATAGGCGCTCGCAAAGGCCCAGCCGTCCATCACCGGCATCTTCATATCCAGCAATATGACGGCTGGCGGAGACTCCTCCGCGCGCTCCAATGCTTCCTTGCCATTGTGCGCAACCGTGACCTTGTATCCCTCTTCGATGAGGAACGATTCGAGGGTCATGGCGATGGTGTCGTCATCATCTACTACCAGGATCGGTCGCTGTTCTATTGCCATCGTCCTATTCCGGTCAGCCAGTCCATTCGATCTGCCCAAGTAGCGCCTCCCTGCATGCTAGAATCACGCTGACGAGCACGCATCTTTGCCAGTTACGGTTGCCGTCTCGCTGCCATCCGCGATGCGGCGTGTACAGGCAGCCGCACTACAAATCGCGTGCCACCATCCGGCGGGAACTCCGCGATAATCTCGCCATCATGCTGAGCGACAATTTGCTGGCTGATGTAGAGTCCGAGGCCCAGACCGGAGCGATGGTCGTCGGCATGGGCCTGATAGAATCGCTCGAAGATCGATGCGCGCCTCGCTGGCGGTATACCGATGCCATGGTCGCGAACGGCAACGAAGATATGCCCGTCGTCAATGCGCCCCACCTCAACGCAGATGCGGCCACCTTCAGGGCTATATTTGAGCGCGTTATCGAGCAGGTTGCTCAACACCTGTTCAATGCTCTCGGGGTCAACATCGGCGACCACCTCGCGCTCAGAGGTCAGAACAATCCGATGGCGTGTCGTGCGGGCGGTGAACGAGGTGACGAGATGTTCCGCCAGCGCCGCGATATTGGTTGCCGGGCGTTCGAGTGTGAGCTTGCTCTGGTCGAGCCGTGTGACATCCAGCAGCTGGCCGATCAGCCGCGCCAGCCTGGCCGACTGTTCGTCGACGGCACGCAGGCCGTTGCTGAGCCAGGGAGGAACCTCGACATCACTCTTCTTGAGCTTGCGGGCGATAATCTGCGCGGTAGCTCGTAGTCCCGTCAATGGTGTCTTCAACTCGTGCGCCGCCACAGAGAGGAACTCATCGCGCGCCTGCGTTGCCGCCTCTGCCGCGATACGCGCGTCTCGCTCGCCCGCCATCGCCGCCTCGAGCGCGGCGGTGCGCTCCTCGACGCGGCGCTCCAGCTCATGGTTGAGCTCTTCGAGCTGGCGTGTCTTGCGGTAAAGGTCAGCCAGCACGCTCACCTTCGCTCGCAGAATCTCCGGGATGACCGGCACGGGAATGTAGTCGATCGCGCCGACTTCATAGCCCTTGAGTCGGTCAAGCTCGGTCAGGTGGACCGCGGAGACGAAGATGATAGCCGTCTTCTGGTAGCGCGGATGCTGGCGGATCATCTCGGCGAGCTCGAAGCCGTCCATCTCCGGCATGCTGACGTCCATCAGGACGATGGCGATCTCCGTCTTCAGCAGATGTTCCAGCGCCTCGCGCGCGGAGGTCGCCTTGATCAGATTTGCCCCCACATCCGCGAGAATCGCCTCGTAGCTGAGAAGTTTTGCCAGCTGGTCATCGACCATCAAGATGTTCACCTGATCGCCTGGCGCTGCCTCAGGTATCTTCTGTGCTTCAGCTGCATGCATAAATGACGCGCTTTCCCACTAGCAATAGTGAATTCATCGATGGAGCCATATACGCAGCGCGGAAAGAAGCTGCTCGGTATTGACTGGCTTGGCGAGATAGTCGGATGCGCCCGCTTCCAGGCATTTTTCGCGGTCGCCCTTCATCGCCTTGGCTGTGAGCGCGACAATGGGCAGGCGCTGGAGCGCGGGATTTCGCCGAATGACCTGCATAGTCTCATACCCGTCCATCTCTGGCATCATGATATCCATCAGGACAATGGCCAAATCAGGCGTCGTTTCCAGCGTCTCAATGGCCTCGCGGCCTGTGCCAGCGGTGAGCACAATCATGCCGCGCCGTTCGAGGACGCTGCTGAGCGCGAAGATATTGCGGACGTCGTCGTCTACCACCAGCACCTTCTTGCCCACCAGATCATCATCAGAGCTGTGGAGACGGTCGAGCAGACGTTGCTTCTCCAGCGGCAGGTCGCCGACCACACGGTGGAGGAAAAGCGCGGTCTCATCCAGCAGCCGCTCAGGTGACTCGACCCCTTTCACGACAACGCTGCGCGCCAGCGTATGCAGGCGGGCGTCTTCGTCGGCTGTGAGCTGCTTGCCGGTGAAGACCACCACCGGAATATCGCGGAGCGCCTCCTCGTCACGAATATGTTCGAGCACCTCGAATCCAGATATATCGGGTAGCCGCAGATCGAGCACGACGCAATCGAACGGGTCGCCGTGAAGCGCGACCAGCGCTTCGGCGCCGCTGCCAACGGTGACAATCTCGATGTCGTCGTAGCCCAGCAATTCCGTGATGCTGAGCCGCTCGGCATCGTTATCTTCGACCACCAGCAGCCGCTTGCGATGTGGCGCCGCATAGTCCTTGATGCGGTCGAGCGCCATCTCCAGACCTTCGGTCGTCGTTGGTTTCGTCAGGAAGGAGAATGCCCCGCGTGCGAGACCATGCTGCCGGTCTTCATCCACGGTGATGATCTGCACGGGAATGTGCCGCAAGGTGGGATCCTGCTTGAGCTGGTTGAGGACGGTCCAACCAAGCATAT
>DATBIB010000119.1:0-8430 GCA_036557205.1 Ktedonobacterales bacterium | reverse complement strand
GGGTGGGCGGCACAGGATTTGAACCTGTGACCCTCTGGGTGTAAACCAGATGCTCTGCCGCTGAGCTAGCCGCCCGTTGAACGTCGTGTAACTGTAACGCCTACACCAAAAGAAACGACGTGCGCAAGCGTTGCTGCCCCGCACGTCAGCTGCCTTCCGGCGCCTCTTGCGCTTCTTGCGCTTCTTGCACCTCTATCTGGTGCCCCCGAGTGGACTCGAACCACCACGCCCTTTCGGGCACAGGCCCTCAACCTGCCGCGTATACCATTCCGCCACGGGGGCTTGTCGCGCCACCTGACGCATCGGTAGCACCGAGGATATCAGGCGGTAACGCAAGCGAAAGTATACACTGCGCGCCGCCGCATTGTCAACGGGCGCTCGCCCTGCTACCATCCATGCATGAGCCGCCAGCGCGCTCGTTCTGGCTGGCCGCCCGCTCTCGCAAAGGAACGATCTCTCATGCTGCGCTTTCTGACCGCTGGCGAATCCCATGGCCCCGGCCTCGTCGTCATCCTGGATGGCCTGCCCGCAGGCCTGCCCTTCGCGCGCGCGCGCATAGACAACGACCTGCGCCGTCGCCAGGGAGGCTACGGGCGCGGCGGGCGCATGAAGATCGAGCACGATACCGTCGAGGCGCTTTCGGGCGTGCGTCACGGGCACACGCTTGGGTCGCCCGTCACCCTGCGTATCGCCAACCGCGACTGGGAAAACTGGCAGGAGGCGATGAACGCCGACCCCATTGCCGAGCCGACTGAGGCGGTGACACGGGTGCGGCCGGGACATGCCGACCTGACCGGCGCGCTCAAATATGGCCACGACGACGTGCGCGAGGTGATCGAGCGGGCCAGCTCGCGTGAGACGGCGGCGCGGGTGGCGGCGGGCGGCGTCTGTCGGCTGTTGCTGGAGGCGTTTGGCGTCGCCATTCACAGCCACGTCCTCTCCGTCGCCGAGGTTGGCTACCCGCCCGATGGCGCGCCTGATGCCGGCCAGGCTGACGCCGCATTCTGGGAGCGGGTGGAAGACTCGCCGATGCGCTGCGCCGACGCCGCGCTGACCCAGCGAATGATCGAGCGCATTCTGGAGGGCAAGCGCCAGGGCGATACGTGTGGCGGTGTCTTTGAGGTGGTAGCTACGGGCGTGCCGGTTGGCCTGGGCAGCTACAGCCAGTGGGACCGCCGGTTGAGCGGGCGTGTCGCGCAGGCGCTGATGAGCATTCCCTCGGCGAAGGGTGTGGAGATCGGCGCCGGGTTTGGTGCGGCGGCGCTACCCGGATCGCAGGTACACGATGTCGCGCGCTACGACGCAGCGACGGGATGGACCCACCTGACCAATAACGCAGGCGGCATCGAAGGCGGCATCAGCAATGGCGCGCCGATTGTCGCGCGGGTGGCCGTCAAGCCGATTCCGACGCTGGCGCATCCGCTGCCCTCGGTGGACGTGCGCACCGGCGAGGAGATTGCGGTGACACGCTACGAACGGAGCGATGTCTGCGTCGTGCCCGCCGCGGGCGTCGTCGGCGAGGCGATGCTGGCGCTGGCGCTGGCCGACGCCTGGCTCGAAAAATTCGGCGGCGATAGCCTGCGCGAGATGCGCGCCAACGTGGAGCAGTACCTCGTCAGCCTGCGACGATGAGCTTGATGTGAGAGCTGACCATCAGCCCACGTTCTCGACCTCTGGCTCCCTCCCTTTTAGGGGAGGGGATGGGGGAGAGGGCATCAATACCTCGCAGTTTGACACTTCTCGGCGGCAGCGATATGCTGTGAGATGGGCGTGATACCAACGCGAACGAGGCGCTTCCGGTTCTCGAAGATGTCTTCCCCCAGGCCGATTGTGCGCTGTGGTGACGGTAATGATGCGAGGAATTCCATGATGCGATTGACGATGAAGGGTGACTACGGGCTGCGCGCGATGGTCGATCTGGCGGCGCACTATGGCCAGGGACCGGTCCCCAGCGCGGACATTGCCACTCGCCAGCAGGTGCCAGAACACTTCCTCGATCAAGTGCTGATCGCGCTGCGCCGCGCCGGACTGCTCAAAAGCGCGCGCGGACCGCAGGGCGGCCATATGCTGGCGCGCTCGCCCGCGAGCATCAGCATGGGTGATGTCGTGAACGCGCTCGAAGGCACAGTCGCGCCGATGGAGTGCGTGCCTAATCCGGCGTGGTGCCAGCTCTCGCCGGGATGCGGCTTCCGCGATATCTGGGTGCAGGTGGACGACTTCACGCGCAACCTCCTCGCCAATACCACCCTCGAACAGCTTGCTCATAAACACCATGTCTCCACCCAGGAGCGCGACGCGATGTACTACATCTAATCCACTGATCCTGAATTCATCCGCTGTCAACTCGCCCGGCCCATCCGCTGACAACTGTCATGCGAGGCGCCGGGCATTTTTGTGCCTGCATGCGTAAAAACTGGTCTTCTCAGACAATCTTGATAAAGTGTACCGTCTTGGTGCACTATACATTGTGAAGTGCGTCGCGGCGACTGAGGCCGCGCCAGCATAGCGTGTCACCCTCTGGGTTTGTTGGGAGTAGGAGCAGGAGAAAGAACGATGCCACATTGGGCAGAAGATGCGACACAACTGATCGGCAACACTCCGCTGGTGCGTCTGAATCGAGTCACGCCGGGTGGCGCAACGGTGCTCGCGAAGCTCGAAGCGTTTCAGCCGGGCTATAGCGTCAAGGACCGTATCGCCGTCAGCATGATCGATGAGGCGGAGAAGGCGGGCGTTCTCAAGCCCGGTATGACGATCATCGAACCGACCAGCGGCAATACCGGTATCGGGCTGGCGTGGGTCGCGGCGGCGCGGGGCTATCGCTGCGTGCTGGTGATGCCGGAGTCGGTCAGCGTCGAACGGCGGATGGTGCTGAAGCGGCTTGGCGCGGAGGTCGTGCTGACACCCGCGGCGCAGCGCATGCCGGGGGCCATCGCCAAGGTCAAGGAGCTACAGGAGCAGACGCCCGGCTCGTGGGTGCCGCAGCAGTTCGAGAATCCCGCCAACCCGAAGATTCACCGCGAGACGACGGCCCTAGAAATCTGGAACGATACCGAGGGTCAGGTGGATGCGGTGGTCTCGGGCATCGGTACCGGCGGCACGCTCACCGGCGTCGGCGAGGTACTCAAGGCGCGCAAGCCCGGCGTGAAGATGATCGCGGTCGAGCCATCCGCCTCGGCAGTGCTTTCGGGCGGCCAGGCCGGGCCAACTAAGATTCAGGGCATCGGCGCGGGTTTTGTGCCAGATGTGCTGGATACGAAGCTGATCGACGAGATCATCACCGTCGGCGACGACGACGCGGTGCAGATGGCGCGCCGTCTCGCGCGTGAGGAGGGGCTGCTCGTCGGCATCAGCAGCGGCGCGGCGGCATGGGCGGCGGCTCAGCTAGCGGCCCGTCCCGAATACAACGGCAAGACGATTGTCGTGGTCTTCCCCTCGGCGGGCGAGCGCTACCTCAGCACCGTCCTCTACGACGACGTCCGCGATTAGCTGGCTGTTCGGCGCATAGTGGCGGCAGTTCCGCGATTGCAGGTGGTATGCTGAAAACTGGCATACCACCTGTACTTGTATGGAGTTCTGCTATGGATGCGCCCCATGAAGCGTTTCCGCTGCCGGAGGGCTGCAACGAGGGCTACGTCGTCGCCAATGGCGTGCGACTGCACTACGTAGCGGCGGGGAGCGGCCCGCTGGCGATTCTGCTACACGGTTTCCCGGAGTTCTGGTCGTCTGAGGCGCTATGACTATCTTTCTTGGTGGCAAGGGACGCATGGCTCTCGCCATGAGATTTATTCGTTGCCTTCCGTCGGTCATACCCTGGCAGTGTCGTGAAGTGGGCCACAATGCGTGCAACGTCGGCTGTGATCTCCCACCAAGGATCATGCTCCTTCCGATAAACCCGCACCTGCACGCCCAATTCATAGAGCAATTGACGCCGTTCCTCATAGGTCATCTGTAAGAGCCGTGCAGCTGTTTCATTCTTACACGCGATGAGGTCCGTAAACAGGTGCTTCTGGTCGCTGCGCGTGGCATGCTGTTGTGCCAACTGCGCGTGCTCTGCCTCCAGTCTGCGCACCTCTTTCAGCGCGGCTTTCGCTTCCTGATTGTAATGGTCGGCTTCTTCATCGTCCTCCGCTTCCAACGCATAGCGCTCGGCGCGACGGCGGCGTGTCTCGGCCTTCTGCAGGCTTTCTGCGATCGCCGCAAGTCGATCGGCGTGTAGCTCCTCATTCACACGCTCGCGGCGCATGAGTTGGTCGTAGGTATCCTGGAGCAGCGACGGGTCGGTCAGTATGCGCGTGATGTGGGTCCACACCGCGCCATCCAGCGGCTCTTGGTGGATGCTGACAAACGCACCGATGGGGCAGTCATCTGCACGGAGGCCTTTCGTGAAGTAGAGATGTGTGCGGCAGGTATAGCGGCGAAACACATGACGTTCGGCGATCTGCTGCGTTGTCAGCATGCGATGGCCGCAATAACCGCAGACGACGAATCCTGCTCGGAGCAGGCCCGCCTTCTCGCGATCCATGTTACGTGCAGCTTCAAGTTTATTACGCTGCCTACGCGCCTGAACCTGCTGCCAGGTCTCTTCATCAACGAGAGCCGGGCAGACATTTTCATCGTAGTAGATGCGCTCGGGATTGTCGCTAGCGCGCTGTTCGCGCCACTTCACGAGGACGCGATAACCGTCCTCCTCGACTTCCTGTTTGAATTGTTGCTCGCGGTAGGCGCTATGTCTGCCGACGTACGCCGAGTCGGAGAGCATGCGGTCCAGAGTTGAGAGCGCCCAGCGTTGTGACACGCGCTTGCGGGGAGTCGGCCAGCCCTTTGCGTGCAGGTAGGCGCTGGGCGTCGCGACGCCCATGTCGTCTAATTGCTTGCGGATACGCGCAAGGCTAGTGCCACGTGCGTATTCCGTGAACATCCAGCGCACCCAGCGCGCGGCATCCTCATCGATGATATACCGGTAGCGTTTCCCTTTTTCTTCCTCACCCTCAGCGTAGCGATAGCCGTATTTGGGTGACATTCCGACCATAAGCGCTGGCTGCCCATATCGCCCCTCGCCGCGCACGCGGCGTTTACGCCCACTTTGTGTGCGCTCGGTAATGCGTTTCTTTTCCTGGTGGGCATAGGCTTGCAGGATGGTCTGGAGCATCAATCCGGTGTCGCTCTCGTCTGGTGTATCGAGGCAGACGACACGCACGCCGTACCGCCGGAGTTGATGTTTGAACCATCCCGTCGCATAGAGATCGGCGCGCGAGAAGCGGTCGACCTTGTCAGCAATGAGAATCTCGAATTTGCCCTCTTTCGCCGCGCGCTCCAGATTTTGGAGCTTCGGGCGAGCCAGGCTTTCGCCGTCGAAGACCTCTTGTTCAATGAGACCATCTAATATCAGCACGCCACTGTCTTGAGCGAACACGCGCGCCCGTTCGACTTGTTCGAGGAGAGATCCGTTGGCTTCTTGGTAGCGCGTTGAGACGCGCGCGTAGATTGCGCCACGCATTCCTGTAAGGGAGGAGAGTCCATCATACTTCTGGGCAAGACGCGCCGTCTGTTTCGCTGATTGCCGTGCCGCCGCAAGAAGCCGCTGCCGTTGTTGGTGATCCACTACTAACCTCCTGTTGGTTGTGGAGCTATCAGACGCAGTATACCATGGAAGCGGTGAGAACATCAGGCTGATAGGCGCATCTGTCACGCATAGCCTGCATATGGGGTCACGCTGTCTCGGTTTCGCCAGACTGGCAACAATCAAGTTCGCTCACCTGCTCCGCACCAAGAGATTCCCCTATTTCACCGGTATCTGGTGATTGCTTATCAAGCCAGTGAGACTAGTGGCCTGTTCGGTTCGTACTATATGAAACGATGTGTGACAAGCCGTAGTGATGTCATGCGGACCACCCAATAGCAACCAGTGTTGAGCATGGCCATGGCATCACAGTGTGATTTGGCTAGAGACCAGATCGCATGTGGAGGAGAACGTATCGAGCTGGAGTCATCTAGTAGATGGCTAGTAGATAATCAACCGGAAGGGCATGTTGCTCCGAGAACAGGGGTCCAATGGAGCGAAAGGAGAACATGATTACATGGTGTACACCATATCTCGGTATCCGTGGCAACGGACCATGTATCGCTGCTCAAGTTGTGGAGTCGTCGCGCCGGTACTCACATGGATGCGGGGCAACTACTGGCATGGTGGTTACTACGCCTGCGATGCCTGTGCCCGGGCTATGGACCGCGAACGCTTGATAGGTATGTTCGGATGCGCTGCATTGTGCTTGCTGCCTGTCGTCGCACTCATAGGCTGGATACTCATTGCCTTCGTGCAAGCATTCTTGCAGGGGCTACGATAGTCCGAAGCTGTAAAAGGCAGCAGAAATGTCTGCCCTGGCCGAGCACCAAGGGCTTTGGCTGAGCCAGGGCTCAATCAATCGTCGGCATTGGGTGGAAAGAGCAGATCTTGCTCTGCGCCCGCCTGCAATGCCGCCTCGGCTGCCGCGAGTTGCTTGCGCCGTTTGCGCCGCAATTGCTGAATCGACTCGGCAGGCGTTGGGAGTAGCTCTGGTGGTGTGCCGCCTTGATCGAGGACGAACTGACGCACGGCGGCGCCTATCGTGTGATGCGCAGCATTGGCACTCACTTTGTCACTAATCCCCTCGCGGCGCATCTTCTCCTCGGTCTGGGTGATGCGCACCCAATTCAACGCCAACTCCGCGCTGTTCATGTGATCGAGAATCCGCTCACCTTTGCGCAACTCCTTACGGGCCGCGATATCCGCCGCGGTTTCTCCCGCATACATTCCCCGATAACCATGATCCTGAAACACACCAAAGTCCTGCTGTGTCAGGACGCCCGCGCTGTAGGCCGTCGCCGCCAGCAGCTTATTATCCTCGCTTGCCTGGTCACGGATCAGCAGCCGTCGTTCTGGCTCGGGTAGCCCGGCCATATCTTCGGCAAGCTCAGCCTGACGCGTCTTCAGCGCAAAATAGGTCTGCCCGGCGGCAATCACGGGTTTCTCGGGATCACCATTCTGCACCACCAGATAGCAGGCATATCGCGATAACAACCAGTCATCTATCGTCCGTTCCGCACCTTTTCCGGCCTCGATCATCTTACCCACACGGGTAAAATGATCCTCCAGCGCCTGGCCGCTGTTGGCGCATGCCGTCATGGCCTTCTCGATCACCGGCCAGAAGCGCTGCCAGCGCGAATACTCGAGGAGCGGCGCTAACTCGCGCGCACTCCAATACTCGTCGCCCTCCTCGGTGGCGTGCCTGATCGCTTCAAAGGGAGAGATGCGGTTTGGAGATGAGGATGAGGATGAGGATGAGGATGTCATGGCTCGCTGACTCCTTTTCGGTGATCACTCCTGGTCATGCATGATGGCGTGATGAATGACACAGGCGGCATTGCTGCTTGGCAGAACGAACGGCTAACGATTAGCGTGAAATATTGTCCTGTGGCGCATTGTCAAAGCGCAGTTGTTGCACACTCATGCCCAGTGCTTTGGCAAGCGCCTGCACATTCGGGATGCTAATCGGCAAGTGGCGTTCAGCGTGAAGGACGGTCAGCCGTGAGACTCCGGCACGCGCAGCGAGCTGTTCCTGCGTCAGTGTGGCATGCCGTCGCCAGCCGCGCAGATCCGCCACCAGGACACCGCGTTGCTCTCCTGCCAATGTGTGTCCCTTGTCACTCTCGTGGCTAGTATTTTGTAATGGCTGATCCCAGGAAGCACCAGAAAACGCCTGGCACATAACCGGTAATGGCAGTGTATATCTAACATACATGACATGTCAATGTTACATGCCATTCGTGGCTGACCAATCCGGAATCGCCGACGTTCTTGCACTCGAGCGGTGATACCAAATGGAGTCGTGTCGTCACCATGGACACGGCACGTTCGCCCAACCAGTTGGGCAGCTAGCAAGACACTCGCCCTCGTGAGAATTTGATGAGGGCCGTGCCTGCGCCATTGCTACAAGCTATCTCATAAGCGTTGAACACAGCAAGATGAAGATGCAGGGGATGCAGCCGAAATGGAGGAAACCGAGGTAGTTGAGTGCGTATCGCTCATGGCAGGCTAACAGTCGTCGGACGTTGTCCAACAGGATGCGGACGGAGCATATCCCCCACTTATTAGGTGGCTTGAAGTATCATGACCCATCCAGACCAACGCATGACCTGCACATAGGTAGACTTGTCTGATGCCGCTAAAGTATGAGATGTGAGATTTGTACACATCATTTCACTTTTTGGCTGCTCTGGCACGTGCCCGCTTCATACGCTGCAGGATGAGCAGATCGACGTAATGCTTCTCCCGCTTGTGGTCGAAGGTTGCCGCTACGTCATCCCAGAGAGGGGTCTCGTCAGCCAATGCCGCACAGCGCTGCATTGGGGTGACGCCCAGACTTCCGTGAACCCGTCGGTAGTTGTAGTCGG
>DATBIB010000118.1:0-7372 GCA_036557205.1 Ktedonobacterales bacterium | reverse complement strand
GGGGCGCATCGCGGTGGACGCTGTGCGCGAGCGCATCGCGGCGGACCGCGCGCAGGGCTACGTCCCCTTCTGTGTCGTTGGTACCGCCGGGACCGTTGCGACGGGGGCGGTGGACCCGCTGCTGGAACTGGCAGAGCTATGCCAAGAGCAGGGGCTATGGTTCCATGTGGATGGCGCGTACGGTGGGTTCGCCGCCGCGCTGGCAGGCGCCGAACGTGAGGACCATGGGGTCAGCGTACCCGATGATCTGCGGGGTATCGCCCTGGCCAACTCGGTCGCAATTGACCCGCACAAGTGGCTGTATAGCCCGCTCGAGGCTGGCTGTGTCCTCGTGCGCCGCCGTGACGACCTGCTGGCGGCGTTCAGCGCGCACCCAACCTACTACCATTCGGCGGAGGACGCGGAGGGGGAACCACCGTTGAATTACTTCGAGTATGGTCCCCAGAACTCGCGCGGCTTCCGGGCGCTGAAGGTCTGGCTTGGGCTGCGACAGACGGGGCGCGTTGGCGTGGCGCGGCAGGTCGCTGACGACATCGCGCTGACCGAGACGCTTGCCCGGCGTATTGCGGAGGCTCCTGAGTTGGCATTGTTCACCCGGCAGCTCAGTATCGCCACTTTCCGCTTCGTGCCAGCCGATCTCACACCGGGAACGTCAACCACAGAGGCCTATCTGGACCGCCTGAATACGGCGCTTGTGGAAAGGCTCCAGCAGGGTGGCGAGGTTTTCGTCTCGAATGCAGTGCTGGATGGGCGCTTTCTGCTGCGCGCCTGCATCGTCAATTTCCACACGACGATCGCTGATGTCGAGGCGCTCCCGGCGATCGTGCTACGCCACGGTCGCGCGCTGGATGCCGAGTTGCGCAGCCAACTTGAGCAGCCACGGTAGGTTACGCTGCGTGGCATCTGGGAGGCATCTGGGAGGCATCTGGCGCACCTGGGGAGGCGCTACGCTCGGCGACTCGCGCCGCGCTGAATCAGGCGTTGAATCAAGCCCACGAGCAGCCAGAGCGCGAACGCGCAGACGCCCCCCAGCGCGTCACCCTTGAAGGCGTTGAAGTCGGTGAAGGTGGGTAGCTCGCCGCGAAAGAGCGCCTGAATCGTCTCCTGCGTGAGCGCCACCAGTACCAGACCAGGAAAATACCACTGCGGCTTGCGGCGCAAGGCAGGAATTACCGCGAGCACGAGGAATCCCACCAGGAAGAAAAAGATGGTGTGCCCGACGAAGTGATCGTGGGCATTGTGGAAGACCTCGCGAAAAGGCACACCAAACGCGGGCCAGACGGTGCTCAGCCAGTCGAACGGAAACCACAGAATCGCCAGCAGCGCGAGCACCGGCCAGGCGAATCGAACCGCCCGCGAGAGCACGCGGAAGCGGCCGTCCCGCGTGCTCGTCGAGGTCGATTGCAAGGAATAGCGCCTTCCCTGTTGGTGATGGGTACTGAGAGCGGTTTAGATGTACGAAACTATCTGAGGTGGCTCTATAACCGTCACCGGAGAGTTTAGAAAGTCGGAAGGGTTACGTGTAATAATCAAATCCAACGCGGCATTAGCTGCACAAGCAATCTGCACGTTGTCCTCAAAGTCGTTACCAGGCATTGTACGCGCTTGTAGCAGCAGAGGAGCATCGACCACGAATAATCCAAAAGCGGCGAAGGTTCGATCTAGAGCCGAAAATGCGGTTGGAATACCGGCATGTCTTCTGACGATATAAAAGATATCGGTCAGTACGGATGCTGGCAGATAGCATACGACGAGGCCAGCATCCCGGGCACCCCACAACGCTTTCGCCTCGTCTGACCATGGCTTGCGGTCGAGCAGCCAATCCAGCACGACATTGGTATCAATCAGCGCTCGCACACGTCCAGATGGGGTTGGGGGACTACTCGCCATATTTCTCCATCCGCCAGCGCTCTATATCTTCATCCGTTGGCGGTGCCTTGTTGCCAGCGCCGATGCCGCGCAACTCCGCTGACGTAACGAGAGGGCGTCCTGTCTGCGGGTCAATCGTCGCTAGCCCCGGGTCGAGGATCACCCGCGCCAGATGCACTTGTTGCTCACGCGGCCATGCTCTTATCGCGCGTAGAATGGTCTCCTCATCAAGCACCGATGGCTCAGCCATATCCTTCTCCTCAATAGGTTCATCTGCGGGTCGTTAGCTCCACAACACATTATTTCACATTACCAATACCTGGTAGCCGCACGCCGCGAATCGAAGCGTCGAGCAGCTCAACCGGGTGGAATGTGGGCAATGAATGGCCTTCCTGCGCCAGCGACGAGGCGATCTGCAAGAGACAGCCGGGGTTGGCCGCCACCAGCGCATCCGGCTTTGTTGCCAGGATGTTCGCCGCCTTGCGCCGCCCCAGCTCCGCCGCTGGCTCCGGCGCGACCAGATTGTAGATGCCCGCGCTGCCACAGCAGATATCCGCCTCGGCTGGCTCAGCCACGTCCAGCTGCGGAATCTGGCGGAGCAGCGCGCGTGGCTGGCGCGTGATGCCCTGGCCATGACGCAGGTGGCAGGCATCGTGATAGGCGACTCGCGCCGCGATGGGATGGCGTGGCGCGCGCGGCGGCTGGCTGGCTAACAGCTCCGAGATGTCGCGCACCTTCGCGGAGAATGCGCGCGCCCGCTCGGCATAGGCGGGGTCGTCGCGCAGCAGATGGCCATACTCCTTCAGCGTCGAGCCACAGCCCGCCACATTGACCGCGACGGCGTCCACCCGCGCCTCCTCGAAGGCGTCGATCAGCCGCCGGGCAAAGCGCAGCCCCTCGTCCTCGCGCCCGGCGTGGACCGAGAGCGCGCCGCAGCAGCCCTGTTGTGCGACCGGCACGACCTGATAGCCCTCAGCGGTCAGCACGCGCACCGTTGCCGCGTTGACATCGTCGAAGAAAACGCGCTGCACGCAGCCCAGCAAAACGCCCACCCGCGTGCGCGTCGTACCGTTGGGCGCATCTGGCGCGTCGGTGGTGAGCGCGAACGAGAGCGCCGACCGTCGCCTCAGCCGTACCGGCGGCAGCACCGCCTCCATCGCCAGCAGGCGCGCGGGAAACACCCGTTGCAGCCACTGGCTCCGCACCAGCCGACGCGCGCCCGACTTCTGGTAGAGCCAGAGCAGCGGCAGCAACAGACGCATCCGCCGCGGATGGGGGAAGAGCGCGAAGATCAGCGCGCGATAGATACGGTCGCTCAGGGGGCGCGGCGCGTTGCGTTCGAGCTGGGGACGGGTCGCCTCGATCAGCTTGTCATACTGGACCCCCGACGGGCAGGCGGTGACGCACGCCATGCAGCCGAGGCAGGCGTCGAAGTGGCCACGCACCTGCGGCGTCAGCGCAATCTCGCCGTCGGTCGCCAGTTTCATCAGATTGATGCGCCCACGCGGCGAGTCCATCTCCTCGCCCCAGAGCAGCCACGTCGGGCAGGTGGGCAGGCAGAAGCCGCAATGCACGCAGTCCTCAATAATCTCGCGGGCGGGCGGATGGTGCGTGTCAAAAGCGCTGGCGGCGGGTGAGATGTTGCCGACGCTGAGTTCCGTCATCAGATGCCTCCCACGAAACGGCCCGGATTGAGCGTGTTATGCGGATCGAACTGCGCTTTGACGCGCCGCATCAGATCGAGCGCGGCAGGCGTGCCCCACGGGTCGATCCGCCCGATCAGCGCGGGCGCGTACTCCTCGACGGCCAGCGCGCCCTGCGCTGCCTCCGCCGCTTCTCGCAGTGTTTTCACCGTGGCCGCCAGCGCGTCGGGCTGGCCCACGAGCCGCGCGCGGACTGTGCCGTGGCCTGCATGCGCCCGCCAGCGCAGGGATAGCGCGTTCTCCTTCGCGGCTGATTTTAACGCCGCCAGCCAGCCCGCCACCTCGCCCGGCATCAGCGCCGCCCGCATATCGAGCCAGCCAGTCTGTGTATCAGGCGTATCTATGATGTCCAGTCCGCGCCAGAAATCCGCCTCTGCTGGGCCTTCCAGCACTTCGGCGTCATTCGCCAGCGTGCCAAGCAACGCCCGCAACGTCGCAATCTGGGCGGTGACGGCGCGCTCCACCCGCGACTGAAAGCGCACCGCCAGGCGATAGGGCTGCCCGTCTTGCTCTGGGCCAAGCATGTCTATCGCCGTCGGCGTCAGCGTTGAGGCGGTTATGGTCTGTACCGCTTCGCAGAGCGGCTCATGCGTCGGCGCATCGCAGACGAGTGTCCGCGAGTCGGCGGGCAGAGGATAGAGCCGGAAGCTGGCCGAGAGGACGACGCCCAGCGTGCCGAGCGACCCGGTGAAGAGTTTGGGGAGATCGTAGCCCGCCACGTTCTTGACCACCTTGCCGCCGCCGCGCGCAATCGTGCCATCCGCCAGCGCCACCTGGACGCCGAGAATCTGATCGCGCACGCCGCCATAGCGCAGCCGTCGCGGACCCGCCACCGCCGTCGCGATCAGCCCGCCGACCGTTGCGCCGGGACGTAGTGGCGGATCGAGCGCGAGCCACTGCCCCGTCCGCGCCAGATGCTCCTGGAGTGCCGCCAGCGGCAGCCCCGCCTGCACCGTCACCGTCTGGTCGTGCGGCGCGTGCTCGACGATGGCGTTCAGCCCGGCCAGGCTCAGCGCGATATCGCCGCCCGACGGTGGAAAGCCCATACCCGCATGCGTGCCTCCTCCACGCGGCAACACCTTCAGCCCCTCGCCATCGGCGAAGGCGAGCAGCGCCGCCAGCGTCTCGGCGGAGGAGGGCTCGGCCACCACCAGCGGCTGCACGCCCAGCGCCGCGTCACCCGCCTCCGCTGGGCGCACCTGTCCTGGCTCAAGCGCAGTCAGTTTCGCCTGGAGTGTGGCGGCGGTCTGCGTCATGGAGGCGACTCCTCTACTTGTCTGCACCCGATTGCGCCTGTGCCTGCGCCTGTTGTGCCTGTGCCTGCGCTTGCCTCACCGTCTCTTCCGTCTGTGCCTGCGTCTGCGCCTGTACCTGCCTCACTACCTCGTCCCAGTAGCGGCGTTGGCGCGCCCTGTCTTCTGGTGTGTCGCGCGGCCCCAGGGTGGCAAGCGCGGCGACGACGATAGCCAGACTGATGGCCGACATCGCGAGGAAGATGACCCCAATCCACCACGCAGTATGCCACAGCGCCGCCGTCAGGCCAGTGAGCGTGAGCAGGACACTCAGCGTCAGCACCGCGAAGGAATAGTACAGGACAATCGTTGCTCGTCGTTTTCGCTGCGCCTCCCGCGCCTGGGGCGAGGCAAGCTGCTCTCCCAAGGGCAATCCGGCCTCCTGGTAGGCGCGCGCCCACTCCTCCGAGAAGCCAACATGCTCCATATCTTTGATAAGCCTGAGCATAACAAGCCCGGCGAGGTTCAGCGGCAAGGCGAGCGCGAACATGATAATCGAAATTGTGAGCGCCTGATCGGCGGACACCGTGACAATGAGCGGGGCCATAACCACCAGGTCGAATGCGATCAGGCCAGCGTAGATCCAGTTGCCAACATCCACCAACCACGGTGTGGTGCGCTCAAGCGCCTCCTCGGACGCCTTCCGGGCCTGGCTGAGCGCTGCTTGCCCGGCGGCATAGGCGATATCTTTGTTTGGTTTGGCCGAAGCGGGATCAGTTCCTGGCAACTGGCAACTCCTTCTCGCTTAAAAGCGTTCGGCGATGCCCGCCGTCTCCAGCGGGTGCGGACGATAGACGCCCGGCGTCTCGCCGCAGAGGCGCGGCGTCGGATAGACCTTCTCTGGGTTGGCCAGTCGCGCCGGGTCGAGCGCGCACCGCAGCAGTTGATGCGTCGCCATATCCGCCTCGCTAAACATCACCGGCATATAGCCACGCTTATCCATCCCAACGCCATGCTCGCCGGTGATGCTGCCACCCGAGGCGACGCAGGTGCGCAGAATCTCGCCCGCCAACTCCTCAGCCCGCTCGATGGCGCCCTCGTCGCGCTCGTCGTAGAGTACCAGTGGATGCAGATTGCCGTCGCCCGCGTGGAAGACGTTGGCCACGCGCAGCCCGTACTTCTCCTCCAGTGCGGTGATCTCGCGCAGCACCGCGGGCAGCGCCGTCCGTGGGATGACGCCATCCTGCACGATGTAGTTCGGGCTGATGCGTCCCGCCGCCGCGAACGCCGACTTGCGCCCCTTCCACATCAGCGCGCGCTCCTCGTCGGTATGCGCCAGCCGCCATTCCGTCGCGCCTGCCGCGCGGCAGAGCGCCTCCACCTGCGCCGACTGCTCATCCACCTCGGCCTGCACGCCGTCCAGCTCCACCAGCAGCACCGCCCCCGCGCCTACCGGATAGCCCGCGTGCACCGCCGCCTCCGCCGCCTCGATGGAGAGGCGATCCATGATCTCGATGGCGGCTGGCAGAATCCCTCCCGCGATGATGTCCGAGACCGCCTGACCCGCCGCGTCGGTATGCGGGAATGCTGCCAGCGCCGTCAGCACCGCCTCTGGCTTGCGCACAATCCGCAGGATAATCTCGGTCGCGATGCCAAGCGTCCCCTCGGAGCCGACGAAGACTCCCGGCAGGTCGTAGCCGGGCAGATCGACGGCATAGCCACCCAGGTCGGCCACCTCGCCATTGGCCAGCGCCACGCGCATGCCGAGCACATGGTTGACTGTGAAGCCATATTTGAGGCAATGCGCGCCGCCGGAGTTTTCGGCGATGTTGCCGCCGATGGAGCAGACCTGCTGGCTGGAAGGGTCTGGCGCATAGTAGTAGCCGGAGGGCGCGACCCGCTGCGTCACCTGAAGATTGATCACGCCCGGCTGGACGATCACCCGCTGGTTGGGCAGGTCCACCGTGAGGATCTGGCGCATCCGTGAGAGCGCGACTAGCACGCAGCCCGCCGTGGGCAGCGCGCCGCCGGAAAGCCCGGTGCCGGAGCCGCGCGGCACGAAAGGGATGCGCTCGCGAGCGCAGATACGCACCACTGCCTGTACCTGCGCCGTGTTCTCCGGCAGCACGACCAGCGCGGGGATCTGGCGGTAGCTGGCGAGGCCGTCGGTTTCATAGGTGCGGAGTTGTTCCTCGGCGGTGAAGACGCCCTGCGGTCCCACCGCCTCACGAATCTCGGCAACGATGCGAGGGTCCAGCATGGCTGCTCCTCCTTCCGCAGAGCGTCACGGTCTTTCCCCAAGTATAACCGAGATCGTGCGCCCGGTGAGCCGTGGGCACACGCGGGCGTCGTCTTCGCAGGGCGGTTGTTGGATCGGGAGCACGGGGAAGGGAATTATGGAGACGTTGACCGCGGGCACGACCGTGCTGCCGCGCACTCGCACGAGGGGTGTTACTCTGTTAGCTTGCCGGCGGGGGCGCGTCCGCGACGTCGCCAGTGGCAGGACTGTCGGAGCCGGTAGTATCAGGGGCGGCGAAGGCGGCCTCTGGAGGCTCGATGCCCGGCGCG
>DATBIB010000117.1:0-32920 GCA_036557205.1 Ktedonobacterales bacterium | reverse complement strand
CCACCAGACCAAACGCAATACCAGCGCCAATGTTCATACACTTCTACTTGATTTCAACGTCTCGGGCTAGAGTCGCTCAATGATCGTCGCCGTGCCGAGAACGCCGCCGCAGCACATAGTCTGCAAGCCGTAGCGTGCACCGCGCCGCTCCAGCTCGTGCAACAGCGTCGTCATCAGCCGCGTGCCAGAGCAGCCGAGCGGATGGCCGAGCGCAATCGCGCCGCCGTTGACATTCACCCGCTCCATATCTGGCTGTAGCTCGCGCTTCCACGCCAGCACGACCGGCGCGAACGCCTCGTTCACCTCGAAGAGATCGATCTCGTCCAGCTTTAGTCCCGCCTTGGCCAGCACCTGCCGCGTCGCGGGGATTGGCCCGGTCAGCATCATCACCGGGTCCACGCCGACGACCTTCTGCGCGACGATGCGCGCGCGTGGCCGCAGCCCCAGCTCGGACGCCTTCTCCGGCGTCATCAATAGGACCGCCGCGGCGCCGTCGCTAATCTGGCTGCTGTTGCCCGCGGTGATGACGCCATCTGGCTTGAACGAGGGCTGAAGCGCCGCCAGCTTCTCCAACGTCGTATCGCGCCGGATGCCTTCATCGCGCGTGAAGCTGGAGCCGTCGGCCAGCGCGACGGACATGATCTCGCGGTCGAAATAGCCATTGTCGGTTGCTGCCGCCGCCAGTTGGTGGCTGTGCAGGCTATAGGCGTCCAGTTCTTCGCGAGGGATCGCCCACTTCGCGGCGATCATCTCAGCGGATATGCCCTGGTGCGTCAGCGGATACATCTCCAGCAGTGACGGCGGGAACGGATGGCCGCCCGTGGCCGTGGATGAGCCGATGGGCAGGCGCGACATGCTCTCGATGCCCGCGCCGATAGTGATGTCGCAGACACCCGCCGCGATCAGATTGGCGGCGAAGTGGATGGCCTGCTGGCCTGAGCCGCACTGGCGGTCCACCGTCGTCGCGGGAACCTCGATGGGGAAACCCGCCTGCAAGACCGCGTTCCGCGCGACGTTGATACTCTGCTCGCCGACCTGGCTGACACAGCCCATCACCACATCTTCGACCAGCGCCGGATCAATCTTCGCCCGCTGCATCAGCTCGCGCAGCGCCATCGCCGCCAGCACGACCGGATGCACATCTTTGAGCGCGCCATTGCGCCGCCCAATTGGCGTACGCACCGCCTCGACAATCACGACCTCATGCATGGCTCCATTGCCTCCATTCCCGCTACTCACGACTCATCGCCGCTCAATCACCACATCTCCTCGCCCCAGACCAACTCCATCTTACCAAAGTGAATCACGTCGCCGGGTTCGACACCAGACTGCTCCAGCGCGTCCAGCACGCCCAGCTTGCGCAGCTGCTTCTCCAGCCGCTCCATCCCCTCTTCACTGTCGGGATTCGTCATCGCCGCCATCCGCTCGACCCGTTTGCCGCGCACGCGGTAGCCATCTGCCTCCGGGACAATCGTGAAGGCGTCCTCCGGCTCTGGACGCAGGACCGGTCCGCTTGCCGGAGCCAGCGCCGCCTCAGCGATCTTACGCTCAGCATCCTCCTGCCGCAGCTCGCGCAGCCGCTCAGCGGCGAGGTTCATCAACTCCTGCGTGCCGTCGTGCGTGGCGGATGAGATCGCCAGCGCGGTCAAGCCAGCCTCCTCGGCCCGCTTGCGCACAATCTCCCAGCGCTCTTGCGCGTCGGGCAGGTCCATCTTGGTCAGCACGACAATCTGTGGCCGCTCCGCCAGATCGGCGCTATATTCGGCCAGCTCGCGGTTGATCGCCTCGAACTCCTCCCACGGGTCTTTCCCATAGCTGCCGCCGTCGATCAGATGCAGCAGCAGACGGGTGCGCTCGACATGGCGCAGGAACTCATGCCCCAGGCCAACGCCCTGCGCCGCGCCCTCGATCAGACCGGGGATATCGGCCAGCACGAAGGTGAAATCGTCCCTATGCGCCGGGTCGCCAATGACGACCACGCCGAGGTTGGGTATCAGCGTGGTGAAGGGATAGTCGGCAATGCGCGGCGTCGCGGCGGTCACGACCGAGAGCAGCGTCGATTTGCCTGCGTTGGGATAGCCGACCAGACCTACATCGGCGATCAGCTTGAGCTCGAGCAGCAGCGTCGCTTCTTCGCCCGGCTCGCCCAGCTGCGCCTCGCGCGGCGCCTGATTCGTCGCCGTCTTGAAGTGGACGTTGCCCAGCCCTCCACGCCCGCCGCGCGCTACCATCACCACCTGGTCTGGCTCGGTGAGGTCAGCCACCAGCTCGCCGGTCTCCTCATCGCGCACGACGGTGCCCGCGGGCACCTTCAGATAGAGATCCTGCCCCTTCGCGCCATGCATCTGCTGTCCGCCACCGGGTTTGCCGGCTGTGGCGCTATGGTGCGGGCGGTAGTGGTAGTCCACCAGCGTATTCATGCCGGTATCCGTCTCCAGATAGACGCTGCCGCCGCGGCCACCGTCGCCTCCATCGGGGCCGCCCTTCGGGGCGAATTTCTCACGGCGGAAGTGGGCGGAGCCATTGCCGCCACTCCCTGCCTTCACGTAGATTTTGGCGCGATCAAAGAATTGCATGTATCTTGCTCCATACGTTCCATCGGCTGCAAGCGTTACCTGGCAGACGCAGTGCGGCGGGGCGACCGCGTTACAGTCACCCCGCCACGTATGCCGCCAGATCCATACCGGGTTTTCCGCTTCGAGAGATCACTGGTGGGCCTGGCAGGATTCGAACCTGCGACCAAGCGGTTATGAGCCGCCCGCTCTGCCGCTGAGCTACAAGCCCGGCACTGCTCAGTGTACCACAACATTGCCGCCAATTGCCTACTTTATCCGACGTTGGCCATCGCTGCTCGCTTGAAGAGTAGCCCGGTTCCGTCGTATACTGAAGGCAGCGTCTCCCGTGTGTCCTGACCGGGGGCGCGAGGAGTACTCGATGATCTTCAATGTTGCTCAACTACTCAAATCTCCCGTCGGAACTACGTATGACGTCGTGCTCGACGACGAGGACAAACTGGAACTAGAGGATGGTGAGGCCGAGCTGGCTGGACCAATAACCGGGCGTCTGCGCCTGCACCGCACCAACCAGGGCATCTTTGCCACCGGCAACGTCTCCGCGCCCGTCCATATGAACTGCACGCGCTGCCTCAAAGAGTTCGATACGGTGATCACGTTCCCGCTGCGTGAGGAATATTACCCGACTATCGATGTCGTCACTGGCGCTCCCGTTGCCCCACCCGACGACCCCGAGTTGGCTTTCCCGATCAATCGCCGCCACGAGATAGATACCCGCGAGGCGATTCGCCAGAACCTCGTGCTGGCGCTGCCGATGCGCGCACTCTGCCGCGACGACTGCGCAGGCCTCTGCCCGCAGTGCGGCAAGGATTGGAACGAAGGGCCGTGCGACTGCAAGCAGGAGGTGGTTGACGAGCGCTTCGCCGTGCTGCGCGAGCTACTCAATGGCGCTGACGCCACCAAGGCCGATTAACTGGACGTCTTCCAGCGGGCGGCGACCATCTCGCGTGTTGGGATGCCCTCGCCGCCCGGCGCTTCCACCGAGCACGCCGCCACCCGGTTAGCGAAATCGATTGCGACAGCCGCGGCGCCAGTCCGTTGCAACTCGCAGAGAAATGCCGCCGCAAAGACATCGCCCGCCCCGGTTGGGTCAACCTCATGCGCCGGATAGCCCGCGAAAAGTCCCGACATGACGCCATTCTTCCAGACGTACGCGCCGTCGCGGCTACAGGTGATCGCGATCAGCGGCACGATCCGCGCCCATTGATCAAATATGACGTCGGCGGACTCGCCAACATCTTCACGACTGAGGATCAGCGCCCGCAGATGGGGTAGCAGTATCTCGGTGCTGGCAAGCGGCCATGGGGCAACAGCGCCGTCTGCGTCCCATTGGCGCAGCCAGCCCTGTGGCGTCGCCCCAACCAGTGAATTGGGGAAGCCACCAGCGACACTGGCATCAATCTCCTGCGCCACCGGCCCCAGGAGCACGATTGGCGCATCTCGCCAGGCTTCGGGCACAGATGCTATGGTGAGCGGCGCGGCTCGGCCACGCAGATATTGCTGGCGGCCCTGCGCGACATAAATATTCTCGAAGGTGGTCGCTTCAGCTGAGGGGACAACGCTGAGAGGGATATCTGGCAGCACGGCATCCAACGCCGCCAGCACATCCAGTGGCGCGCTGGTGACGATGGCGGCGCGCATGCCCAGGCGGGCGGCGGTCAACGCGGCATAGGTGACGGTCCCGCCCAGCCGCCAGCTTCCATCGGGCAGCAGGTCGCGGGTGATATGCCCAATCGCCAGGAAGTCGGGGCGCTCAGAGGCATGGCGTACGACAGCCAATCCAGGTGTTTCCACGGACGCAAGATTGCTAGCGCCGCGCGCCGTGCTTCAGCGAAACCACCACGCGCCGCTGGTCGCCCTCACCCTCGCTCTCTGTGGAGATATCCTCGAAATCGGCCAGCGCCATATGCACGATACGCCGCTCGTTGGGCGGCATCGCCTCCAGCATGACTGCCCGGCCAGAGTCGCGCACCTGCTGCGCAACGCGCTGCGCCATCGAGCGGAGATTTTCCTCGCGGCGATGGCGATAACCCTCCACATCCACAATGACACGCTCGCGGGTGTCGCCCTGCTTCGAGACGACCAGGTGCATCAACAGTTGCAGCGCCGCCAGTGTCTCGCCGCGCCGCCCTATCAGCACGCTGAGCGCGCTCGAAGATCGCTCGTCGGCGCCGCGAATGTTGAGAACCAGCGGCTCTTCGCCCTCGGCGGGATGCACTTCGATACCGGCATGCACACCCATATGCGCGAGGATCGTGTAGAGGGCGGCGACGGCGATATCCTCCATGCTCGCGTCTTCGGCCATCACATCGCTGAGCGCGTCGGTGGTTATCTCTGGCTGTTCCAACTCATCCACCGGGGGAAAGTCCAACTCGCCACCACCCTCCGTCGGGTGGTCGGCTGGCGCAAAGTCGTCGGCGAATTCGTCGTAGTCTTCGGCGAAATACGGCTCTGCCGTCTCGGGGGCTGCCGCCGGGCGCTGCTGCAGGACGGTCGCGCGCACCCTCGCCTCGCGCGCGCTGGCATCACGCGAGCCACGTGCGGGCCGTTGCAGCACGATGATCTCCACCTCATCACGGTTGCGTCCAAGCCGCGCAAGCGCATTGATGATCGCATCCTCGATGGACTTGCCGGAGGCCTCAACACTCTCCACGCCTACCTGCCCTTCTTCGAGCGCCCGCTATTGTTACGCGACTGCGCGCCCGATCCACCCTTCGCGGTATTCCTGGCCGTATTCTTGCGCGCGCCATTCGACCCGTTGCTGCCACTGGACGTCGCGGACCGCGTTCCATTCGCGCCCGCGCGCGCGCCATTCGATGCGCCGTTTGACCCGTTCCCATTTGGCGCTTGCGCCGCGCCAGTGCCGTTGGAGGACTTCGCCTTCACAGCGCCATTAGCGCCGTTGGCTCCATTCGCTCTATTGGCTATTTCCTGCTCCGGCAGCACCGTCTGGTCTGTCGCCTGCTGAATCGCCGCATCTATCTCGTCGCCATGCTGCGTATTCTGCGCGGCCGCTGTGGCTGGCTGCGACGGCTTGACGAGCACCGGACCCTGGCGTGATGGGCGCTGGCGGCGCGCTGGTGATGAGGCGCTCTTGTTACTGGTTCCGTCACGCTCGGCAGCTTCTTGATCTGCCTGCGCTCGGGACGCCTCCAGTTGCCTGCGAGACTCCTCGGCGCGCTCCACTGCCTGTGACTGGGCGGCAGAGACGCTTTCCTTCATCCGGTTCCACCAACCACGCAGTCCGCCCTCCTCAGGCGTCGAGCTGGCTGGCGCGGTCAGCGCGCGTGCGGACGCTCCACCGGCGACGGCAGCGGTGGCTGGTGTGCGCGTCACCGTGGGCGAGATGTCTCGTGGCGGCGGGACGAGATGCTCCATCCCAGGCACGCCGACGAAGAGCGAACCCCAGTTGCCATTGATAAAGTATTGCTGCGCGGCGGAGAACCCGGTTGAGATACACCAGTAGAGCGCAAGGCCAGCGGGGAAGGTCCAGCCGATGAAGAGCGTTACCACCGGCATGATATATTGCATCGTACCCGTCGCCTGCATTGTCGGATCGGGATTCTCACCCGGCTGGCGTGGCTTGCGCACCGGCATCGCCATACGCAGCTGGATGAACGTCAGCAGAGCCGCGAGGACAGGCAGAATATGGAGCGGATCAGGCGTAACGAGGCTGGTCCAGATGAACCAGGTCTGTGGGAATGCGGTCAGATGTGGGACGAAGGAATAGAGATCCTGGTTGATTGCCGTGAGATTTTTTGGAGCGCTGAGCGCCGCCGCATGGATGACGGTCAGGAAGGCGCCGTAGAGCGCATAGATAAAGGGCATCTGCACCAGCAATGGCAGACAGCCGCCATACATGCTGACGCCATTTTCTTTGTAGAGCCGCCGCTGCTCAGCCATAAGCGTCTGTGGGTCGCCGCGATAGCGCTGCTGGAGCGCCTTCAGCTCGGGCTGAATTAGCTGCATCTTCCGTGTGGACTGAAGCTGTTTGCGAGTCAGCGGGATGAGTGCGGCGCGAATCATCAGAGTAAGGATAATGATGGCCAGCGCAAATGCCCCACCGGGGAAGACTTTATTCAACCCCTCATAGGTGACCATGAGGATGTTGTAGACGGGCAGATAGAAAAGGTAATGGAAGATTTGTCCTATCGGCCCGAAAATTGTCCCAAAAAAACTGAGAATATCTTGCACGCGCTCTATCCTCCCCGCAGCGACCGGCTGGTCTTGCCTGCCCGGCTGCCATCGTTCACATATCGTTCAGGTGTCAAATCAATTTCATCGCATCAATCACGCCAAAAAGCGCCTGACAATCTCACCATCGTCGCCTCACGGCACGGGATCGTACAGGCTGCCATGATAGAACGGATGGCAGCGCCCAATGCGCTTGATCGCCATCCATCCACCCCGCAAGAATCCATACTTCTCGATGGCCTCATAGCCATACTGCGAACAGGATGGCTCGAAACGACAACTCGGTGGGAGTACCACGGAAAAGGTCCGCTGGTACACGCGAATCAGCCCCATCCCTAGATATTTCATACCTCTGCGCCTCGATCTGTGCCTTGAGCTTCTTGGGTATCTTGAGCAGTACCTGCTATCAAGAGTCGTGCCCGCGCCAGCAATCCAGCCACTTCCTGTTCGAGCGTTTCCATGCGGGCGTCCGCCGCGCCAGGACGGGCCGTAATCACGAGATCATAGCCCGGAGCAATCCTCGTCAGTTTGCGGCGTATTACTTCGCGCAGCCTGCGCTTCACGCGATTGCGCACCACCGCGCCACCAACACGACGACTCACCGAGAGACCGATGCGCGTCGGGCCAGCGCTGTCCGACTCGCTCCGTGCGGCATACCCCAGGAGGAGTATGGCCCCGGAAACCCGTCTGCCCTGCGCGCGCACTCGCTGAAAATCGCGAGGCGAACGAAGTCGTTGCACGCGCCGCAGCCGCTCACCAGAAAGTGTACGTTCGGGTGGCCTCCCCAGTTTTAGCTGATCCCCCGACGGTAGGGTCTCAGCCGAGATACTGTCCTCTTGCGCCACCACGCTTCATCCGTTCAGTGTAGGCTCACTGGGCCAAAAGCACGACACAAAGCACGACACTCGGCATACGACGCCAGAAGCACGCAAAATGCGCCTCGTGCGGCAAACGACCCGGCACCCCGGATGCGCGTTTGGCATGAGACGCACTCGACACAGAGCCTGCCCAATCTTAGACGACAGTCAGGCGCCAGCGCCCCTTGAGACGGCGGGCTTTGAGAACCTTCCGTCCCGCCTTCGAGCTCATCCGCTTCATAAAGCCATGTTCGCGCTTCCGCGGAATGCGCTTTGGCTGCCAGGTTCGCTTCATATCGGTTGTATCGTACCCTTTCCACGAGATATACTGAATTATTATACCCGTGCGGCTTCGTGCCTGTCAATCGCGGGCCGGACCGACTCATCGTGCTGATGATGCGTTATTCACGAGCGTTTGGCCCGCTTCGTAGCCCGCAGAATCTG
Organism: Ktedonobacterales bacterium; assembly: GCA_036557205.1. GTDB lineage: Bacteria > Chloroflexota > Ktedonobacteria > Ktedonobacterales > JADMIN01 > DAHUXT01. The sequence continues at coordinate 24,852 of DATBIB010000117.1, read as the reverse complement.
CGCGCGATACTTCGCGTCGTCGTTCTGCCCCGCCAACCTGCCAGACGGGTCGAGCTTGTGCTCCCGGACGATGGCGCGCAACGTTCCCAGCCGCAAATCCGCCAGAGCGGCGCGCAGGCCTTCCTCGCCTAATTGCTCGCGCAGCGCGAATGGGTCGGGGATTCCGGTTCCAAGCGCCGGAGCAGCGCCAGTGACCAGCCGCGGCTTGAATGCCTTGCCCGCGCGCCGTGCTGGCTGCGACGGCTGCTCGTCCGTAGCGTCGGGCGCTACCTCAGCTACTTCGGTTGGCGTAGCGACGACCGGCGCGCGCATCGCGCCCGCGACTCGACGCGCCAGCGCGGGATCGCGCTCTAGCTCGGTTGCCATCGCCCGCAGCACGCGAGCCAGCTCCTCTGGGCTGAGCGTCTCCCCAGCGTCAGACGATGTATCCGCCCGCGCGGTCACTGGTGGCAGCTTCTGCGCGGACTTTCGCGAATGTCTGGAGGGCATGATTTTCCCACATTCTCGGCCATTCATGACCATTTCCAGTTTACTCCGGCCATTTATGGCCGAGACATTCGCCAGATCATGCGTGGCGGCGCTCGTGGCCGCGCGCATGGGCCGAGGCCAGCTTCTTCACCTCGCGGGCAAGCTGCGCATAGGCCTGGCCGCCGCTGCTGGCGGGCGCGTAGCTCAGCACGCTCTCGTTCGCCCGGTGCGCCTTCTCCAGATCGAGATTCTTGGGGATGCGCGTCTCCAGCAGCCGCCCCTCGAACTTCTTCTCCAGCAGGCTCCACGTCTCGCGTGAGGTCGTCGTATCCTCATAAAATGTGGCAAAGACGCCGAGAATCTCCAGGTCGGGCAGATTCAGCCCGTCGCGCAGGTCGTCGATGGTGGACTCCAGCTTGTCCATGCCAATGACGCTGAACTCCGTCAGCCCGATAGGTATCAGCACATCGGTCGCGGCGGCCAGCGCGTTCTGTGTGAGCACGCCAAGCGACGGTGGCGTATCGATGATGATGTAGTCGTAGTCCAGCCCGGAGAGCGCCCGCGCCAGCCGAAACTCGCGCCCCGGACGCGCCGCCATCTCGACGTCGGCGTGTTGCAGGCGGCCATCGGCGGGAACGATCCAGACATTCTCTTCATTGGTCTGCCAGAGGACGGTATCGAGCTGGCGGTTGCCGACCAGCACATCATAGATCGATGGCACTGGATGCACCCGGCCCGTCAGCGCATAGGTCGCGTTGGCCTGCCCATCCAGATCGATCACCAGCACGCGCTGGTTGAGGCGTGCCAGGCCAGCGGCAAGATTGACGGCGGTCGTCGTCTTGCCGACGCCACCTTTATTATTGGCGATGCAGATCGCGGTCATAGCCGGTCCTCCAGGGCAGAAGTGTCTCGCGGCCACGCCAGATAGCTCCGGCGCCGGGCGCCAGTGTAGCATGCGGGAGATGAGTCGTCAAAGCCAGGCGACCATTCGGCCACTGTTCCCCGCTTTTTCTGCTACAATGCAGCTAACGGGACTATCCACTGGCACCCTGACGCATGGATGCGCTGAAACGTGGAGGCGTTCAGCACAGGAGAACGGTCCTATGACAGAGTCAGAAGGAAAGGTCACGACCCAGGCGACACAGGTACAGGCGGCACAGGCGACGCAGACGGGTGGAATGCGCGCGATCACCGTCGCGCGGCTTTATGGCAGCGGCGGCGGCGAGGTTGCGCGGCGAGTAGCGAAACGGCTGGGCTGGCGGCTGATTGACCACGAGGTCATTGTCCAGGTGGCGCACGACCTGCGTATCACCGAGGAAGAGGCCGAAGACCTGGACGAACATACAGAGGGATTCATTTTGCGCGCGCTCAACAGCATGTCGCTGATGTATCCAAGTATGGTCGAGAACGTGCCACCCTCGCCCTCACCCGCCACACGCGAGCGGCTCTATCAGAATGCGCTGCACCAGGTGATCGAACTGGCGGTCGAAGAGGGTCAGTCGGTGATCGTAGGCCGCGGCGCTGGCGCGCTGCTTGAGGGTCGGCGCGACGTGTTGCGAGCATTTGTCATTGCGCCGTTGGAGCAGCGTGTCGCCTATGTGGCGCGGCGCGAGGGACTGGACGAGGCGAACGCCCGCAAACGCATTACGTTGAAAGATAACGGCCGCAGGCGCTACGTCCAGTCGCAGTATCACCTTCAGCCCGACGACCCCGTCCGCTATGATGTGACGATCAATACCGCGATTCTCTCGCTCGACGCGGCGGCGGAGCTGATCTGCCATGCGCTCGCTCTCAAGGGCGAGCGGCTCACAGCGCCGGAGTCGGAGCTTGGCCCAGCATCAGGCATGGGACTCTATCCCGGCGAGGCCGAGGATGTCCCCGCGCCTGAGCAGCCGCCCGATGCGGAGCAGGCTGGCGGGGCATGACATGATGGGCGGCCCCGCGGCAGCGGCAGAGCGGCTGGCGGCTGAAGCCGCGCCTATGGGCCTCCGCTCCGCTGCGGCCACGAAGTCCGCCTGCGCGGACTCCAGAGTGCGCATCGGGCAATCGTGTGGATAGCTGGCGGTGGGCTTACTCCGGAATTAGTCGCAGGGCTTCAGCCTGCGGCTCGCGAACCCCAGAACACCCGTTGCCAGACTACTCCGCCGCCGCCGTGCCGAGCATCTCAGACGCTGTGCCGCCAATCGCCGCCACATCGCGGGCGTAGAAACGGCTGCCCCAGATGCCGACGACGCCTGACGCCACCAGCACCAGCGGGCAGGTCAGCAACATCGCCAGCCCAATCTGCTCGCCGCCAAGTGACTGATTGAGCGCCACGGCAATCGCGCCGATAAGCGCCGCCGCGTAGACATCGCCGAAGAGGTGGGCCAGCGTCAGCTCAGTTCCGCCCGCCGCGCCGCGCTCCGAGGCAGGGACGACATCCAGCAGCGCCGCGCTGACCGGGCCATTGTAGATATTGAGGAAGAACGCAGAAAGCAACGCAAAGACTGTGAAGATGCTAAGGCCAATGGTGAGTTGTGCGCTCACGCTTGCGCTGGTGAAGAACGAGAGTTGGCGCAGCGCCATTGGCGAACCGACGGCGACGATGACGCAGGGCGCCGCCAGCAGGAAGCCCAGGCCGCCGGTCAGCACACGTGCGCCGTCGTGGCGACGACTCAGGCGATTGGCCCAGATGCCACCAACCAGATTGCCAAGGATACCTCCAATGAGCACAACCGCACCCGCCAGTATCGGCACATACCCAGGCGAGAGACCTTCCTTTGGATAGAAGCTGCCATTGCTGCCATAGGTGTCACTCAGGAAGATGGCGAGGTAGGTGGTCACACCGGTTAACGCGAAAAAGCCAAGCGCATGCAGCGCAATGATGACCCGAACCGTGGGAATGCGTAAATACGCAGCAAAGCGCGCGAAAACCGACCGATTGCCCTCGCCAGCCAGATGCTCGGCGGGCGGGTCGTCTTCGTGCCGCGTCTTCTCGCGGGTGCGCCAGACAAGGAACGCGAAAATCAGGCCAGGGACGCCTGTGAAGAAGAAGGCATAGCGCCAGGCGCTCGGCGAGGAGAAAAAGCCAGCCAGCAGGAAGCCAGCGGCGGCTCCGATCAAAGCCCCGACACTCCAACGCGCGATAATGGTTGCCCGGCGCGATGGCGGATAGTAGGCCGCGAGCATCGGCGTGCCCGCGGGATAATAGCTGCCCTCACCAATACCAAGGAAGGTTCGTACGGTGAGCAGAATTGCGAAGTTACCCGCCAGACCGGTCAATGCCGTCGCCACACTCCAGACAGCCACGCCAAGCGCCACAATCGTTTTGCGGGCGATGCGGTCGGCCAGGAAACCCAAAGGCAGCGCGACGATGGTATAGACCAGCAGAAATGCACTGCTCAGCAGACCAATTTGGAAGTCGCTGAGATGCAGGTCTTTCTGGATGATCGGGCTGAGGCCGGTGAAGATCCAGCGGTCGAGATAATTGAGGAAGTTGATAATGAACATCAGCCAGAAGATATAGGCGGCGTAGCGCCCCGCGCGGGCAATAGCGCCCGGCACCGCTGGGTGGCTGGCTGGCTGCGACGAAACCTGGCTCACGGCGAGCTCCTTCATATCAAGCGTGTCGTGACCGCGTGAGCCGCCCGTGCAAGCGCTATTGACGCCACGAAAGGCTGGCTGCGCCGTCTGTCAGCGCATCATAACATGGCGTCAGGCGCCTCACAAGCACAAGATTTGGACGTGCGGCGCGCTCAACACTCTCCCAACATGCGCGGGTGTGGTCAATTACCGCTATCTCGTGAACAGGCTTCCGTTAATGCCACAGCGCTGGTTTCCGGCATTCCAGCCCACTAGACACATGGGTAGGCCTTGTCTCCGCAGAAATGCTGCCTTTACAGCGCGCCAGATGGGCGGTATCATTCTGTATAGTACGGAAAAATAGTACAGGATATCAGACTCATCACGTGAACCGTCGCAGCGCACTGAGCAGCAGCCGGAATAGACTTGCATAAGATGACGAGAGCGACGGAGGAGAAGAGATATGGCACGGCGAAGCGCGCTGGCAGACGAAACCGCGACTGCCGCCAGCACCTGTGAGGACGACGACTCGCTGGTGTGCCCCGTCGCCCGGACGGCAAGCATCGTCAGCGGAAAATGGACGTTGCTTATCATCCGCGATCTCACGACTGGCACCAAGCGTTTCAGCGAGTTGGAGCGCTCGCTCGTGGGCATCAGTCCCAAGACGCTGTCCGAGCGCCTTTCCGCGCTGGAGAGCGAAGGCATCTTGCAGCGCAAGACCTACGCCGAAGTGCCACCCAAAGTGGAATACTCGCTGACCGAGAAGGGTCAGGCGCTCTTCGTCCTCATCGAAGACATGCGCGCCTATGGCCGCCGCTGGCTCGGCTGCAAAGGATAGGTGCGCGGCTTCGCCGTTACGTTTCCGTGGCTGGGCGCGAGATGAGCGCCACGGCATAGCAGGCTACGCCTTCAGACCGTCCGGTGAATCCAAGCCGGTCGGTCGTCTTGCCCTTCACGCTGACGCAATCAATTGGCGCCTGAAGCATTCCCGCCACCGCGCTACGGATCGCCGCAATGTGCGGGCCGAGGCGCGGCGCCTCCATCACCACCGTCGCGTCCACATTCTCGATGCGCCAGCCCCGCTCCGCCAGTAGCGCGACCGTATGCGCCAGGAAATCGCCGCTGGACGCTCCCTGCCAGCGTGCGTCGCTTGACGGGAAGTAGGTACCTATGTCGCCGAGCGCCGCTGCGCCCAGCAGCGCATCCACGACCGCGTGCAGCAGCACGTCGGCGTCGGAGTGGCCCGCCAGCCCGCGGTCATGCGGGATGGCGACGCCGCCGATCATCAGCGGGCGCCCGGCTTCCGGCGGCGCGAACGCATGCACGTCGTAGCCGATGCCAACCCGCGTCGTGCGCTCGCCCATCGTGTGATCCTTCCTCCGCGCGCTCCCGCAGGTCAGACGCCCAGATATGCCCGTAGGATGGCTCTGCTGACAGGAAGCGCATACTTCTCCCCGAAGTCCGACCGCTCCACCAGCGAGCCAATCGCGATCTTTGGCGTGACCGCCGGACCGCTGGCGGGCGACGCGGGCGCATAGCAGGCGAACCAGCCGTTCGGGAGCGACTGGCCGGATTCCGCCGTTCCTGTCTTGCCCGCAACCAGCACCGGCACGCTCTTGAAGTCGCCATAGGCGGTACCGTTCGGATCATAGAGCGGACCAAGCATTGCCGCCTGAATCGTCGCCAGATTGTCCGCGCTCAGGGGCAGCGTCGCCCGTTGTGTCGGCCCGAACGACGTGACCGTAGCGCCGCTGGTGGCGACCACCGACGATACCAGCCGTGGCTGCATCCGCACGCCATTGTCGGCGATAGCGGCGGCGGCAAGCGCGATCTGCGCGGGCGTTGCCTGGAAGAAGCCCTGCCCAATGCCCAAATTCGCCGCGTCGGTCACCGACCAGTTGCCGTGGTTGTTTGCCTTCATCCAGTCCGGATCCGGCACGATACCCGGATTCTCGTCGCTCCTCGGCACGCCGACGATATCAGTATATGCGCCGAAGCCGAACGACTTCGCCATATTCGGCAGCAGCGTCGGGTCTTTGCCGTTGAGCATTACGGCAATCTGCCAGAAGACCACATCACACGACGGCGTCAGCGCGTAGGGCGCCGTAATCTTGCCGTGGCCCTGCGGCAGATCATCCTTGCGTGGTTTCGCCTCGCCCGGCACCTGATACGACCCTGCGCAGGTGAATATCTGCGCGGCGCTCACGTTGTTTTGCAGGCCCGCCGCCAGCGTGAAGAGCTTGAAGACCGAGCCAACTGGCTGCGCGCTGGCCATCGCCCGATTGAGAAACGGCGCGTTGAGCGCGTTCAGTCGGGCGTAGGCGTTCGGCGTCAGGCCAAGCGCGAGATCGGTCGGATTGTAGGTCGGATAGGTACCCATCGCCAGCACCTCGCCCGTCGTCGGGTCGACCGCCAGCGCGCCGCCGTTGTGGCCCGCCTGCTGACTGAGGCTCGTCATCGCCGTCTGCTGCGCCTTGAGCGAGATCGTCGTATGGATGTCGTCTCCGTTCGTGGGGATGCGCGAGGCGACGGTAAAGACGACCGCGCCATCGGAGCCATCGGCGTTGGTCTCGAAGATTTGGAGCCGCCCGCCGTGCTGCGGGCGCAGATACTGCTCGCCCCAGAGCTCGACGCCAGCCTTGCCGATAACATCGGCTGGATTGTCGTAGTAGCCCGATTTGTCATTCTTGATATCGTCGGCGGTCACTGGCGCCACATAGCCCGTAACCGGGGCCGTCGCCGTCCCATAGGGATAGACGCGGCCAGTCATCTTCTCCGCTGCAACGCCCGCCAGCTTGCCCAGGTCGCCACTCACCTGCTGGTAAAGCTGCGCGGTGATTGTCCGTATCGTCACCGACTGATCGGCGGATACGTTGGAGATCTTCTGGGTCAGTTGGGCGATGGTGAAGTCGAGGTCTTTGCCGAGGGTGGTCAGCTCGCCAGTTTTATCGGTCAGCTTGGCGGGCGTGACGTTGATGTCGTAGACCGTGTCGTCCTTGGCCAGCACGTTGCCGTCACGGTCAAAGATCGTGCCACGCGCGCCGTCGAGGGCAATCAGGTCCACCTTGCGCGCATAGTAAGGATCGCTGGCGTCGTCGAGCTGCGTGAAGATCAGGCCAGGAGTCCACACGACGCGCCACTGGTTATTTTCATAGATGAGCGGTATAGAGATATCCTGCTCGAAGGAGCCGACTCGCGAGCTTTGCAACTCGATGCGCGCGGGGACGGTCGCCGTCGTCGCGCTGGTCTTCTGGGCGGTATCGGGCGAAGCAGTGATGGACGTAACCTGCGCCCGCGCCAGGATATCTTTGGTGCGCGTGGTGATATAGTCGTGCGCATTCTGATAATTGCCGCGAAGAATGCGTGGGTCGTCAAACTGCTTGACCGTCTGCTGTGAGACGAGGCCGTAGAGCGCGTCGTATTTGCCCGCGACATAGTCGGCGAGGTAGCTGTCTGCCGCCTGACAGGGTGAATTGTCGTCGCAGCCCTCGAAGGCTGGCCCGTTGCCCAGCACGCCGCTCCCGCTCCCACGTGTCGCGAGAAAGATCGAGGTGACGAGCAGCACCGCCAGCGCGATCACTGAGCCGATGGCGATCAACCGGGGACGGCGGCTAGCCGGTATCCGCGGGATAGGGCCGCCGATCAGCTCTGGCGGCAGGTCGCGCGTCTTCTCTTCGCTATCGTCGCCGATGGTGGATTGCATCGCGTCGGACGCCGCGGGTATGGGCGATGGCTGCTTCGCGCGCCGTCGTAGATCCGGGTCGGTGTCGTCGTCTGACCGATTCGTGCCCATCCGATGCTCCCTCCTGGCCTCGCCTGCACAGCGAGCGCGCCGCGTCGTCATTTCCGCCCCATTGTACACCCTGTAGCGGGCATGCGAAAATGGTCCGCGTCACACAAGGGCAACAACACAAGATGTGGAAGTAGGCTCCATGGCTAGAAGGCTAACCGTCGGAGAATTGGCGCAGGTAGCGCTGTAACTGCTCTACCAGGCGTTGAAGCTCACGTTGCGTCTGGATGAGCCGATCCCGCTGCTGCTGTTGGCTGGCATCCAGCATGAACTTGCTCGCGGTCGCCATCTGCTCCGCGAGGCCGCCACTGTAGCGCAAGACTTGCAGAATGCCCGTGCGGAGCTGTTCCAGATGCAGCGCCACTGGCGTCAGACGCCCTAATTCCTGCGGCGAGATGGGCTGCTGGAGTTGCCCTTGCGATAGGGCATAGGTCGCGCGCTCTAATTGCGCGATGCTGTGCTCGATGCCACCGAGTGTCTCTTCAGCGCCGCGCGAGCGCGCCATACGCTCCAACATCAGATTGAGGCTGTGCGCCAGCGGAGCCAGCTCGCCGCCGGAGATCGTTGCGCGCGCGCTCAGATCGCCGTTTGCCGCACGCGCTTGAGTTTCTTGTAATGCAGCGATGGATATATCGAGCCGCCGCTTCTGGTCGACGATGAACAGGTAGGCGCGCTCCAGCTCATAGGTGCGGTCGGCCTCATGCACCGCCTGCCGGACACTGCGCGCAGCGAGCGATGAGATGAGAGCGATGAATGCCATCGAAGCGGCAGGGGTGATTGCCGTACCATAGACGCCGAACTGCGCAATGTAGGCGTCCAGATCGCGCTGATGTATCCCGAAGAGCAACTCGAAGACCATGAAACCGGTACAGCCAAGCCACATCAAAAGCGGTGCGCGCGGCGAAAGCAGAATCGAGGCAACGATAATGGGAATCGCCAGCATGTGGAATGTCGCGCGGTTGGCCAGACTCAGCCCGCCCGTTTGAAAGACCATAGAGCTGGCGATGGCGCTAGCGATGCCAAGGGCGAAGAGCCAGCCACCAATACGTATATAGCCATATCGGTTGAGTATCGCGCAGATGGCCACCATCAGCAAGCCGACTCCGAGCACGCTCAGCAGCACCGTGTTGAATTCGCCGACGAAGCTCCGTGGGGCCAGCACGAGAATCATAGCGATGGCTCCCAGCAGCATCTCACTCAGCAGGCGCGACTGCCTCAGATGCTCACGCGCCTGTGCCGGAAGTAGCGCCAGCGATCCTATCGGCGGCTGGGGAGATGTCAGGCGCAGCCAAAAGCCCAAAGGATTGAAGCGCGGGGGTCTCGCTGGAGCCGGGCGTCCCGAATCGCGCCATCCCGGCCACTCCCCGAGCGGACCCGAACCGCCCGCACCGGTGGGATCCGTGTTCCAGATCGGCTCTGAGGCTGAAGACACCCTTCTTTGTCGTCCCTGCCGAATTCCGGCAAATTCCGGTGGCGTCCATCCTGAGGTGTGATCCTGTGGCGACGATGGATAGTTGCTGGACATGCCTTACCCCCTCTATGCGCCGCTATCTTCTCCCTGATCGTCTCCCTCCGACGACACGGGCGATAGGTGGAAACACCATAGACACGACATCATCTTTTCCACGTGAGACACCTGGCGCTACGCAACGCTCAAGTCTGCCCAACGCGACTATTCCCCTGTGAGCTATGTTCCGGGACGGAGTCCACGGCGACGGAGTCTGCCAGTTCAGCGGGCAATTCTGTCAGAGCCGTGAAGGTGGCAGGCAATGTGAAGCTGAAGGTCGAGCCCTCCCCAGGGATACCGCGACTCTCCACCCAGATGCGTCCACCCATCGCCATCACAAGGATGCGACACAGATAGAGGCCCACACCAGTTCCACGCACCGGGCCAGCGACATCGCGCTCAAGTCGCACGAAGCGCTGAAAAAGCTTGGGCTGATCACGAGGCGGAATGCCCAGGCCATGGTCACGCACGTTTAGCTGGATCAGACTGCTCTCCTGGCCGTGCGCCATTCTTCCAGCGAATGCCGCGACTTCAATCGGTGTGCCTGGCTCGGAGTACTTAAGTGCGTTGGAGAGCAGGTTAATGAGCACCTGACGCAGCCGCGCTTCATCGGCCCATACCCTGAGATCTGGTGGAACACTGACCGTGACCGTGCGAGACTGGAACATACCCTCCGCCAGTGACGGCTCACCAATTTCCTGTGGGTCAAAGGTTTCCAGCACTGCCCTGATCGTGGGAGCGAGCGGCAGCGCTACCGGCTCAATGCGTGGCGCGTTCGATTCCAGCGCCCCGGTATCGAGCACGTTCCGCAGTAGGCGCAACACCGCGTCTCCAGCCGCCAGCGCCCGCTGCATCAGGCGCGCGCGGCGTGCAGGGTCGCCTTGCTCCAGTGTGGCGCTGAGCAATTCGAGATTGTTATAGAGCGCCATAATCGGCGTGCGTAGCTCATGATTCGCGTCGATGATGAACTGGTCCTTGAGCTGGGTCATCTCCCGCTCGCGCTCGAAGGCGCGCCCTACGGCGTCGATACCCGCACGCGCGCTCCGGGCAAATACATGCGTGAGGATCGCCGTAAGAATGTACAAAACGGCGAGAATCGCGCCTACCAGCGGACGTACTGGCTCGCCGGTTGTCATCGTGGCAATTGCCGGGGCTATGGCCAGGGTCGAGACACCCCACACATCGACGCCCAGAGCCAGAGCCAGAGTTAGCCAGATGAAGGAGCTTGGGAGCAACAGGCCAGTGACCAGGATGAAGACCACAGGTGTGTTGTAGAAGAGCAGCGCGCGAAAGTCCAGCCCACCAGGGTTTTGCAGGATGACACTCATCATGGCGGCCATTGGGGGATAGATGTAGAGCGCGCCCGCGAGCGTCGTCCGGCCAGCGACATTGAGCGCAAGGCAGATGGCGCCAAGAACGACAATAGCGCACTGCAAGGCAATGTCCAGCGGCGGGGATCCGCTCAGGATCGCTGCGGGAATCCCGACTACCAACTGCATCGTCAGCAGGCAGACAATGATGAGCCGGAGGAGAGCGCCACGGCGCAACCGCTCACGCTGTTCGAGCGGCAGTGTGGCCAGTTCTGGGTCGCGAGCGAAGGGTGCGCTGAAGAGATGCTGGATTGCCCCTCGCACTCGCCGGGAAGCTCGTGAAAGCAGCCCGGGGAGCCGCTGATCCGGCGCGCGGAATCCGTCTATACTCTTTTGGTGTGTATCTGGCATCAGCTTATACCTCCCTCCCGCTGCTCTTCCCCCACCGCTCTCTTCCGAGAGAGAGGCCATCTGGCCAAGTTTACCCGGACGACCGACCAGACTCACTTACCCAGTCGCTTGGTCACTTAGTCGCCAGTGTCCCCCAGCGCCCGGCGAAAGTTGCTCAGATGCTCGATATGCTCCGCGAACGTCTGTGGATCAAGTGGTTTGATCAGACAGTCATCGGCGCCCGCCTGGAAAACAGCGATTTTGTCCCGTACGGCAGTGCGGCCTGTAATCGCCACAAGCACCGCATTGCGAGTGGCTGGGCGTCCGCGCGCCGCTGCGAGTAGTTCCAGTCCAGAGGCGTCGGGCAGGTCCAGTTCGGTCACGAGGATGTAGGGCGCCCGCATCGCTATGGCATGCAGGGCCTCCTGTGCAGAGCCGACCACAGCGACGCTGTGCCTGCGCCCCAGCCCACTCGCAAGCCGTTGCGCGCCACTGAGATCGGGATCGACGATGAGCATATAGTGTGGGGTCGGGGTGAACAAACGCTGGGCGAGCCGCTGCAAGAAGGTAAAGTCCCGTTGCGTTCCCATAGCGCCAATCCTCGTCTATCCTTTAGCGTCGACTCTGCTCGCCGTATCTCCGAATAAGCCACGAAGCTGCTGTCGTCGGTTCTCTGAGGTGCGAGTAACCGCATGGTGAATTGCCTGGATCAGATCAACGATCCGCACTGGTTTGATGAGGTAGATATCCGCACCGGTGAGCAGACCCGCAAGTTGTTCCTGGTCCTGGACAAGGGCGCTCAGGATGACAACAGGTGTTTCGACGGTCGCTGGATCACCACGCAATGCTCGCACGAACTGATAGCCATCGATTCCGGGCATGCGCACGTCCACGACGACGCAGTCCGGGCGCGTGGCGAAGAAGGTTTCCAGACCGCTAATACCATCACGCGCCAAGAACACTGTGCATCCGCCGAGAATGTCCAGCCCTTCCGTCACTGCGGCAAGCAGTGTTGGATCGTCATCTATAACGAGAATACGCCATGGGGAGAGGCTGGCTGTCTCCATTGCATACATCTGCTTTCTTGCTGTATTACCATATCAACAGAAAATGGTCGCCATACGCCAGCAGCGATACCATTGAAGGCGGCAATTTCCTGACATCCTGTCCTGCTGGGCATTGCAGTGGCGCCGCTTCGACCCACAAACCGAGCAAGACGTGTGGGGTACACTATATCCTTCCATGTACTCCGTTTGCAACCTACGTAGCAAGGAGTACGTGTCCCTGAGAGGGAAGGCTGGAGTAGTTGAGCGGCAGAGACCTGAGTATTCCGCTATTTGAGCCAGTCGGGCATCTGATCGTGGTCGATGCCGAAGTGGTGCGCCACCTCGTGGAGCACTGTGCGCCGCACCTGCTCGCGGATGCGTTTGGGGTCGCCATGGCAGTAGCGCTCGATGGGGCCGCGGTAGATCGTGACAAACTCCGTGCCAACGGCCTGCGCGCCCTGCGCCGTCAGCGGGACACCGGTATAGAGGCCAAAGAGCATCCCGCCTGGGCCGACCTCCATGCGGCGCAGCTCCTCCTCGGTCGCCTCACGCTCGACCCGCACCAGCACATTGTTCATAAATGGCTTGAACTCGTCGGGGATCGTCGCTAGCGCCTGATCAACCAGGCGGTCGAACTCCCGTGCGCCCGCAGTATCGTCGTCGCTATCATCAGTCTCATCGCTCGTATCGGCGTCGTCGAAACGATAGCTCGAAGCGCCAGTCTGCTGATAGGCCACCGGCTGCTCGTGGAAGCCGCGCGGCTCGCCCTCCGCCCAGTGGGTCGCCATGCGCGCCAGCGGCGAATCGCCGGTAAAGAAGAAGCCTGCCAGCGCTGCCAGCCCAAACACTACCGCCGCCATCAGCACCACCTGCCAGGTCTCGTGCAGCGAGCCACTCAGCAGGTTGATCAGGAACGGCAGCGCCAGAATCACGCAGAGCATGCCCGCGAAGACCCCGGCCCCGTTGTCCATCGACTTGGCCATCTCGGGCTGTGGCGTAACGCTGGCCCATGCGGCCTCGTGGCGGCGGCGGTCGTAGGCGTGGCGGCGGATGGGATCGCCTAGCTCGGTCCAGGCGCGCGAGATCGTACGCATCCGCCGTTCGGCGCGCTCGCGCAGCTCGGCAGGCGCGTAGGTGTAGCGGTCGGGATGCCAGAGCTTGGCCAGCCGCCGATACTCCTGGTGGATCGTCTCGTGGCTGGCGTCCGGAGAGACGCCGAGGATGGCGTAGTAGTCAGCCTCGCCATCCGCGCGGTGATCTCGCTCATCTTGCCTGTCACGCCACGTCTTTGTCTCGGTCACGTTGTCTCCACCGCCAGCAGCTCATTTGCGCCAGACGCTCATCTCGGTAACGGATACGGCGAACGGCTACAGGTGGCCGACCCACGTATCAGCCTCACGATAACACGAAATAGCCACCACATCACGATTGAGTTGTTGCACTGCACGCTACAATAGATGAAGCATTGTCAGCAGCGCTCGTTCGCTGATAGAAAATTACACCGTATCGAAAGGACAGCAATTTCGTGGAATACCGGCAACTCGGCGCATCTGGCCTGCGCGTCTCGGTGATCGGCCTGGGCGGCAATACCTTTGGCCGCTATGCCGACCAGCAGCAGACGACGGCCATCGTACGCCAGGCAATCGAGAGCGGCGTCAACATGATCGATACCGCCGATATCTACGGCAACGGCCTCTCGGAAGAGCTGCTCGGCAACGCGATTCAGGGCCATCGCGATAACCTGGTGATCGCCACCAAGGTCGGCATGCGCATGGGCGACGGGCCGAACGAGCACGGCTCATCGCGCCGCCGTATTATCACCGGATGTGAGGCCAGCCTGCGCCGCCTGCGGACCGAGATGATTGACCTCTATCAAATCCACGAGTTCGATCCGCAGACGCCGCTGGAAGAGACACTCGGCGCGCTCGACGACCTGGTGCGCGCGGGCAAAGTGCGCTACATCGGCTGCTCCAACTACGACGGCTGGCGCATCGTGCAGGCGCTCTGGATCAGCGACCGCGCCCATCTGAATCGCTTCGTCTCGGTCCAGCCAGAATACAACCTGCTCAAGCGCGAGGTGGAGCGCGAGATCGTGCCGGTCTGCCAGGAGTTCGGGCTGGGCATCATCCCCTACTTCCCGCTGGATGCGGGCGTGCTCACTGGCAAGTATATGCCCGGCAAGCCCCCACCCGAAGGCACGCGCGGCCATGACAACCCCCACTTCGCGCCACGGCTGGAACACTCGCGGCTGGAGGCGGTACAGCGGCTGGACGCCTGGGCGCGTGAATCGGGCCACACCGTCGCCGAGCTGGCGCTGGCCTGGCTGGCGTCGCGTCCTGCCGTCAGCACGATCATCGCTGGCACGAGACGCCCGGAGCAGGTCGCCGCCAACGCGCGCGCCGCCGGCTGGAAGCTGACACCCGACGATCTGGCCGAGGTCGAGCGACTATTACACCTCACTGAGAATCCTAGCTTCATGCCCGATTGAGATATGGGGCAAGAACTGGTGCGTTATCTAGCATATTCCGGCATCGCTTGACAGATACACGCTCGCCTGCTATTCTAACCACATGGGTTATCGTGCGATAGACATATTGTGGACACCCCACACGACCATCGAATGGGCGGCCTTCAGCGCCAGCCGCAAAGAGGCAACACGGCTTTGGAACAATCTGGTTGTACGCCACCGCCGTCTGCGTCGGTTAGGATGGAAATGGCCAAGTAAGGCGCGCTGGCAGCGGTGGGCTATCACCCCCACGCGCCGCTATCCCGGCCTGTCCGCGCAGAGCACCCAACAACTTATCGGCGAGTTTTGCGAGGCGGTGGACTCGTGCCGCCAATTGCGTAAGCAAGGTCAGACCGAAGCGCGGTATCCGTGGCGGTTGAGACACTATCATGATGTAGTCTACACCAATCAGGATGCACGCATTCGCGATGGGCGACTCATCCTTCCCCATGGCACTAGCGGAACGCTCAGCATCCGCTTGCCTGAATCTGTGACGCTGCCTGGAAGGCTGATGGAGGTGCGGCTGTCGTATGGCGTCGTGCGCCTCATCTGTGCAATACCAGACGAGCAGCAGCCTCAAGAGTCAGTGATCGGAGTAGATTTGGGAGTGAATACTCTGATTGCCGCCACCGATGGGCAGAAGGTTATCCTCATAAGCGGGCGCGCGGCCAAAACGACGATCCAATACCGCAACAAGCAACTCGCCAGCATCGTCCAACGGCAGTCGAAGCAAATGAAAGGCTCGCGGCGTCACAAACGGTTGCAACGGCGCAAGTATCGCATGCTCGGCAAGATGAAGCGTCGTATCCGCGATCTGTGTCACAAGGCGACGCGGCAGGTAGCTGGGGCATTTCCTGGCACGCTGTGCTATGTCGGAACGCCGTTCAACCACGCCGCGCAGCGCATCGGCAGAGTGTAGGCTCAACAGGTCAGTACGGCATGTACGCGCAAGCTCATCCAGCAGCTCGACTATAAGACAGTGGGCGCTATCACGCTCAATGAAGCCTATTCCTCGCAGACGTGTCCCGTATGCGGGGAGCGGAGCAAGCACCGCAGGATTTACCGTTGCCCGCAGTGCGGAGCCACTGGCCCTCGTGATGCGATAGGCGCGCTCAATATTCTGAGTCTCGGCCAACACGGTGCCATGCTCCCAGATCGCTCCCTGCCTGAGCAGGTGAAGTATCTGCACCCCTGGTGCAGTAGTTCCGGCGGACACCCGGCACGTAGCTCGGCCTAGCTTGCTAAACCGAGAAGCTCTCTGGTGCGAACCAAGGGCGTGTCATTTGCTGGTTAACCTGCCGTTCACCAGCAGCGTTTCGCCCTGGTCGCGGTAGGCGCGCAAGAAGCTCCAGAGCGCATCGGCGGCGGCGGAGAGGTGGCGGCCAGCGCGGCGCACCAGATACCAGTAGCGGTGGACAGGGAAGCCCTCCACGTCCAGCGTAATCAGGCGCTCGGCCTTCAGCTCGAGCTCCAGCGCGCTCTCCGGCATCACCGAGACGCCCAGGCCCGCCGCCACCGCCTGCTTGATGGCGCCGCTGCTACGAAGTTCCATGCCGATGTGCAGCGGGATATCGCGCGCCGAGAACATGCGCTCGACATCGGTGCGTGTGCCCGAGCCAGCCTCGCGCAGGAGCAGCGTCTCCTCCACCAGCTCTTCGAGCGCAATGTCGGAGCGTCCCGCCAGCCGATGATGGGGCGGCGCGATCACCACCAGCTCATTGGGAATGAAGCGCTCGACCTCAAGCTCGTGTGTGTCCTCGATCAGACCCATCACCGCCAGGTCGATCTCGTCGTTGAGCAGATGCTCCTGCACCGTGATGCGATTGACCACATCCAGTGTCAGCTTGACGTCAGGGTTCTGGCGGTGGAACGCGCCGAGCGCCGTCGGCACCACGTAGATGCCCGCCGTGGTGCTGGCGGCGACCTTCACCATGCCCCGCCGCGCGCCGCTCAACTCCTCCAGCACGAGCTTCGTCTCATCTAGCAGCGCGAAGATGCGGTCGCTGTAGGTCAGCAACTCGCGTCCGGCGTCGGTCAGCCGCAGCGTACGCCCGCTCTTCTCGAAGAGGGGCAGGCCAATCGTTTTTTCGAGCGCCCGCACCTGGAGCGAGACGGCGGGCTGGCTCAGGTAGAGCGCCTCGGCGGCGCGCGTGTAACTGCGGTGAACGGCGACCGCCTGAAAAATCTGAAGCTGGTGAAGATTGATAAGCATCGCTAAATCCCCCTCATGAAGGAATGTAAATGCATTTACTCACATAAATCACTTTCCAAAGATATTTTACTGGCAATTATGATGCCATTTCCAGTATGCTCTCCCTATCCGACGTTGCATGGGCACACGGTGAGGCTCATGGCGCGGATCGCACGATGGCGTGCGCCGTGTCCTCGAGGACACTGGGAGGAGCATCATGAGCGAACAGCAGGCTCAGGCACTGGCGAAAACGTGGCTTCACGACACCCGTTGGGCTGATATCACTCGACCCTACACCGCCGACGACGTTTTACGATTGCGCGGCTCCGTCACCATCGAATACACCCTCGCCCGCATGGGGGCGGATCGTCTCTGGACGCTTCTCCACTCCGAACCGTATATCGCCGCGCTAGGCGCATTGACCGGCAATCAGGCGATGCAGCAGGTGAAGGCGGGCCTCAAGGCGATTTACCTGAGTGGCTGGCAGGTCGCGGCGGACGCTAACTTAGCAGGAGCCATGTATCCCGACCAGAGCCTCTATCCCGCTAATAGCGTTCCCCAGGTCGTGCGCAAGATCAACCAGGCGCTCCAGCGCGCCGACCAGATTCACCACGCCGAGGGCAACGACGACACCTACTGGTTCGCGCCCATCGTCGCCGATGCCGAGGCAGGCTTCGGCGGCCCGCTCAACTGCTTTGAGCTGATGAAGGCGATGATCGAGGCGGGCGCGGCGGGCGTCCACTTCGAGGACCAGCTTGCCTCCGAGAAGAAGTGCGGGCACATGGGCGGCAAGGTGCTCATCCCCACCCAGAACGCGGTGCGCAATCTGGTCGCCGCCCGACTGGCAGCCGACGTGATGGGCGTGCCGACGCTGGTGGTGGCCCGCACCGACGCCAACGGCGCGCACCTGATTATGAGCGACATCGACGAGTATGATCACGAGTTCCTGACCGGCGAGCGCACCCCGGAGGGCTTCTACCGCATGCGCGGCGGGCTGGACGCGGCGATTGCCCGTGGCCTGGCCTATGCTCCGTACGCCGATCTGATCTGGTGCGAGACGGCCGAGCCGAATGTCGAGGAGGCGCGCCGCTTCGCCCGTGCCATTCACGCGAAGTTCCCCGGCAAGCTGCTGGCGTATAACTGCTCGCCGTCGTTCAACTGGAAGAAGAAGCTGGACGAAGCCACCATCGCGTCCTTCCAGCGCGAGCTTGGCGCCATGGGCTACAAGTTCCAGTTCGTCACGCTGGCCGGCTTCCATGCGCTTAACCACAGCATGTTCGCGCTGGCGACTGGCTACCGGGACCGCGGCATGGCGGCCTACTCTGAATTGCAGCAGGCCGAGTTCGCCGCTGAGGCGCAGGGCTACAGCGCGACACGCCACCAGCGCGAGGTCGGCACGGGCTATTTCGACGAGGTGGCGCAGGTTATCGCAAGCGGCCAGTCTTCGACGACCGCGCTCACCGGCTCGACGGAGCTGGCACAGTTCGCGCATCACTAATCGCAGTGCGAATTCGCCTCGGCAGCCCGCGTGTCCCTGGCGATACGCGGGCTATTGTCATGTTGCGAAAGGTGGACATCCATGACGGCTGCTCACACATCCACATTTACCGACGGCATTGAGGTCATCGGCCCGATGGCGCCCGGCTACGACGAGATTCTCACTCCTGAGGCGATGGCCTTTGTCGGCACGCTCAACCGTGCGTTCAATGCCCGCCGTGTTGCGCTGCTCGAACGGCGCGCCGAGCGACAGGAGGCATTCGACGAGGGGCAGATGCCCGACTTCCTGCCCGAGACCGCCGAGATCCGCGCCTCCGACTGGATCATCGCGCCGATCTCGAAGGACTTGCAAGATCGCCGGGTAGAGATTACCGGCCCGGTTGACCGGAAGATGGTCATCAACGCGCTCAACTCTGGCGCAAAGGTCTTCATGGCTGACTTCGAGGATGCCAACGCGCCCACCTGGGCCAACCTGATCGAGGGCCATATCAACCTGCGCGACGCGATCCGCCGCGCCATCAGCTTCAGCAGCCCGGACGGCAAAGAATATTGGCTCAACAAGCAGGTCGCGGTGCTCTTCGCCCGCCCGCGCGGCTGGCATCTGCCCGAAAAGCATGTCTTGCAGGATGGCGAGCCAATCTCCGGCAGCCTCTTCGACTTCGGGCTGTATGCCTTCCACAACGCCGCCGAATTGCTCGCGCGCGGCACTGGCCCCTATTTCTATCTGCCCAAGCTGGAGAGCCATATCGAGGCGCGGCTCTGGAACGACGTCTTCACGCTGACGGAGCGGACGCTCGGCATCCAGGCAGGCTCCATCAAAGCGACGGTGTTGATCGAGACGCTGCCCGCCGCCTTCGAGATGGACGAGATCCTCTACGAACTGCGCGACCACTCCGCCGGGCTGAACTGCGGCCGCTGGGACTATATCTTCAGCGCCATCAAGAAGCGGCGTAACGACGCGGCGTTCATTCTGCCCGACCGCGCCCAGGTGACGATGACGACGCACTTTATGCGCTCGTATACGCTTCTCTGCATCCAGACGTGTCACCGCCGTGGCGCGCATGCGATGGGTGGGATGGCGGCCTTCATCCCGGTCAAGTCCGATTCTGAGGTGAACGAGCGGGCGCTGGCGCAGGTGCGCGCCGACAAAGAGCGCGAGGCGACCGACGGCCACGACGGCACGTGGGTGGCGCATCCGGGGCTGGTACCCCTCGCGACCGAAATCTTCGACCGGGTGATGCCTCAGCCGAACCAGATCGAGCGTCGGCGCGAGGACGTGCGGGTCGCGGCGGCTGACCTGCTGGTCGTGCCAGAAGGGACCATCACCGAGGCCGGGCTGCGCACCAATATCAGCGTCGGCATCCAGTATCTGGAGTCGTGGCTGCGTGGGCTGGGCTGCGTTCCCATCAACAACCTGATGGAAGACGCCGCCACTGCTGAGATTTCGCGGGCGCAGGTCTGGCAGTGGATTCGCCATCCACGCGGGGTGCTCGATGACGGACGCAAGGTGACGGTCGAGCTTTTCCGCGCGAAGATGCGCGAGGAGCTGGCGCGTATCGAGCTGGCGCTCGGTGCGGAGGCATACGCCGGACGAGCATTCAGCCAGGCGAGCGCCATCTTCGACCAGATCACCACCGCCGACGTGTTCGTCGACTTCCTGACGCTGCCCGCATACGAGTATCTGCCGTAGCCTGCGGGCGGTTGAAGTCGCCAATCGCCATTCACATCTGGAAGCGGATGACGTAATACGCGATAGGGTTCGACACATCGCCACTGGAGCCGAGCGCCATCGTGATCGTGTCATGCCCGTTCGCGCCTCTTGTCACGACAAGGCTCCCTGGCGCTTTCACTTCGCTCGGAAGCTGCGGCAGGCGCTGCCATGTGCTGGCGCCTGGTGTCCAGACATACGGTGTTAGGGGTCCATCGGGAGAACCAAACGGAAGGTAAAAGAGCGAGCCATCGCTCAAGACGGTCGCCTCACCGATGGCCAAGGGCATCATCCCGTCACACTGCACGTCTGGCGATGCGCATTGCGGGACATCTGGCGCGGCGGGCGTCTGCTTCCACGTGGCGCCGCTATCCTCGCTATACTGAAAACTCGTTCCAGCCGAGGTAATATAGGGCTGATTGAGATAGAGCAAGGCGGGGTGATCCGCTCCCGGCGCGGTCAGCACAGTGCTGCTGAGTAGCGTAAAAGACTGCTGCGCCTGCGATTTGGGGAGAAGTGGCCCAATCGACGCCCAATGCACGCCCGCGTCATCGCTCCGCCAGAGCGACTGTGTGCTGTGAGACTGATCACACGCGACCTGCGAGGCGACCGCATACACCGTCTGGCCTGTTGCTGGCGCGGCGAGATCGCAGATATGCTGTTTCGCGGCTGTTATCTGATCGTCCACCACATGCCAGCTCAGACCGTCGTCGGCGCTGGTGAGCAGATGGGCGCACGAGTCGCCGTTACAGGCATTGCTCGCGTAGAGCCTGCTGCCCTGCGCGACGATAGCTCCATGTGTATCCAGTACGCCGCGCACCGGCAATGACTGCACCTGCCAGGTATCTCCGCCGTCAGTGCTCAGATAGCCGCGCTGGCAACCCCATTCTCCCACGACACCAGTGGCCGGATCGCACACTGTGCTCGACCGATCCCAGAGAGACATGAAGACCACCCTGGCGCTGAGGGGGCTGAGACGAAGTTCAATGACGAAGATGTCCTCAAGGGGCAATGGCAGCGTAATGTTGCGCCACGTTTCGCCTCCGTCCTCAGTGCGACGCAGGCTAGCATAGCTCACGGCTCTGCTCGTCTCTGCGGAACCAGCCACCAAATTGGTCACTTCATAGATAACTCGCGGATCACTCGGCGCGATGATGGGAAGTTGCTGGCCCAACGGGGTACGTTTCCATGTCAGCTTGTCGAGGATTTGCCACTTTCCCGTTTGGCTTTTCGTCGGCCCGATGGTTGCACGGCCCGCGAGCGCGCCCTGCAGCACGAGCGCCAGCAGCGCGACGACCACCACAGCGGCGATGGTCCCGAATATCCACTGCCACCGATGCCGGTGAGTGGGATGTAAGGCGTAAACACGGCTGGACGCCACACTAGAAGCCTCTGGCTCTCCTTCCCCTGTGGGGGAGGAGACTAGGGAGTGACGTTGGGCGGTACGGTCATTCACCATCCGCTCGACATCGTCAGTCAGCGCTTGCGCCAGCGACGCCAGCCGCTGAGCGGACGCCGCCTGCCAGGCGTTTCCATCATCCGCGAGACGCCGATAGAGTGGCTGAAGTTCAGAAGGCAGCGCCGCCAGATCTTGCGCCGTCTCGACATCAGGACGTTGTTTAGCCATTGGAAGCGCCCTCCCTGCGTGTTGCCTTGCTGGTCATACTGGAGTCGACATGCGCCAGTCGCTCGCGTAGCAGTTCCAGCGCGCGCCGAAGGCGGGTCCGCACTGTTGCCGCTGGCGCCTCCAGCGTCTCGCCGATCTCGGTGGAATTCATCCCAGCATAGAAGCGCAATGCGACTACACGGCGCAAGTCTTCAGGCAATGTCGCGACAGCCTGCCGCACATCCAGTGCCTCGGCGTCATGTGGCTCGCCTCCAAATTGGTCTGGCGCAGTGTCATCCAGTTCGCGGTCGAGTGGCGCGTTGAGGCGTCGGGTTGTGCCAAAGTGTCCTGCCTGCCAGTTGCGGCACACGTTCACCGTGATGCGCAGCAGCCAGGCGCGCACCGCGTCTTCATTGCGCAGCGAGGGCCAATATTGCCACGCCCGCAGCATTGCCTCCTGAGCGGCGTCCTCGGCATCCGCCATCCCTACCAGCGCGGCGGCCACGCGGGCAAGTGTGGCGATATGGGGGGCTATTAATGACGAGAAGCGCTCGTATTCCATCCGCACATCCCCATATCGCTCATCCCACTCATTGCGCAACGTTGTCCTATAGACAGAGCGAATGGGGCAAAGTGTTTCGCCCGGCTTGCCGAATCACATCCCGACTGGCACAATGAGTGCAGAAATATCCTACGAGCGTGGCTCCGCTTCATTTGGCGGCACATGGCAGCGCTTTTCGACAGGTATCGAGATGGCAGACTTCCAATCATCCGGTGCAGACCGAGAGACAAACCAATCCGACGACACTCAACTCACAGTAGAGACGATGGCGCATGCTGGCCCGCGACGCCCATGGGCGCGACTCTGGCGCGCGGGTGGTCTCACGGAGCAACCGCTTACCACTCGCCAGAAGGTGTGGCGCATCGGCGGCATCACGCTGACGCTTGCGCTGGTGGTGACACTCTTCGGGCAGAGCCTCGCGTCTTTGGCGGGGGACGCGTGGAATCGGGCGTTTCCGCCACCGCCTGGCCCCCTAGCCACCTGCCTGCATGATGCGGCGTGGTCGCCATCGGGCAGTCGTCTGGCGGTGCTGGGTTACACCGGAAACTGCGGCGAGACGATGGAGCGCCTTTCTGGCGTGCTGGATATCTATGACGGCACAGGCCAACGGCGAATCCGTCAGATCGCGCTCGATACGTTGCTTGAGCCTGCCGAAACGACGCTGGCTCACGCCTTCGATACCGACCATATCGCTTTGGGGCAGGTGCTCTGGCTGAACGGTGAGAAACAGCTTGCCGTCACATTCTCCTTGCCACCACGTACTGGCAGCGGCCAGACGACTACACAGTTCGGTATCATAGTAATTGACCCCAGCAGCGCGAATACACACCCGAATGTGGAGTTCGAAGAGATCCTCAATCGCTATGGAACCTCGTACCCGATACCTGGAATCAGCCTCGTCTGGGATCTGGCCACTGGCCATAGTCGTATGATCGCCAGCGCGACCCAATATTTCTACGAGAACGCGCTTCCGCTGGCCTATCAGTACGCGTGGGCGGCGCAGACGATAGACCCCAGTAATCTGGCCACAACGCTCATTGGCAATCCACAGGGTGACCCTTCGTTCGCATTGTGGCAGGCGGGTTGGCTGACGGGCCTCTCGCCAACAGACGCCCGCAATCCCGGAACCAATGGCGATGCGCATGTCTTCTTTCAGACGAATTTCGCGTCGGTATCACCCGATGGCCGATTCGTGATGGCCCCTATCGCGATGCAGACGCTGGTCGCGCCGCACCTCGCTGGGCAGTCGCAACCTCAGCCAGCCAATCACGGCGAACTGCCGATTGTGCTGACACGAGACCAAGCCTTCCTGAAGATTCTTCAGAGCATTCCCACAAATACAGCCGCTGAGCCGATTACTTATATCGCCTGGCGTCCTGATGGCAAACAGGTGGCAACCTTCAACCTCAAGGACGACCAGAAGGTGAATATCTACGACTGCGCCAGTGGTCGCTTGCTCAAGGCTGTGGCCGAGCCGCCGCAACCGTCCACGTTCAGCGGAATCCTCAGCGCGTTGCGCTGGTCTCCCGACGGCAAGCGTCTAATGCTGCTTGATGGCGCTGTGCTGACGGTATGACAAACTGGTTGCGGGGGCCGTAATGACCGCGAATCATGCGCCGACGCTCAGCCAGATGCTGGCATGCAGATCAGCGCCACGAGTGACCTGTACTTGCCAGCAGCCTGGCGTCGGGAAGATAAAGTTCGTCTGCCACTCGTCGCCGGGCCGCTGCCAGTTTGACCCTCCTGGGTGCGGGTCAGGGCCATTGATGGGCAGCAGTCGCGCAGTGCCAGGTCCGCTGGCGTAGACCTGGAATGCTCCTGAGCCAGTTGCCCGCCAGAGAATGAGTGTCGCACTGTTCGTAGAAGTCTTCGATCCTGAAAGAAGCAGCGCCCACGCATCGCCATTGCCGACAATATCAGCGTGCATCTCAGGCATGCCAAGCGTCGATGGCGCTTGAGGTGTCACCGGACACATCGTAACGGGGGCGCCAGACGCGCCCGATGAGCCGCCACTCACTACAGTTACTCCGCTCTGGAAATACGTGCCTGATGTGAAGACGCCGCGCGTTGCGGTAGCCGCTGGAGCGAAGCTGATTGCTGAAACGTTGAGATGTGGCGAGATCGCGGGCCATAGCAGAACCGCCAGAGCGCCGAAAACTACGATGGCGACGACGGCGGCCCGGCGCATGCGCTGCTCAAGGGCGAGCGGCGGCCGCAATCCTTCGATGATTATCCCTTCGTGAAGAGCATCGTGATCGGGTGTACTGTCCCAGGCGCCGGGGTCGTCGCCATCATCCATCGCAGTCTCCAAAGATCATATCTGGCTCCCCTCTCCCACAGGGAGAGGGGCCGGGGGTGAGGTCACTGCTGAGCGATGGCCGCTTTGCTGCCGCGCAGGACGAACTTCTGGATCTTGCCGGTCGCCGTCTTGGGCAGTTCGGTGACGAAGTGGACGGCGCGCGGCGTCTTGAAGTGGGCCATGCGGTCGCGCACGAACTGGCGTAGCTCCTCGTCGGTCGCGGTCGCGCCCGGCTTCAGCACGACAAAGGCATGCGGCGACTCGCCCCACTGCGCATCAGGCATGCCCACCACCGCCACCTCCTGCACGGCGGGATGTCGCAACAGCACGCCTTCGATCTCGATGGAGGAGATGTTCTCGCCGCCGCTGATAATCACGTCCTTGATGCGGTCGCGAATCTCGACATAGCCG
>DATBIB010000116.1:0-32227 GCA_036557205.1 Ktedonobacterales bacterium | reverse complement strand
CATCGAGGCGATTACCGGGCGCGAGGTGCTCGATTCACGCGGCAACCCGACCGTCGAGGTAACGGTGGCGCTGCTCGGCGGCGCGTCGGGGACGGCGATGGTGCCGTCGGGCGCATCCACCGGCGCGCACGAGGCGGTCGAGCTACGCGATGGCGACGCCGACCGCTACGGCGGCAAGGGCGTCTTGAAGGCCGTCCAGAATGTCAACGAGACGATACAGGACGCGCTCACCGGACTCGACGCGCTGGACCAGGTTGCGCTGGATGAGCGGATGATCGAGCTGGATGGCTCCGAGAACAAGGGCACGCTGGGCGCTAACGCGATTCTCGGCGTTTCGCTGGCCCTGGCGCACGCGGGCGCCGCCACCACCAACGTCCCCCTCTACCGCTACATCGGCGGAACGTCCGCCCGGACGCTGCCCGTGCCGATGATGAACATCCTCAACGGCGGCAAGCACGCCGAAAACTCGACCGACCTGCAAGAGTTCATGATCCTGCCAGTGGGCGCGGAGTCGTTCACCGAGGCGGTACGCTGGTGCTCCGAGGTCTACCACGCGCTCAAAAAGGTGCTGCATGACCGCAAGCTCAACACCAACGTCGGCGACGAGGGCGGCTTTGCCCCATCCCTCGGCTCGAATCGTGACGCGCTGGAGGTGATCGTCGCGGCCATCGAGGCGGCAGGCTACGAGCCGGGCGGCGATATCTTCCTGGGGCTGGATCCCGCCGCCAGCGAGTTCTACAACAACGGCAAGTACGAGCTGGCGCGCGAGGGGCGCACGCTCACCGCGAGCGAGATGGTCGGTCTCTACGAGCAGTGGATCGGCGAGTATCCGATCATCACCATCGAGGACGGGTTGGCCGAAGATGACTGGGCAGGCTGGGCGGAGTTGACACAGCGGCTGGGCAAGCGTGTGCAGCTCGTCGGCGACGACCTCTTCGTCACCAACACCGCACGGCTGGCGCGCGGCATCCGCGAGAGCGTGGCCAACTCTATCCTCATCAAGCTCAACCAGATTGGCACGCTGACCGAGACGCTGGCCGCCATCGAGATGGCCGCGCACGCGGGCTACACCTCGGTCATCTCCCATCGCTCCGGCGAGACGGAGGATACCACCATCGCCGATCTCGCGGTCGCCACCAACGCGGGCCAGATCAAGACCGGCGCTCCGGCGCGCTCGGAGCGGGTGGCTAAATACAATCGGCTGATGGCCATCGAGGCGGCGCTTGGCCCGGCGGCGCGCTATGCGGGCTTTTCCGCCTTCTTCAACGTGCCGACGCTACTTGCCCGCGCCTGACCGACGGAATCATCGAGAGTCATAGGAAGAGATAACACCCCATGAGCGAGACACCGGAAAGCGAACAGACGCCCGCACAGCCAGTACAACCCGCACAGCCTCCAGCCGCGCCAGCGCCAGCGCCGCAGCCACAGAATAGCGCCGCGAGCGCGCCTTCCGTGAAGGCCAGCGCCCCGGCGGTCGCCACGCAGCGGGGCACTGCGCGCAGCATCCACTACAACCTGAGCTACATCGTCGCCAATGAGGCGGCGGGACCGCGTGGAGCGATTGTGCTGTTGCACGACCTACCCGGCGGCGCGTTCGTTTGGGATGGCGTCATGCCAGCGCTGGCCGCGACCGGGCACGCCGTCTACGCCTTCGATATGCTCGGCTATGGGCAGTCAGACCACCCCTGGCCTTCAGATACGAGCATCTGGGGACACGCTGACTCGCTGCTCTATGCCTTCCAGGGGCTGAAGCTGAGCGAGGTGACGCTGGTGGGGATTGGCCAGGGCGCGGCGGTGGCGCAGGTGCTGGCCAACCGGCTCTTCCGCGAGAATGTCGCGCGGCTGGCGCTGATCAATTCCTACGCCTTCGAGACGGCGTTCGCGCCCAACTGGCCGCTGCCGGATATGGCGAAGCACCAGGATCCCGAAGCGCCGCATCACGCGAACATCGAAGATGTGCTCAACGACCTGCGCAAGACACTGCCCAATGGCGCCGTCTCGAAGCTTGCCAGCGACCGTATCGCGGCGTATGTGGACGAGTGGAATGGCAATGTCGGCAAGCAAATGCTCTATCAGCACATCCGCCTGATGAATCCCAACTACATGAACTCGGTGGCGACCGACAACGCGAAGCTGACGGTCCCAGTACTGCTGCTCTGGGGCGAGCAGGATACGGTGACGCCACCAGCGCTAGGCGAGCGGCTGCGCGATGAGATTCCCGGCGCGCAGTTCGTGACAATTGCCAACGCGGGCCACCTGCTGCTGGAGGACGCGCCCGCCGAGGTGGGTAGGCGGCTGGCGGAGTTCGTGGGGCGAAGTGAGTGATAATCCAGCTTCGCGGCATGAATGCCGCGGCTAATCCTGATCCAGCATACTCGCATCCCTGGCGAGATATCTGAACGATTGGGATTAGCCACAGGGCTTCAGCGTGCGGCGCGGAATCCCAGAACAACGCCGACATACCGTTGTTACCCGCCTACGAGGCGAGGCGGCTGACGGCGTCCTTCCCGACATGCGCCCGCGCGCAGACGATGTAGGCGTCCAACGTGCGCAGATAGGCGGCATACATCCGCTCCAGGACGGCGGCGGGCTGGCCGCGCTGCTCGGCGAGCGCGAGACTGCGCCACTGGCGTTCCAGCGTCCGCTCGATCTGCTCCAGCTTCCTGCGACTATTCTGCGTTGCCATGCTGCGCCTCCCGCTTTGATAGGCTAATTCTGCCATCTGGCTATTCCCGGCAACCGCCTTCAAATCGGAAATAATGGACGATACATGACGTCGAACGGGCCTCTGGGCAGCCCGCGCAGGCGAACTTTGTGGCTGAGCAAAAGCGAGGTTATATAGGCGCAGTTTTAACTGTCCGCGCTGTTATGCTGAACCAGTCCCCGCAAGGAGCAGGCGGAACCCTGTGGCGTCGCTGAGGTTGCTCGGTCGGCCGTAATCGCGGCAGGCCGCGCGCACGTACCGCTGACCATCGTCCCACGAACCACCACGTAGCACTCGATCGCCGGTAGATTTCTCAACTTCACGACCATCATTCCCAATGTAGGGATAAGGTTTGAAGAGGCTATGCGTCCACTCCCGGACGTTACCTGCCATATCCTCCGCATCGCTGGGACTGGCCCCACTCGGGTAGCTACCCACCACAGAGGTCCCATTCTGGCCACTCTCACCAGTGTTGGCGCGCGACAGGTCGAAGATATCACCCCAGGGATAGCGACACGCGACGCCATTGCGTTTGTCCCACCTGGCCGCTTTTTCCCATTCCGCCTCACTGGGCAGACGCCATAGCTGCCCAGTTGACTTTGTCAGCCACGTGGCGTAAGCCACAGCGTCCTCCCATGAGACATAAGTCACGGGATGATCGAGCGTCTGCATCAGGTGTTCCCAATTATTTGGCTGGCGATGATACGCCGCCTCTACGAAGCAGGCGTATTCGGCCACAGTCACCGGGAAGCGAGCGATGAAGTAGGCGGCAATCG
Organism: Ktedonobacterales bacterium; assembly: GCA_036557205.1. Taxonomy (GTDB): domain Bacteria; phylum Chloroflexota; class Ktedonobacteria; order Ktedonobacterales; family JADMIN01; genus DAHUXT01. The sequence goes on along the minus strand of DATBIB010000116.1, from coordinate 28,747 downwards.
TGACACGATGCTGTGGCTCTTCGTCGTCATACGCCTGCGGATCGAGGTGCTTGTCGCTGCCCATCAAGAACTCACCTGCAGCCACGGCACAGACAGACGGGACAATACTGTCGACGCCGTTCACGCTATAGCCGCGAAAGCCGAGGTTGTAGAGCGACATCGGCGTCAGATAGTCGGCCGGAGCGCTGTTGGCGGCTGCAGGCGCCGGGCCGAGTGGCGGCATGGTGTCGCGTATCGGCGGCGATGGGGCGGATGGAGAGGCAGCCGCTCCCTGAATTGCCAGCGCGGTGGCGATGGCGTCTATCGCCTGGTCGAAGGGCATCGCCAGCGCGTCGATCCAGAGGAGGGCATTGAGCAGCGGCGGCACATGGCAGGGGCCGATGCGAACGGGCAACAAGAGTCGCGAGCGCTCCTGTCCCATCAGCCCGCGATAGGCTCCCAACTCCTGCTGCACCCAGAACGAGTCGAGCGCCTGCTGCGTCATCAGCAGCACGAAGGCCGACCGTTGCTCCAGTTGCTGCTCGATCTCCCGGTCGAGGAAGTGGCCTGCCTGGGCGTTGTTGCGGTCGTACCAGATGTCGATTCCGCGCGCCCGCAGCGCGGCGACATAGCGGTCGCAGAGGTCGTTATCGGCATGGGCATGGCTGACGAAGGTAGGATGATATGCGCTCATGGCTCTAACCATCATCTCTCTGCTGCGCGCTCGCGCCTAATCCGTCCGGCTGCCCCGCCAGTGTAGCATACAGCCGCGTAGCGCTCAAGATGGCGTCTGGGGAGTCCGCGCAGGCGGACTTCGTGGCCGCAGGCCGTTCAGGCGCGGTTTCAACCGCCCGCGCATCCCCCGCATCCCAGGTGTCTCCTATGCCACTGACGCCAGCGATACCCATCGCGTATAATTGTGCGCAGGGAGCCAGCGGCAAGGCAATACCGCTGGGGGAGGCAGATGATGAGCGGCCCAAAGGATCGCTATCTCGGACAATATCGCATCCTGGACCAGATCGGCGTCGGCGGAATGGCGCGCGTCTACCGCGGCTACCAGGCGAAGCTGGACCGCTACGTCGCCATCAAGATGATCCCCACCCATGGCAGCGACCGCCACATGATCGCCCGCTTCGAGCAGGAGGCGAAACTGATCGCCAAGCTCACCCACCAGAACATCCTGCCCATCTTCGACTCTGGCGACGAGAACGGCTGGGCCTACATCGTCATGGAGTTTGTGAACGGCGGCACCCTGCGCGACCGCCTGGCGACCGCCGAATCCACCCACACCCTCGCGCCGCTCTGGTGGGTGCTCAAGATCTGCGAGCAGGCGGCCCACGCGCTCAACTACGCCCACAGCATGAAGGTGATCCACCGCGACGTGAAGCCCGCCAATATGCTGCTGCGCACTGAGGAGCACATGCTGCTCTCCGACTTTGGCATCGCCACCATGCTCGCCGCCAACGCATCGAGCCACCGCGGCAGCGTCGGCGTTGGCACGCCCCAATATATGGCGCCGGAACAGGGCATCCCAAACGAGGGCGTGGACGGGCGGTCCGATATCTATGCGCTGGGCGTCGTGCTCTATCAGGCCGTGACGAACCGCCTGCCTTTCTATGCCGAGACACCCGCCGCCATCATCCAGAAACAGATTCACGAGCCGCTGGCCGCGCCCACCATGTTTAACCCGGAGCTGCCAGCCGCCGTCTCCAGCATCGTCGTGCGGGCGATGGCAAAAGACCCCCGCGCGCGCTACCAGCGGGCCAGCGAGATGGCCGCCGATCTGGCCGAGGCGCAGAGCGCGCTCAAGCAGGGCAACCGCACCGCACGGATAGCCACGCCCACTGCCAGAGTCGCCACCGTCGTCCCAGTCATACCGCCGCCAGTCGTCGCGCCCCCACCCGGAGAGGGCCGTCCCGCTGGCTCCTGTTTCCGCTGCGGAACAGTCAGCAACCAGCAAAACCGCTTCTGTACCTACTGCGGCTATGATCTCTCCGGCGGGCGCGCCCAGGTAGACCGCTTCCTCGGCCCAAACGGGCGTCCGCTGCGCTGTCGGCTGACCTTCCTTAATGGGGTGCTGGCCGGGCGAAACTTCATTCTTCATCAAGATGTCACCACCATTGGGCGCACAACCGGCAACGATGTCTTGATTCTCGACGGCACCGTCTCGCGGAACCACGCGCGCCTCATCTTCCACAACGGCCAGTGGTCCATCGAAGACGCTGGCAGCTCCAACGGCACACAGGTCAACGGGCAGAAGATCAAGCGCCCGCGCGTGCTGCATACGGACGATCAGATTCGCATTGGCGACGAGTTTGCCACGTTCGAGGTCATCAGCTGAGGTGTGCGGCCCAAACCCCACACCAAATCCTCTCGTAGTACACTGCGGGTTCGCGCGCAGGGGCTGCGCCGCGCCGAATACTGGGAAACAGCCGCACAACGACAAGAAAGCGATACAACTCATGAGCGCAGAGACCCAGACACCCGCCCGACCCTTCGACGAGATGCCCATCATTACACGCCCCGACGACTACCCGTACACCATGCCCACGGTGCTGGCGCGCGAGGCTCAGAGACTCGGCCCCATCTTCCGCGCCGAGGTGGGCGAGCAGGGCCGCGATATCTCTGGGCGATGGATCGTCTACATGGTCGGGCCAGAGGCCAACCGCTTTGTGATGCACTCGCACCGCGACCACTTCAGCCACGATCTCGGCTGGACGCCGACCTTCGGCGGCCTCTTCGAGAAGGGACTGCTCAACACCGATGACCCGGAGCATACCCGCCAGCGCAAGCTCATGAACCCGGCGTTCGTCATCGCCTACATGAATCGGTATCTGCCCATCATGAATCGCGTGATCGCCGACCGCAGCCGTGACTGGGTCGACCACGGCGAGACGAATATCTACGCCGAGACGCGCAAGATCACCTTCGACGTGGCGGCGGAGTGCCTCACTGGCCTGCGCACCGGCGCCGAGGTAGACCATCTCCGCGAGCTATTCTTCAGCCTACTGCGCACCGATCCCGACAATGACGAGACGATGACCGAATATATCGCCCGGCTGACGAATATCCGCGCCGAGATCGATGCGCTTCTGCTCGCAAAGATCGCCGAGCGCCGACGCGCGCCCACCGATGATATTCTCGGCCTTCTGGTCAAGGCGGGCGACGAGCAGAGCGCGCCCTTTACCGACCGCGAGCTGCTCGGCCAACTCCATATCCTGCTGGTGGCGGGCCACGAGACGACGACGACGCTGAGCGCGTGGCTGCTCTACCTGCTGGCCGACAATCGTCCGCTGCTGGCGCGCGTCCATGAAGAGATGGATGAGGCGCTGGCCGCGACCGGCGGCGAGATCACGATGGAGGCCATCAAGGCGATGCGGCTGCTGGGTCATGTGGCGGATGAGACTGGACGGCTCCATTCGCCCGTCGGCAACGTGCCGCGCGGCGTCGTCACAGACTTCGAGTTCGGCGGCTATCACGTTCCGGCCGGGTCGCGGGTGCTGCTCTCGCTGGCGGCGTGTCACCGGCTGCCAGAGGTCTTCGCCGATCCCGAGACGTTCGACCCCGACCGCTTCGCCCCGCCGCGCGAGGAAGACAAGCGGACACCCTACGCGCTCGTCACCTTCGGCGGCGGCCCGCGCATCTGCATCGGCATCAACTTCGCGCAGATCGAGATCAAAGCGATGGCTGCGCATATCCTGCATCACTACACGCTCGCGCCTATGCCGGACCAGCCGCCAGTGCAGGCCTACTATGGCCCGACCGCGGAGTTGCCCGGCGGCATGCAGCTGCGGGTGATGCCACGCACGTAGCTATTGGGCGAAGGCGCCTGCTCAACGCGGGAGCGGAGGCAGCACGTCATCCATATGGGCGAAGGCGGTCGCGGCCAGGTTCTCGACCTGCGATGCTGTGCCTATTCCCGCGAAGAAAGACGTTGAGCCATCGGCGAGGGGCAGCGTGACGATAACGACGCTGTTCTCTTCCGTCAACCACCCAGCCTTCCTGTTCACCTGAACGGATGTCGCGTTGGCGGGACGCGTTGCGGGGTCGGCGACATGCCCAAAGACGAAGGTGCGAAAGGTGCGCGACGAGGAGTACCAGGCCGCGACGCTCGCGGGCGGAGTGGACCCTCGTTGCCATGAAACCCAGTCTCCGCGATAGGTATCGGAAGGCAAGGGAAGCCATGCAGGCACTGGCACATCCGAGACAGATGTCGAGTTTGATGTCGAGTCCCCGCTACGTCTGCCTAGAGTGTCCGCAGCCTGAACAGTCCAATGGAGCTGGTCATCTCGGCCGAGCGCGAGGTATACGGTTGCGTATGGCTGCGGCTGATGCGGGCAGGTGACGCTGATGAAGGCAAATCCATAATCGCGACCCGCATCGAGCCATGTGACAGTTGCTGTTTGGGGAGGCGCACCGTCACAGGGAGTCAAGTGCATATTTGCCGCCAATGCCTCCTGAGGTGTCTGACTGTCATACGCGCCTTGCTGCGACCAAGTCCAGAGGCTTGGCGATAGCAGGCTTTTAGGGGATGGTGTCTGATTGAGTATGATTATGGTTCCAAGTACTGCCACGAGTATAACCGTTACAACCGCAACCGCGATCAGAGCAAGGTATCGTCGTGTCCGACGTAGTGACGCGTGAGGTTTGTGAATTGGAGGATCCACCATAGCAAACGCCCGCCCGGATCGTTGGAGTCCATTATCATACATTTCTTTATCCAAGGTTTGTTCCTCCGCTTTATGGAACCCCGAAGTCATTGTAAGCATTCTGCGCCCGCGTAGAGCAGCTTTCTCTCGGCGGGCGCAGAGTATGCCTACAGTAAACGAGGGCTGCTTCAGCCCATCCCGCCAAACATTACCAGATCGCCGGTTGTCGGATCGAAGACCTGATACCCAATATGCGCTGTCACCGTCCGTCCTTGGGGTCCGAAGAACACGAATGTGCCATGTACCTCGACGAACCATAGCAGCGCGCTGTCTGGGTATCCAGTTTCCTCACCGTGTAAGCGCGCGCTAATTGCCGAACTTGTGAGCAGTGCGGCACGCGTGACCGTGAATGAGCCAGTGGGGTTGTGCATACGCGGCATCCCAACTGTCTGTACATATTTGATCACATCGTTTTGCGTGATTGGGCCATTATTGCTCTTTGTGAGCCGTATCCCATGTGTCCCAGGGACAGGCGATACGGAGGGCCGCGTAACAGTCTGTGAGGCCGACGTGGGCGCGAATGCCGCTAGCGCGAGGATTCCCATAATGCCCACCGCTAAGGCACCTGTCAAGAACATCAATCGTGGATTGATGCGCTTCGTGCGCCGTGTACGGGAGCTGACATGTCTACGCATGACCAGACCTTTCTCTCGAAACATATGAGGGCAGATGTGCTGAGATATGCTCACATGCCCATCCACCCAACCAATACCTATCTCTGTGGGTCATGACATTCTTTGGGAGGCACGAGGACACTAGCAACAATGCGTTTCGAAATCACCGACTGTCGTGCCTGAGATCTGGTTCCAGTATGGCGGGCCCGAAGCCGGATGATCTACAGCGTAGTGGGTGCCGATAGCCGTTGACACCCCTGAATTGTTCCAGTAATATCGATAGATATAGTGCGCATATGGCGCCGATGCCCCAGCGTTGCCAGCCAGCTCCTGACCCATGTTCACGCCAATTACAGTCATGGTATTGTTGGTGGAATCGCCAGTTTTGGAGGCGTGCGGGCTGGAGGCGGTCACATGGAAACTGGTTGAACTCGAGCGCTTGATGGTGAACGTAGCATACTGGTTATAGTCGCCACTAGGTACGTCACCCCAGGGGTGCTGGTTGATGCAGCCAGAACAATCTGCCGGACGGTAGTCTCCCCAGAAATACTCCTCATACGTTTGTAAGGGGTTAGAATGGGTGCTATACCCCGCCTCGACAAAATAGCCGCTACCATCGATCAACCACATCTCGTTGTCAACGAAGCCGGACGTTGTCGTACCGCCGCCACATTGGCTGCACTGCATAGATACCACCAATATTTTGACTGTGGCTCCTTGGGCATAAGCGAATTCTGAGAACGTAGGCCATTGGCTGTTCGTCTGGGCATAGCAATGGGGACGTGTATTAGCATTACCGCAGGAGTAGCCAAGTGGCCGTGCTTGGGTCGTAGACGGAACTGCCAGCGTGAATGCGGTGATGAGACTCAGGCCAAGGATCAGTGTCAGTAAACGCCTTGGCCAAGCCGAAGTACTCCAAGTTCCAGGGTCGTCGTTTTCAGTTGCCGAGCTGGATAATCTGAATCCAGGCATACGTGCGATCCTTTCTTAGCCCGTCTGCACTTCACAATGCAGGGTATCAGGGTATCTACACAGAGCCCATGATTATGCGTGGGTCGTCCTGCGTGCGATGCGTGGGTCGTCCTGGTATGCTTCACTCCTCTCCCTGTACTGCAGAGCTTTCTTAGTGGGCAAAGCGTACAGTCATATGTCAGCCAAGTCCATAGTTACTTGCTCGTAAGCTATAATGCGTACTCGACATGATCGTGCAGCGACTTTCATGAATTGGAACTGCCAGGCAATACTGTGTGCCAGTATCATGCCTTACCTAATGCGCTAATAATGACTGCGATAGGGCCGCCGCGAGTGTAGAGTATAATTTGGTCAAGGGAAGAAATGCTGACGAGATGGGCGAACAGGACGACAGCGCGATACGCCAGCTGGTGATCGCCAAAGAGTTTCGCATCCGCCGCTCTGAGCTGGTGTGTCCGGGCAACTCATCGGCGAAGATGGCGAAGGCAGCGGCATCCGATGCCGACCAGACTATCTTCGACCTGGAGGATGCCCTCGCCGTCTCACAGAAGGAGGCGGGGCGCAGGTCGGTCATCGAGGCGCTGCGAACGCTCGACTTCGGCGGCAAGATTCGCACCTACCGCGTCAACAACGTGCGCACGCGCTTCTGCTACCGCGACCTGATCGAGGTGGTGGAGGCGGCGGGCAGCTCGCTGGATGGCGTCGTCGTGCCGAAGGTGAATGGGCCGGAGGATGTGCTCTTCATTGACCGGCTGCTGAGCCAGATCGAAGAGCAGGTGAGCCTGGCGCACGGCCACATCACCATCGAGGCGCTGATCGAGTCGGCGGATGGCGTGTTGCACGCCGAGCAGATCGCGCGCGCCACCCCGCGCATGAGCGGGCTGGTCTTTGGGATCGTCGACTTCGCGGGCGATATCGGCGCGCAAGAGACCGGCGCGGAGCAGTTCTTCTACTACAATTACGCCAAGGCAAAAACGGTGGTCGCGGCGCGAGCGGCAGGCATCACCTGTGTGGACGGCGTGACGCTGGCGATCCGCGATCTGGAGGCGTGTCGGCGTGACGCGCGGATGGCGGCGCGGATGGGCTTCGACGGCAAGTGGGCGATTCATCCGTCGCAGGTTGCGATCATCAACGAGGCGTTTACGCCGACGACGGAAGAGATTGCGCGGGCGCAGCGCATCCTCGACGCCTACGCGCGCGCCGATGTGGAGCAGGGCGTTGGCGCGATGGTCATCGGCGACGAGATGGTGGACGCCGCCACGCTCCGGCTGGAGTGGAAGAAGCTGGCGATTGCGCGCAAGGCCGGGCTGGCGTAACAAGCGTCAACGATGCGGGCGTCTATCATCGTGATGCGGGCCAGGCCTGCTCGCCTTGCCTGGCGCTGACCCTTTACTCTTGCTCTGTCCTTTGCCAGTTGGCCTGCCACTGCGGGCCGGTGGCTTGCCCGCTGAGCGTTTCGCGCCGAAGATCGCCTGCGCCTCCGCCATATGGCCGTGCGCCATCAGCCACTGGCGGGCCTCATCGCGCAGATTCGCCAGCGCCGGGCTGGTGGCGATCATCATCCACATCGCCGCCTCTGGATCGGTCACAGTCTCAGGCGTCCACTGCCCCTCGGCGATCAGGAAGGCGCGCAGGGCAGCGGGATCGCGCTGGCGCAATACGTTGTCCAGTCGGCGGCGAAACTCAGGATAAGCTGACGTGGAATCGCTCATGGATCACTCCGGGCCGATGAAACTCAATTCGTTTGGGGATATTGTAGCTGAGGAGACCGTTCGCAGCATAAATGCCGCGACGAGAGGGACGAAGGCTGAGGGCTGAGCCGCGAGTCTCCCCGGGCTGGTGAGCAATGGCCAGGAGGACGACACCGTATATCGCGCAATCGCCTCTTCCGAAGCGAGCGATCCGAGGGTCGCAGGCTCATCTGGGAGTCGGTCAACTCTGGCGCTCTTTCACTTCAGTAAAGCGCTGCGCAAACGCGCGGGCGTCGGCCTCCGCAAACGACTTGAGCGCCGGAGTGCCGTCTATAATGACGGTCTCGAAAGAGAGCGCATGCTTCTTGCTATAGGTGAAGACCAGTCCGCCATCCTGATAGACCACCGAGGCGATGTCGCGGATGGAATACTCGATGGTATGGTGCAGGAGACCCTCTACCGCACTGGTGACGAAGTGCGCGAAGCGCGCCGCCAGGCCGCCCTTCTGCACATCGCGGTCATTCTGCAAGTCCTGCTGCATCTCGCGCTGCGCTTGCTGCAAGATTGTGTCGGAGAGCTTCATGCTGACGGAGGTGTCGGTGAGCACAAGCTCCACGCCATCGTTAGTCGAGGTAATCGTGAGCAGTGATTCGGCCATCGCTAATCTCCTGGTCTCGAGGTAGGAGGACGTCTTCAATTGGGATACAGGGGCGCCTGCCACTGCTCGTCGCTCAAGTCCATGTTACGCTGCATCTGTGAGCGGGATGCAGTGTATCGCCGATTTATGAGATCACTTGTAGCCGCCCCCTCCTCGAAGTGAGGAAGGGGCAGCGCCGACAGTACCTGATGTCCAGTGGGAAGATGCGTTCCCTGATTCACCACCATGCACGTGAGTGCGTGATGGTCAGACAGACCCATCGTCTGGCTGGCGACTCAGCAGCGAGCGCAGCTTATTCAGAATGTTGTCGAACATGCTGGAAACCTCGGCCACCGCGGGATGCTCACCTGTGCTGGCCGCGACAGGTGTCGGCTCAGCGGCCGACGAAGCAGTATCTGCGGCAGCGGCGGTATCGTCGGCGGAATCTGTTGCCGCATCTTCGTCAGCGTCCGCGCTGACATCGGCACTCGCGTCACTCGCGTCGACATCAACGGCGTCAGCCGCCGCGTCAGCAGGGGATGCCTCAGCGGTCGTATCGGCAGGTGTGTCGGCGGTGACATCCGCTACGACATCGTCGTCGGGCGGCGCGGCGTCGGCGGCACTGTCGTCGCTGGCATCGGCAGGAGCTTCGTCAGCCGGGTCCGACGCATCCTCGGCCATCGCGCTCGATGTATCGGCCGTGTCAGTGGTGTCAGTGGTGTCAGTGGTGTCTATCGTCTCGACCGTCTCGGTTGCCACGGCCATGTATGCGCCTGCGTCGTCTGAATCTGTCACATCCGTCGCATCGGCGGATCGGAGGTCATCAGGCCCGCCCATCGTCTCTGGGGTAACCTCGTCTGACCCGCCCATCGTCTCCGGTGTGACGTCATCAGATGCGCCCATTGTCTCGGGCTCGACTTCGTCCGGTCCCCCCATCGTTTCGGGAGGCGTAACGTCGGCGCCTTCCATGGTGTCTTCGTCGCCGGGCGCGTCCGGCCCGCCCATCGTATCCTCGTCGTCGGTGGCTCCCGCGTCGGCTGCATCGGGCAGGTCGCCGCTGGCATCAACACCGGCGTCATCCGCAGCGGAGGCGTCATCGCCAGCGTCATCGAGATCGCCGGGGCCGCCATCGTCGGCGCTCGACATCATGGCAGCAGTGTCGCCTACATCAGAAAAGTCTGGAGCAACCGCACTGTCCGCCTCAGCACCAGCAGCGGCGACGTCATCATCGGGCGAAACCTCTGCTACCCCCATCGCCACGATGGTATCTTCGCCATCACTGCCCACTGCGGCGGCGCCGTCGTCAGTCTCGTCTGAGGCCACGTCATCGGCTTCTTCCGCGCTAGCACCCGCGGCATCGTCGGCTACTACAGTGTCCTCACCGTCCGCCGCACTGTCCGCTGGCGCCGTTTCCTCGACGCCTACCGCGTCAACCTCCATGGCGGAGACAACATACCCGTCATCATCCGACCCGTCCGAACTGGCCTCCTGTTCCAGCTCATCACTCTCATCACTCGTTACGCCATCCGCTGGCGTCCCCCCCGCATCCACACCACCGTCCATATCGGCGCTTGCAAGCGACTCGTCCGCTATAGGCAGATCTTCAGTCGGCGAATTGTCCATAGTGACGTCATCAGCAGCGCCCTGCGCCTGATCCTGAGTATCCACGGTAGCCCCCTGTGTTCTAAACATCCACTAAAGAACAACGACAGGTCGTCACTCCAGCCGTCTGTCGTGTGGCTACAGACGGCCGTTTCGAGAACGTACAGGCAAGAACATGCGAGGGTCAATGCGCGATTGGGACAGCAGCCATGCACGAACAATGGCCTTGTGCCCAGAGCTGTCCTCACGGCATCATCTCCGGGACAGCAGCGGAAAGGTTACGACAAAACCAGACCAAGAGCGCGCCAGCGGCGTCGAGATGGAAGCATGCTTGGAAGCATATTGAGCGAGGGAGGGGTTGGCGCCGGTGTACCGACCCAGGCGCGCGTACCACGACGCCATTGTCGGGTATGTCACCGGGTGGACAGCGGCGCACATCTCACAGATGCTCGCCATCCATCACAGACGATGGCCATTCATCCGAATCGTGACATCCGCGGACACCAGGATGCCGGAGCGCGCCAGCACGCAGCCAGACCTGACGAGCAGGACACTGCCATTGTGTGACGTTTCTCGGAGAACCACCAGTGATCAGCGAGGATGCATCCAGCACCATGGGGATGTGGGGGCTGCTTGGAGGTTCGTGCGCTCCGGCAGGATTCCCCGTGACCCGCTGCGTTGGTTGCTTCCTACACGCGACAGATGCCACTACCCCAATGTGGCCTCTCCCCCGGCTTGCGCCGGGGGATTCCTGGGCTGACGAACGCACATAACGACAAGAATAGAGAATGTGTTATGTGTCTAACACCGTCATGTCGTGGTCCAGGGACCACCTCCACAGGCGTAAATTTCCGCAGGCCCTTCGGTATGCTCCCAGTATACCTGTTGCACAGGCTCTCGTCAATTGCCGCACGCTACGAATCCGCGGATTTCCAGTGGCCAGACGCCCGCTTGAAGCGCACGCGGTATGTCTGTTGCCGTAGCCGCGATATGCTAGCCGATAGGTCCAGAAGAGCTTCGTCGCGCATAAACGATGACCTGCCATAGACCGACCGTTTCGTAGTGGCGCCGCTCGAACCCCTGCCCCCGTACGATAGCCTCTACTGATGCTGGCGCATGCACGAAGAAGCGCATTTTATTGCCCGTGAGACGCGCAAATCCTGACCATGCCCGGACGAAAACGCGCAGCAACCAGAACGCGCGCGGATAGACCAGACCGTACAGATGGGCCGCCCGCTCCGCCGATGCGCTCACCAGCGCCGACATATCGTCGAAGCAACAGAGCACCCGATCTAGCGTGACGATGTCGGCGGGTGGGATGTTGGGCGCGAGCTCGACGAAGTTGCCATGCTCGAAGTGGATGCGGTCGCCCAGGCCGCGCCTTTGTGCCTCGTCGCGCGCCACATCGAGGTAGGCCGTCGAAGCGTCCACCGCCGTCGCGGTCTCCACCCCGTCGCGCAGCAGCGCATGGGGAATAGCGCCCACGCCGCCGCCAATATCGAGCACCGTCATGCCGTCGACGCCTTGGGCCTCCAGCGCGCTGATGAGACGGCGCGTTGATTTGGCCGCGCCCTTTTTGCGATAGTGGTCGAGTTCCTGGGCGGCGAGTTTTGGATTGAAGCACGCCTCGATGCCCTCACACTGGCAGTTTGTCACGGTGGCTCTCCTTCCGTTGTTCAGTCTATGCTATCCCGGGAGATATCATATCCAATCGGCGCTCCATAATGTAGCTGCGAGCAAGCATTTCAGGCTCACAAGAAGTGAGGCGTTGACGATGCATCAGTTCATACCCGGATTGGAACTCAACAGGCTTTTCTATCTAGAGGTCATCGAGCGGCTGCTGGCAGCCCGGTTTCCTGAGGCCGTCTACTCGGCAGGGCTGCTCGGCTCCGGCTCCGATGTGCTCGGCTATGACACTGAAATCTCGACCGATCACGAATGGGGGCCGCGTCTCCTCATCTTTCTCCGCGACGAGCAGTATCCGGCGCTTCATCAGGACATCAGCGACATGTTCAGCCGCGAGTTGCCGCCGTGTTTTCGTGGCTTCTCAACAAATTTTAGCGAGCCAGTTGGAGGAGGCGCGGGCGTACGCCTCCTCGAGCCGGGAGAGCCGGGCCAGATCAATCACCACATCACTGTGACGACGGTGGCCGACTTCCTGGAATGGGAACTTGGGCTCAGGTCACTCGACTCCATCACCGTGCGCGACTGGTTGACATTCCCGGAGCAGAAGCTGCTGGAGGTGACGGCGGGGGCCGTTTACCATGATGGACTAGAGCAACTCGAACCGCTACGCCAGCGGCTGAGCTATTATCCCTATGATGTCTGGGTCTATCGGCTGGCTGCCCAGTGGCAGCGCATCTCGCAGGAGGAGGCGTTCGTCGGGCGCTGTGGCGATGTTGGCGACGAGCTGGGCGCGCGGATTGTGGCCGCGCGGCTGGTGCGTGACGTGATGCGCCTCTGCTTCCTGCTGGAGCGCCGCTATGCTCCCTACAGCAAATGGTTCGGCACGGCGTTCAACCGTCTGGAATGCGCCGGGCAGCTCGGCCCACGACTCACCGACGCGATGGCCGCCTCAAGCTGGCAGGATCGCGAAGGGCATCTTGCGGAAGCCTATGAAGCGGTGGCGAGATTGCAGAACACGCTCGCCCTTACTGACCCACTCGACCCAACGCCACGCCGCTACCATGACCGCCCTTATCGCGTAATCCACGCCGAACGGTTCGCGAATGCCCTCGCGGCAACCATCCGCGATGAAGAGCTGCAACATATTATAGATGCAGTCGGCCTCGTCGGTGCGGTAGACCAGTTCGCGGATAGCACAGACATTCTCTCGCATGCTGGCCGCTCGCGCCGATTGGGTCACTTTCTGTGCGAAAACTAGCGCGTGAATAACAACAGAGTGGCGTGCACTGAAAAACCCCTCGCCGAAGTGACGAGGGGGCGAAATGCAATGTTGAGACTTACTTGATGCCGTGGCGGTTGGGGCCGTCTACCGCATCGACCACCGCGTCGATCACGTTGACGCCGCCGGAGAGCACGTCCTTCACCACATCGTCGATGTGGGTGGAGGCAGCCGCCAGCCCGCGAATCAGCTCGACCAGCGCCGCCGTCACCGAGGCCGCGTAGCCCAGCGTGATGGCGAAGGCCGCCGTTGCCACGTGCACGAAAAGGTTGGTCGGCCAGTCTTTGACGAGGAAGAAACCCGCCGCCTCGGCAACGATGATGCCAATGATCATCGCGATCAGGCCCGCGCGCATCATATCCCAGATGGCGTGACGAATAAACCGTATCAGATCCCCGCCGAGCGTGTTCAGCATGCCCATGGCAGCGTGTCCCTTCTCCACAATATTCTCAGACTGGTGATATGCGGCGATATGCGCTCATGCGCTCGCGACCGTGCGGTCGGCTCCAAGTCTATATCACTTTCCTCATACCGTCTACGGGCGAAACTGCCGCCCAGTTGGAGAGCTCGCGCCGCAATGTGGGCTACGACCGATACAGAGACATACTGAGCGACACTCGCTGGCCCAGATAATTGAACATGGCCATCGCGTCGAGCTTCATCAAGTTGAGCGATGGCTAGCGCGCCAGCTTGCCCCGCGTGACGAGCAGCAAGATCAGCCCCAGCGCCAGCCAGACCGCGACGATGATCGGGATATAGCTCAGCGCCCCAGTGCTAGGGGAGGCCATGGCCGCGGCGACAATGCCCGCCGTGATGAGCAGCCCCAGCGCTGGAATGATGCCGTGACGCAGCAGGCTGAACTGCGCGCGGCGTTTGCGGGCGAAGAAGAGAATGCAGGCGATATTCACCAGCACATAGATTAGCAGCACCAGAATCGCGTCTATCGTGCCCAGGAAGGCGAAGGCGTCGAACGGCGACAGGAAAAGCCCCAGCGTCAGGCCCGTCACCAGGCCGATGCTGCAGAGCATGGCCACGCCCGCGACCGGCGTGCCGCGCGTCGGATGGGTCCAGGCGAGCCAGCGGGGCAGCGCGCCCTCGCGGCTGGCGGCGAAGAGAATGCGGGCGCCGCCATTGACAATCGCCAGCGCGGCGCCGAAGAACGAGGCGATGCCGACGACGTCGATCAGCAACGCGAAGGTCGGCCCGCCAAACGCGCGCCCGAGTGTGTCGAATGGCGCCGCGTCATTGCCATAGCCCGTCGCCATGTGTTCGGGGCCGTAGCCAACGGTCGCCGCATAGACCATCAGGACGTAGAAAATGCCCACGACAATCATCGAGCTGAAGATCGCGCGGGGGATGTTGCGGTGGGGATTGCGGGTCTCCTCGCCGAGCGCCGCGGCGGTCTCGAAGCCGATGAAACTGAGGACAGAGAGCACGATGCCAATCGAGAGATCGCCGTTCGCTGGGACGCCAGCGGTGGTGAAGGGCGAGAGCGGCAGGCCGCTGGTCGAGCCGACGTGAAACAGGATGATGGCCGCTAGCACCAGGCAGACGCCAATCTCGAAGGTCAGGAAGGTCATGTCGATGCGCAGTGACTCGCGGATGCCCCAGTAGCAGAGCGCGAAGATGAGTCCAATCGCCGCGACGAAGAACACGGGCCAGGGGATATTCACGCCCACATAGCGTAAGAGCAATGTCTGAAGATTCGCGCTCATCACGATGAACGAATACGGCACGCCCAGCGCCAGCGCCGCCAGACCAATCCACGCCGTGAGAAAGCCCAGGCGCGAGCCAAGCCCCTCGGTGACGAAGGTGTACGCGGAGCCGCTGGATGGCAGCTCGCGTGAGAACTCGCTGTACTGATTGGCGACCAGCAGCGCCACCACAAAGGCGACGACATAGCAGAGCGGAAGCGCCGCGCCCACCAGCTTCGCGGTCGGTGGAGTGTTGAAGAAGATCGAGGCGGCGGGAGACATCACCGCCACGGAGATGACAATTGCGTTGCGCAGGCCCAGATTGTTGCGCCGAAGCCCACCGCTGGTCGGTGTCGTCGGCTGCGGCTGCGCTGTGGACAGGATTTCGCTCATCGGCAGGTCTCCTCGTTAGCAATTGCTAATATGCATTGTGCATTGCATGCGGCTTACAGCGTTGCCGAGCTTTCGCCGGTCGGTGCGCCCATCGCGGGCGCTACTGGCGTGTCGGCGTCGAGCAATCGGCGCAGATAGTCGTTCAGGAAGACGCCGTTCGGGTCGAGCGCCGCACGCACCCGGCGGAAGTCGTCCCAGTGCGGATAGCGCGTGGCGAGCGTCGCCGCGTCGAGCGTGTGCATCTTGCCCCAGTGCGGCCGCCCGCCATAGGGCTGATAGATCGGCTCGATGGCGCGGAAGTAGCGCTCGTAGGGCATGCCCTTGTACATATGAATGGCAATGTAGGCCGACTCGCGTCCGTAGGCGGGGCTGAGCCAGATGTCGTCGCTATGCACGAAGCGGCACTCGATGGGGAAGTGGACGTTGAACTTCTCCCGTTTCATCACCGCGCGAATCTCCGCCAGCGCCGCCGGGAAGTCCGCCGCCGGGATGTTGTACTCCATCTCCTGGAATTTCACCGCGCGCGGCGTGGCAAAGAGGCGGTGGCTATAGTCCGTCTCCGAGACCGAGGCGATGCCCATCGCCGAGACGCGACTGATCGTCCGCGTGGCGGGACGAACAATGCGAGCCGTCTCCGACAGCACCCAGTAGAGGCCGTTCTCCAGCACAATCTTGTTGAGCGTGCCGAAGATATTGCCCTTCGAGGGCGGATCGTCGGTCTCGTTGAGGAACTTCACCTGCGCCCAGGGCGTATAGGGCATCCAGAAGAACTCGAAGTGGCTGTTCTCCTGTTTGTAGCGTTCCAGGTTGGCCAGCACGTCGTCCACGCGCTCGCGCCGACTGACGAAGCGCAGCCGTTTGGCAGGCACGACCCGCAGCGTCACTTCGGTAATCACGCCGAGCGCGCCAAGCGAGACCTGCGCCGCCTTGAAGATATCCGGGCGTTCGGTCTCAGAACACTGGATCACCTCGCCGCTGGCCGTCACCAGCGTCAGCCCAACCACCTGCGTCGCGATGGAGCCGAAGCGGATGCCGGTGCCGTGCGTCCCGGTGGAGATCGCGCCCGCGATGCTCTGCACGTCGATGTCGCCGAGGTTTTCCTGCGCCAGCCCGCGTTTCAGCAGTTGATCGCCCAGCAGCGTGAGCCGCGTGCCCGCCTGGACCCGCGCCGTTCCCCGCTCCGCGTCAATCGCGATAACGCCCTGCATCTTATCCAGCGAGATCAGCACATCGTCGGTCTGCGCCAGCGGCGTGAAGGAGTGCCCATCGCCGACGACGCGTACGTGGCGTCCCTCGCGGCTATAGCGGCCCATCGTCTGCGCCAGCTCATCGATGCCACGCGGCAGATAGACAGCCCGCGGCGTCCCACGCACAGAGTCCGACCAGTTATGCCAGCGCGTCGGCTTGCTGGCGCTTTTCTGCGTTGCCATAGAACACCCCCGTCAGAGAAAACACTGGCCGTCGCCGCGATAGGTTGGCGCCTCGTCCACAATCGCGCCTTGCTGGATGCAGGCGAGGTGGGTGAAGCGCTCGCACAGTTCCCCTGCCTTGGCATGGCGCATCAGAATGGGATCGCCGAGCGCAAGCCGCTCTGGCCCGTGATAGTGGATAGGCGTCTGCACCTCGCCCGCGCCCTCCAGCGGATCGAGTCGCGCGCCCGCTGGCAGATAGACCGAGGGCAGGCGATCTTTGCCCGCACCGCCCGATGCGCTATAGCCGCCGCCGAGGCAGGTGTAGATGCCCGGCGCGGAGATGCGCACAATCTCGATGGCGTAGCCCGCCGCAGGCTGAAAGCGGAAATCGCGGTAGTTGTCGAAGAGCGCGGGGCTATAAAATCCTGACCCGACGGTGATCTCGGTGACGACGGACTCCTGGCGGGTGGTCGCCATGCTGCCGGTGCCGCCGCCGTTGACGAAGCGCAGCGGCCCACAGAGAGATTCCGCCAACGCGACCACCGCTGCCCGGCGCTCGGCATCCAGCCGCACCGAGCGGCCCTTCAAGCGGCGCACGAGGGTGTTCTTCGCGAGCTGGCCGGGATAGTTGTCGCCGACACCCGCCACCTGCGCCTCGTAGCCCATGATGCCGTCGAGATGCACATGCTGCGAGCGCGCGATGCGCTCCAGCACAGGCCGGGCAAGCTCGGCGTCTTGCAGCGGCGAGCGCCAGACGCCGAAGTGCAGACCCGGAACCGCCAGCGTCATATCCACCTCCAGGCAGAGCGGCAGCCGCACGTTCTGCTCGCGCGCGACCGACTCCGCCTGCTCTACATGCGCGACGCTATCCACCATTAGCGTGATATGCGCGCCATCCGCCGTCGCCCGCGCCACCGCCGCCAGATCGTCGCGATGCCAGGCAGGATAGCCAATCAGCAGATCGTCGAATCCCTGGCCCGCCAGCCAGGCAGCCTCACGCGCGGTGAAGCACATCAGCCCGCGAAACACCGGGCTGGCCGCCAGAATGCGCCGCAACACCGCCACACTGCGCACCGACTTCGAGGCGATGCGCACGTTCTTGCTCCCAGCCCGACCCAGAATCGCGCGAATATTCTCGTCCAGCAGATCGAGGTCGAGCCAGGCGAAAGGCATCGCATGCCCGGCGGACGCCTTGCGATAGTAGCCGTAGTCGTGTGTCACGGTGCGCTTTACTATTGGCGTCTCGGCCGTCGTCGCGGTGAGCGGCTGTGCTGGCCGGGCCAGTTCGTCATGCATGGGCTGCCTCCGACGATGGCGGCGGCGCCATCTCATCCACCGGGGAACTGCCCTCGGCGAGGGCGATGACGGCGATGATGAGCGATTCGAGGTCGCAACGGGCGCGGGCGATGTTCTGGTCACTGACGAATTGCAGGATCAGGCCATCCAGCCCGCCGACGATGAAGCGCGCGAGAGCGTCCAGCGGAAGCGCGCAGGTCGTTCCTTGCCGCTCGCAGGCAGCGCGCAGAACGCCTTCCACTACCTCGCAGTAGCCGCGATATTGCTCGCGCGCTAGCCAGGCGGCCTCCGGGTTGCGCAGCGCATAGAGCGTCAGCTCGTACTGCATCACCTGAAGCTCAGGCGTCGCCTCGACATGCTGCCAGAAGGCGCGCAGGCTGTTCGTGATGGCCTCGCGCAGCGGCAGATCCTCCTCGGCGGCGGCGACGGCAATCTCGCGCGTCTGACGCATCATCTCCCGCAATACCGCCAGCAGCAGCTCATCCTTGCTGCCAACGTGGTAGAGCAGCGTCGCCTGGTTGATGCCCGCCTCAGCGGCCAGTTTGCGCGTGCTGGCCTGGGCGAGTCCATCGCGCGCCAGCACCCGAATCGCCGCCTCCAGAATCTCCGTGCGGCGGTCGGAGCCAATCTTATCTATGGTCATGACAGATACTCCACAGAGAGCAATCGTGCCTTCATTCAAGTGATTGAACGAAGTGTGACAGCATTGTGATGCTCTGTCAAGAGGGAGGGGCTGAAGTGAATCAATCCTCGCCGTGGAGGAAGAGGCTGAGCCAGTAGGGCGCGGCGTCCTCATACTGCCAGCGGGCGGACGGCTCCTGGTTGGCGACGATGCGATACCAGGTCAGCGCGCGCGTCAGCGGAGTCAGACGCCATGCCAGTTGGTACGCCTCGCGCAGTCGCTCCAGCGAGCCGTAGTCGCCCCATTGCGCTAGATAAGCGTCGCGCAGGCCATCGAGCGTGGCGGCATCGTAGCCGAGCACCAGCCGTCCCCAGCGTAGCGCCATCATCAGTGACTGGAATGGATGGCCGAGGCAGGTGTCGCCCCAGTCGAAGAAGATTGGGCCGTTCACTCCGGCAATCCAGTGGCCTGGATGGCAATCTTCCTGCACCAGCGTCTCCGGGATGCCAAAGCTGGCCAGCCGCGATGCCAGATCCGCCACATCCATCGCGTGAAGCCGCGCGTAATCGTCAGTGGAGAGGCCGCCCGGCCTGCCCACGAGCAGCCCGTCGGTATCGCGCATCGTCGCCGCGAAGAGCGCTGGCAGAACCTCCAGTCGCCGATCCGGAATAGCGCTGGCCTCCAACCGTGGCGTATGCGGCAAGAGCGCCAGCTGGAACCGCGCGAAGGCTACCAGCATATCCTGATACGGTTGCGGGTTGCGAGTCTCGCGAATCTGCGCGCGAATTGGGTCGCCCGCGTCGCCCATCAGCAGCCAGCGGCGGGCGCGGTCAACCGCCAGCACGCGCGGCGACTCCGCCGGGAGCAGCTCCGCCAGCAGCGCGGTCAGTGGCGGCTCGAAGGCGAACGGCTGCGTCACCGCCTTGAAATAGACGTTTCCACCCGTCGTCGGCAGCCGCAGCACCGACGACCAGCCCCGCGCGTGCAACTGGACATAGGGGCCGATCCGATGCCAGCCCAGACCAGCAAGCTGTTGCTCAATCCATGCCGCCGCTTCGGCGAACCAGCCATTGCGCTCCCAGGGCGCGCGCTCAGCCGGGATGTCGCCGCTTTCCGCTTCGGCAAACCAGCGTTCGAGCGCCACGCGCTGCTCGTCTTCGGCCAGCGCGATGTCGGCGAGGTCAGTTGCGCCAATCCAGTGGGCGCCATCAGGCAATGGGCCGCTGCCGCTGTGGGTTTCCAGGGCGAAGATGAAAACAGGTTCGTCACGTTCGGCGTCGGTATAGTGGCCCGCATAGGCGCCGAGCACCGTCACCACCAGCCCATAGCGCTGGCGCATCAGGTCGCGGATCGCCTCGGCGTCTTCGGACTCGTGGCGGGGAAGGGTCCAGCACTCGCCCTCAGCAACGACGAGAACGCGCTGCCCGGTGGGATGGGGCGCAATGCTGCAATGGCCAGCCATATCACGTTACTCCTGCCTACATCAACGCGCATAGCACAGCGCCATCGCTCGCCCCAGTCTACAGCGCGGGGGCGCGGCGCGCGATGGAGAAATCTGCCCGTAGGTTTGATGCTTCTGGCTCCCCTCCCTTTTAGGGGAGGGGCTGGGGGAGAGGTCTAGCCATCTCACCGCAGTGTGGACGGCAAGATGCTCAACTGCTCGCGGTATTTGGCGACGGTGCGCCGCGCCACCTTGATGTCACGCCGTTTGAGCAGATCAGCCAGCTCCTGATCGGTGAGTGGCGTCGTCTCGTGCTCTACCAGTTCCTTGATGACATCCTTGATGCTCAGGTTGGCGACGAAGAAGTTGCTAAATGGGATCACCTCGCCCGTCGGCAGCATCACAAACTTCGAGGCGGTCGCGCGGCTGACTGTGGACTCGTGCAGATCCAACATCGTGGCGACTTTTGCCCGTGTCAGTGGCTTGAGCGCACGCACACCGTTCTCCAGAAAGTCGCGCTGTATCTCGACAACGCAGCGGGTGATACGCCCCAGCGTCTGGCGGCGCTGATTGATATTGGCAATGAAGAGATGCGCGCGCATCACATAATGCTGGATATGCTGGCGCTCGTCGTCGCTCAGTCCCGCCTGATGGTGTTTCGCGGCAAGGTAGACCTCGGCATAGGACGGATTCACGCGCAGGAAGAACCGCTTCGACTCGATGACCTCAACCTCGAAGACATCGCCGTCAGTCAGCGTTCTGCGCGAGATGACCACGTCAGGCAGGATGGGCGCCGCCGATTCGCCACCGCCTAAAAGATTAGCGTCGAGATGGCCGCGCCCAGGGAAGGGGTTGAGATTGCGCTTGATATACTCGCTGGCCTCACGCACCATCTCGGTTGAGGCACCCAGCTCCAGCGCGATCTGGCTGTACTTGTGCTCGCTCAGGGCGCTAAGATGCTCGCTGATGATCGCACGGACGAGGGGCTGGGGCGTATTCGTCTGCGCCGTCACATAATCGAGCTGGATCAACAGGCACTCGCGCAGATCGCGCGCGCCGACACCAATCGGCTCCATCGCCTGAAGCGCGCGAATAATCTCCTCGACATGCTCCGGCGTGGCATCGAAGCGATCTTCCGCCTCATCGGACGAGCAGCGCAGGCGACCATCTTCATCGAGGTTGCCCACCAGATATTCGATCAGCGGCGCGGCCTCCGACGGGAACTGCGCCTGCAAGGAAAGCGTCAGATGCTCGGCGAGGCTCATCTGCGCGGCGACGCGCGTCGTGGGATCAAACTCATCCTCATCGCTGCGGGTCTGCTGACGCCAGTTCGCCTCATCGCCGTACTCGTTTGCCCCCAACGCGGACGACGATTCGAGGGTAGCATTCCGCTGGCATGTCTCACACGTCGGCCCGCGCAGCGGAAAGCCACAACGCGGACAGACGGCGGTCTCCTCCATATCAAGCGCCGGGTTCTCATCCATCTCCTGATAGATCAGCGATTGCAGCTCGGCGGATGAAAGCGCCAGCACATGGTTCGCGGCAACCAGTTGGGGCGACGGCACATGAATCTGCGCCTGCTGTGCGACCTGGCTTATTTCCATTGACATGGCGTCCGCATCCCTCCTGCGACATCCGTAGACAATACGATCTAGCATCAACACTCAACTGTAGCTAAGCAAGGTTCATGCCGAAACCGCGAGCATGGCAGAAAATTCGAGGCAAACTCGCCAAAAGCGCATGTATCACCTGATTGACAGATTGCACTGCCAGGGATGGAGGGAGGGTCAGCGCTCCAGACAAGCCGACGCGATATACTAAAGAGCAGGAAGTAGAAGCTGGGAGAACACGATGTCTGAGCAACCAGCGCGGCGTTCCGGCGCTGCCGAGCTTCAGCGGCGCAACCGCGAGTTGAGCATTCTCAATGCCATCGCCAGCGCGCTCAATAGCACCGTGGACCTGAACGAGGCGCTGCACGCGGCGCTGGCGCAGGTGGCCGCGCTCCTCGATCTGCACACTGGCTGGGTCTGGCTGCTGGACGAGGAGACCTGTCAGCCCTATCTGGCCGCCTCGCAGGATCTGCCACCCGGCCTTGCCAACTATCCGCGTCGCATGGAAGGCACGTGCTACTGCCTGGATACCTACACCGCGGGCGACCTGAGCGGCGCCGCCAACGTCAACGTGGTCACCTGCACCCGGCTTAAAGGGCTGGTGGATGGCGCGAACGGCCTGCGCTACCATGCCAGCATCCCGCTCTACGCCCAGGAGAAGAAGCTCGGCGTCCTCAACGTGGCAAGCTCCGACTGGCGCGAGCTGGCGCCGGATGACCTGCGGCTGCTGCACACCATCGGCGATCTGCTGAGCATCGCCGTCGAACGCGCGCGGCTCTTCGCCCGCAGCACACAGATGGGCGCGGTCGAGGAACGCAACCGGCTGGCGCGCGAGATCCACGACACCTTGGCGCAGGGTATCGCGGGTATTGCGCTACGGCTAGAGTCCGCCGACGCGCTGGCTGAGGCGAACGCCGACCCGGAGCAGGTGCGCCAGAGCATTCAGAGCGCGCTCAAGCAGGCGCGCCAGACGCTCGAAGAGGCCCGCCGCTCGGTGCTGGACCTGCGCGCTGCACCCCTGGAGGGACGGACGCTCGCCCAGGCGGTCGCCGCGCTGGCAGCAGCCTCCGAGCCGGATGATCCACAGATTACGACCGAGATTACCGGCGCCGCGCAGCCACTGCCCGTGCGTATCGAGGTTGGCATCTATCGGATCATTCAGGAGGCGCTGGCCAACATCCGACGCCATGCTCACGCGCGCAACGCCACGATTCACCTGGAGATCACGCCGGATGCGCTGACCGCGAGTGTGAGCGATGATGGCCGTGGGTTCAACCCGGAGCGCGGCTTGCACGGTCACTATGGGCTGCTCGGCATCCGCGAGCGTGCGCGGCTGCTTGGCGGCGAGGCGCAGGTGCGCAGCACGCGAGGGCGCGGCACTCGCATCGAAGTCCGCATCCCGCTGATTCCATTGGAGATAGATGAATGACCGGGCCGATTCGTATTCTCGTGACCGACGATCATCCCGTCGTCCGGGATGGACTGGTGGCCATTCTCGGCTCCCAGCCCGATTTCGCCGTCGTCGGCGACGCGGCGAGTGGCCAGGTGACGCTCGAGCTCGCCAGAGCGCTGCGCCCTGATATCGTGCTGCTCGACCTCGAAATGCCGGAGATGGATGGCGTCGAGACGCTGCGGCAGCTCCAGCGCATCGCGCCGGAGACGCGCGTCATCATCTTCACCGCCTTCGACACCGACGAGCGCATCCTCAGCGCCGTCCGCGCGGGCGCGCAGGGCTATCTGCTCAAAGGCGCGCCACGCAACGACATCTTTCAGGCGATCCGCGTCGTCCACCAGGGCGGCTCGCTGCTGGAACCGATGATCGCCCAGAAGCTGCTGCGCCAGGTGAGTCGCGAATCGCCCGGCGATACCGCGCTTACCCCGCGCGAGCTGGATGTGTTGCGGCTACTGGCGCGCGGCCTGCAAAACAAGGAAATCGCCATCGAGCTGGGCATCACCGGGCGCACCACCAAGTTTCACGTCGGGTCGCTGCTGCGCAAGCTTGGCGCGGGCAACCGCACCGAGGCGGTGGCTATCGCCGCGCAACGTGGGCTGATTCACCTGCGTCCGGGCGAATAGCCCTGAATAAATGACCTCCTACGCCGCTGTGAAAATGCATGCCGACAGCGGTTATCCACCCCCCCGCGACCCACTTTTTCACATAATGGGCCTACAGGGGTTGCATTCCCATATTAGGTCATGCTAATATCCGACTTGTGCAGTTGGGATTTCACCGCTCTGTCAAATACCGCCTCACATACGGGGTCCAGTGGGAAGGGATTGGGGATGGCTTCCGAAGAAGCACAGGTCGTCGCGCAGTCGAAAGGCTCGCTCCTCAAGCGCATCGGTATCGTTCTGCTGATCCTCGCGAGTGTGGCGCTCGTCAGCGCGCTTGTCTGGCAGGGGATTACCGCCTCGGGCAATCCCGATCCGACGACCGGACGGCTCAGCCCTCAGGCTGCCATCGTGGATACTGGGCTGCTCGTCTTCCGCGAAGGCCTGGAGATGATTCTGGTCCTCGCCGCGATCACCGCGAGCATGCGGGGCGGGAATCAGTCCTATCGGCGGCCAATCGGCGTGGGCGCGGGCTTTGGCTTCCTCGCGACGCTCATCACCTGGTTCATCGTAGTCGGCATTCTCAGCAGCCTGGCCGATAGCGTTCCGGCCCTCAATCTTCAGGCGGCCACTGGCCTCCTCGCAATCGTCGTCCTGATCGTTATCATGAACTGGTTCTTCCACCGCGTCTACTGGACCGGCTGGATCTCGCTGCACAATCGCCGCAAGCGCGCGCTCATCAGCGAGGCGGAGCAGGCCAAAAACACCAGCCGCGCGACCACCGCCTACTCGCGTCTGCTCTGGGGACTGATTATCCTGGGCTTCACCTCGGTCTATCGCGAAGGCTTCGAGGTGGTGCTCTTCCTGCAGAGCCTGCGTCTCCAGGTTGGGTCGGGCATCGTCTTGCAGGGAGTGCTCATCGGCCTCTTCTTCACCGCCATCGTCGCCGCGCTCACCTTCTTCGCGCACCAGCGGCTGCCCTACAAGCGCATGCTCGTCCTCACCGGCGTGCTGCTGGGTGGCGTCTTCCTGGTAATGGTCGGCGAGCAGATGCAGGAGATGCAGCTCGCGGGCTGGTTCTCGACTACGCCGGTGAACCTGCCAATCCCGGACTGGATGGGCCTGTGGTTCGCGGTCTTCCCCAACGTCGAGTCACTCGCCGCGCAGGCGCTCGCCGCCGTCATCGTCATCGGGTCGTACTTCCTGGCACAGTACCTCAAGGTCTGGCGTCCGCGCAGGCTGGGCCAGACGCCCGCCCAGCGCCCGGACGCGCCGCCCGAGCCTGCCCAGGCGCTGGCAACATCGAAGCACATGGCTATCGCCAATCCCTCATAGGGGAAGCTGGGGCTGACGTTCCTGACGGATGTCAGCCCGTTTCACACTGCAACTAGACCGGCCACGCCACCGCATGATAGAGTGTGCAAGAGGCCAATTGCGGCGACGACGGCGCGGTCCCACTGCACAAAGGCGCAGGCCAGCTCCCGAGGAGAAGGCGTTGCAAGAGCACAGCTCCTCAGCCGATAACTACGTGCTCGGCCACACACTCTGGGCCATCCAGCGCTTGCTGCGACTTGGCCAGATTTACGAGCCTTTCACCCGTCGGATGTTTGCCGAGGCTGGCATCACCGCAGGGATGCAGGTGCTCGACATCGGCTGCGGCCCGGGCGAGGTCAGCTTGATCGCCGCCGATATGGTTGGCGAGACGGGCAGCGTACTTGGCGTAGACGCCAGCGCAGACATGCTGGATGTGGCGCGAACCCGCGTGCAAGCCGCTGGTTTCACCCAGGTCTCCTTCCTGGCGGCGGACCTGCGCAACCTGGCGCTGGACCGGCAGTTCGACGCCTTCGTCGGCAGATTCATTTTGATGCATCTGCCTGAACCCGAAGCTGTCTTGCGCCAGCTCGTCCAATGGGTGCGGCCCGGAGGTATTGTGGCGTTCCAGGAGTACAACCTCTCCAGCCACGAAGACGCCAACTATCCGCCCTCTACGCTTTGGGAGCAGTCCTGGCGCTGGTCTACACTGGCATGGCAACAGGCTGGCGGGAACCTCCACGCAGGCATGCAGCTCCCCTCCATGTTTCGCGCTGCTGGGTTGCCCGCGCCACACATGAGCTATGAGGCCTCCATTGGCGCTGATCCCGACTGGCCGGGCTTCGAGATGCGGGCCGCGGACGTGCGCACGTTCCTTCCCCTCATCCTGCGTTTTGGCCTCGCCACAGAGGAAGAGGTTGGCATCGACACCCTGGCTGAACGACTTCGCGCGGAGACCGTGAGCCATGACGGGGCCGCCCGCCTACCCATACTCGTCTCCGCCTGGGCGCGCACCAACGCTTAGCGAATCCTGAGGACTCCTGCCATTCGCTGACAACGCGGCTACTAGCGCTAAAGTCTAAAGCCCAGGCTGGCTACAGGGACGCATCCACGGTCATGGCCAGTGATTATTTGAACTATCCTCTTGGGTGTTCTCATCTGGCGGGAACCCGCCGAACTGCTGGCCTGGTGGTGCGTATGGGTCGGACGGAGGCGGCACGTATGGCCCGCCGGTAGCCCGTGGTGGCGACGGAGGCGGCATCGTGCCCGGCGGAGAGGGCATGGGCGTCAAGCGCGGCGCTCCCGTTGGCCGCGTGGGACCCGATGTGGGGGACGAGTGCGACGATGGCCGCGAGCCGGAGCCTCCGGAGCCACGCAGCAGCTCGATGGCGCGGTCGAGTGGCGTTCCGCTCGGCTCTGGCCAGACAACTGGCTGCCCGCGAACCCAGCTCTCGAGCGATGCCGTCAGGCGCCCCACCTCATTCTGCAGCCGCTGGAGGTAATAGGTCGCATTCATGTCGGGGCCGAAACGCTCCATGTAGTTGTTGAGGTCAAAGCGTATCTGTTCCAGGATTTGCAGGGGCATGGCTGGCACGCGCCCCGCGAAATTGCCCTGCGCCCACTGGGAAAGCGTCTGGTGGAGATAGTGGATGCCTTCTTCGAGCGTGCTGGTGCGCTCCAGCTCCCGGTACTCAAGCATGGCGATCTCTTCGGCGCGATCAGCTCTTCGGGTTGCCAGGTCGGTGCCTCGAACCCAGAGAAAGGCTACCAGCGCCATCATAAACTGCAACGCGATTGGACGCACCAGTAGCGAGATGGTCTGGACGGTCGCACTGGGATAGAGGGCGGCGTCGAGCGCGACGTTGGCGTTGTGCGGGCGAATCATATAGTCGGCCACAATCATCACGGAGTTGAGCGCGGCGACGATGAACGCCGACCGGCGCGGCAGAACGCTCGCCGCGATCACGACGCTGACCGCGAAGGCGTCGTAGTTGGGCAGCTGTCCCATCGTCAGGCCGAGCGGGCTGCTCCACATATAGGCGAAGATGGCGGCATTCATGCTGATCACGAGAATGATGCCCGCGATGGTGATATGACCAGCCCGATTGAGGCTGATTGCCGCCAGTTGCAACGCGAGGAAACAGATATACGTCAGCAGGGCGTAATTGTCGCCGATAGCGATGGGCGAGACGATCACCAGGCCGCCGAGCATGCCCAGCGCCAACCAGGCGATCAGGTCGCTGCGGCGGGCCAGCTCCCGTTCTTGTAGGGTGCGTTGTGGATTGGAGCCACTGGAGCTTGCGAACTGGAGCCACTGACTCGCCAACGATCTCTTCCGCCTGTTTGAAGTATCCACAGTACCCCCTCACGCCACCGAAAACCCTGTGCTACAGGACCCCTGGCAACTATCTTCTGGGACACAGCCCAATAGCTATCCCACCATTACAACGAACGACACAGCCAGGATTTCGTTATACATGCTAGATGATGAGATTGCAATACGTCGTGTTTGGACATGATACATTTGCGGCATGTTTGCGATGTCTTCGTGACACTTGTGGCAGACTCTCCGCTACCCTGATTGGAGTGAAGAGGCAGATAGCGAGGGATGCGGAGATTCAGGGGTCATGGACGCCAGGCATACACAATCACTGCATAGTCCTTCCCGGGTATCACCGGGAATGGGGTCTCGCGGGGCTCACCACCTACCCGCGCGATATGGTGTCGCGCTTCATCGTGGCCAACATGACAGAGGCACGGCCAAATTGCTACTATGAGTTAGGAATTGCCCATGCGCTCGGCAAAGAGGTAATTCACATCGCCCGCGAGATGAAGGATGTGCATTTCGACGTGAATGACTTCAACTTCATCGTGTATGAGCATGTTGACGACTTGAAGGGACGCCTCCGCGAACGCATCCAGAAAACTATTGGGCGGTTTTAGCCCCTGAAGTGAGCGCATGGAAGACACCATACGGCAGCCACGTCGATGCTCTTGAGAGGCGTGCCGGTGATGGCGCTCTCCGAGCGCCTGGGGCAGGTTAGCCCGGACATTACACTCCGCCTCTATGCCCATGTGCTGCCAGGCATGCGGAAGGATGCTGCGGCGGTCTTAGATTGCCTGCTCGGCTAGCTTCAATAGGGCAGTGGAATGGCCCGTGTCACTCGCAGAGCAGGCCCAAGAGGATGGCAGGTGAAATGTCCTCATCCACCTGTTCCCAGTGGATACCCTGCCCTGTGCCGATGAGCCGCCAATCGGCGCGCTCGGCAGATGTGGCGTGTTCCAGGCGCGGGAACCACACTAGCGGGGCGCTGATTTCGCGCCCATCTTCCAGTTGGATAAACAGCCGGTCATGATCGAACCGGACGCCCACTGCCCGCACACTCAGGGGTTGTGGAATCATGGTGTGACCTTAACCTCCCAGCGAAAGGCGTTCTTAAACCGTATGCGGGTATAGGGGCCGTTTTGGCGCAGTATCGGCGTATGGTTGGAAACGTACATTGGCGCAATTCAGGCGGCTTGATGGTGGTGGCCCCGACAGGAATCGAACCTGCGACACATGGTTTAGGAATTCGTCACGCCTGCTTTTTCCCTGGTTTCGACAGGTTTCACCGGGTATCGGACGCCGGGAAACGTCAGCCCTCCGAGGCAACTCATACACGTCTTTTGTTTCTCAGCGTATCACGGGATAGCGTGGTACATGGGTATGCGCATGGGTATGGGGATCGTGGCTGCTGCTAGGATTCACCGGCGTCGGGTGGCATAGGACCACGTCTCAATATGGACGGTAGATCTGGCTGCCATGTA
>DATBIB010000115.1:0-48504 GCA_036557205.1 Ktedonobacterales bacterium | reverse complement strand
GCGCACAGCGCAAGAGTTGATGCGTCGCCATGTCCGCGTCGCTGAACATCACCGGCATGTAGCCGCGCTTATCCATCCCAACGCCATGCTCACCCGTGATGCTGCCACCTGAGGCGACGCAGGTGCGCAGAATCTCGCCCGCCAGCTCCTCGGCCCGCTCGAAGGCGCCCTCGTCGCGCTCGTCGTAGAGCACCAGCGGATGCAGGTTGCCATCGCCCGCGTGGAAGACATTGGCCACGCGCAGCCCGTACCGTTCCTCCAGCGCGGTGATCTCGCGCAGCACGGTGGGCAGCGCCGTCCGCGGGATGACGCCGTCCTGCACGATGTAGTTCGGGCTGATGCGCCCCGCCGCCGCGAACGCCGATTTGCGCCCTTTCCACATCAGCGCGCGCTCCTCATCGGTATGCGCCAGCCGCCATTCCGTCGCGCCCGCCGCGTGGCAGAGCGCCTCCACCTGCGCCGACTGCTCGTCCACCTCGGCCTGCACGCCGTCCAGCTCCACCAGCAGCACCGCGCCCGCGCCCTCGGGATAGCCCGCATGCACCGCCGCCTCCGCCGCCTCGATGGCAAGCCGGTCCATAATCTCGATAGCCGCTGGCAGAATCCCTCCCGCGATGATATCCGAGACCGCCTGCCCCGCCGCGTCGGTATGGGGGAAGGCGGCAAGCGCCGTCAGCACCGCCTCGGGCTTGCGCACGATCCGCAGGATAATCTCGGTGGCGATGCCAAGCGTTCCCTCGGAGCCGACGAAGACGCCGGGCAGATCATAGCCAGGCAGATCGACGGCATGGCCGCCCAGATCGGCCACCTCACCATTGGCCAGTACTACCCGCATGCCGAGCACGTGGTTGACCGTGAAGCCATATTTGAGGCAGTGCGCGCCGCCCGAGTTTTCGGCGATGTTGCCGCCGATGGAGCAGACCTGCTGGCTGGAGGGGTCGGGCGCGTAGTAGTAGCCCGAGGGCGCGACCCGCTGCGTCACCTGGAGGTTGATCACGCCCGGCTGGACGATTATCCGCTGGTTGGGTAGGTCTACCGCGAGAATCTGGCGCATCCGCGAGAGCGCGATCAGTACGCAGCCCGGCGTGGGCAGCGCGCCGCCGGAAAGTCCGGTGCCAGAGCCGCGTGGCACGAACGGGACGCCTTCACGCGCGCACAGCCGCACGACATCGCGCACCTGTTCGGTGCTGGTGGGCAAGACGACGACGCCAGGCAGAGCGCGATAGCTTGCCAGCCCATCCGACTCATAGGTGCGGCGCTCGGCCTCTTCAATGATGACGCCGTCAACCCCCAGGATCGCGCGCAGCTCGTCGAGCATGCGCGGCGAAATCACGGGAATCGCGGGCTGAGCGACGATATCCGTGCTATCTGCCATCGGTGGCAATCCTTTCCAGTCCAGCAGGCGCGCTCGCAGCGTTTTCCCTCCTTAGTGTACCACTGGATACGATAGAGGTAGACTCAAGGCAGGCTATGTACAGGCTATCGTACCGCTTGTGGTGAGGTTGTTGGCGCAGCCCCTGACCTCTCCCCCAGCGGCCCGCAGGGCGGGGGTTAGGGGGAGAGGGCCGTCGCCCCAGTGACAACATCCCAGGCGAAAGCAGTATCGTACGTCCGTTCCGCTTTTGCTTTGACAGGAGGAACGGCCCAAGATAGACTGAGCGTGGGAGGGGAGGCCAATGCGTGGCCCCAGGCCCACTCATCCCGTTCACCTGGTCGCTGAAGCAGTCACGTCGTTGCAACACCTCATTCAACATCTCATCCGAGCGCATGGCGCACCGCAAGCAGCGAAAGTGGGCGCTCGGAATAGTCTGAGAGCCAGCACATGACACATTTCTTCACAACGCTCTCCATCTCTCACGTCCCCCAAGCAATCATCGTCGGCGCCGTGCTGGCGTTTCTCACGGCACAAGTCATCATGAGCGCTGTGGTTAGAGCCATGACCACGACCGTCAACGGGTGGAGCACCACCATGAAAGCCGGCCAGCCCGGCAATGGCATCCTCCTACGGGCCGCATGCGCCAGAACGCTGCCCGCCGTCAATGTGGCGCAAGAGGCTGCGTACTGGACGACGACCAGGGACGGCGCCGGGCAGAGGCTGACCGGCCAGCGCGAGTACGTCCTGCATTTTCCAGCGGGACAACTCCCGCCGAACGATGCCTTCTGGTCGCTGACCATGACCGATGTTGTCGGGTTCATGGTGAGTAACCCTATCAATCGCTACAGCGTCGGCAGTCGCTCCAGCCTCGCGCCGAACGCCGACGGCTCAATCGACATTTATATTCAGCGCGCGGCTCCCGTGGGGCATGAGTCCAACTGGCTACCGGCGCCAGCAGGCAATTTCAAGCTGATGCTCCGCGCGTATCTGCCCGGCCGTGCTGTCCTCGACGGCGCGTACCACGTGCCGCCTGTCATGAGAGGGCAATGAGATGAACAGGCTCATTCTGAAATACGCCTATCCCATTACATTCGTCATCCTGGCCATCCTCGCCTGGGTCGTCTACAGAATATCCTCCGCGGGGGGAAGCGGGCTGATTGGGTTCGTCGTCGTGACGGTCGTCGTCTGGATAGTCGGCGCGTTCGTCTTCCTGTATTTTTGGCCTGCTATGACGTACAGCGCCTACAAGCGAGCGGTTGTTCGGCATGGGCTAGGCGGCGGCCCCATCCCCGTCAATACGCTCTACGCGACACCTAATCTCAGTTCGCCCGCGGCGTCAAATGCTAGCTTATTAGCCACCGGGACAGACGACGTGCTCTACGTCGGCGGCTTGCTCGACCTCTCGCAAGGGCCGCAGGTCTTGCGTGTTCCGGACATGGCGGGCCGGTACTACAGTGTGCAGTTCACCGATCCATCGGACGGCGCTAATTTTGCCTATGTCGGCAAGCGCGTCACAGGGACCGAGGCTGGCGAGTACCTCATCAGCGGGCCGGGCTGGAAAGGAACCGTGCCGCGGAGCATGGCACAGATTGCTGCGCCGAACAATGCGGCGCTCGTGGTCGGTCGTGTCTTGGTCGAGAGCGCCAGTGATCTCCCGACCGCCTACGAGCTTGCGAAGCAGATACAACTCACACCACTCAGTCACTGATATCCCGATGTTTTTCAGGAATTGCGCTACCTGGGAGAGCTTTGAGTTCCTGGCAAAACCCTGTGCTTAGCCGCGACCTTCAGGCCGCGAAGCTGGCCTATTCCCATCATTGCCACTGGGGGCATGACGGTTCTGTGGGGCGTTCTTATGCAAGCACGCGCAGCGCCAGTGGCCCGCAAGGCGGAGAGGTTGGGGGGGACGAGGTCATCTGATCCGCTCGTACGTCTGGTGGGCGATGGAGACAACGCGGCCGGGATCGAACTGTCCTATTGTCCCTACTAGCCCATGCTCCCGGTCTTCCGCGCTGCCCTGCGCCTCGAAAATCTGCTCGCCATAGGCCGCCAAATCCTCGACGATGCGCTCGTAGCGATAGTAGCTCAGCGCCACGGAATCGATCTCGACGGCGCCGTAGCCCTGGTAGAATAGCTCTTCCTCGCGGTCAGTATTCCAGATAGCGCCGATGCCGCCGCCGATGAACATGAGATCCCGCTCTTTGAGCGCGAAGATCGGGGCGTCCCAGTCCACGATGGCCAGCTCCAACTCGTCGCTCGCGCTTAACAGAACGTTTCCGGCGTGCAGATCTGTGTGGCACAGGACGAACGCCTCTGCCGCGCCATTGCGCTGCCGCAGCATCTGGCCAAGCTGCTCGGACCGCTCCACCATCGCGTGAATCTCGTCCCGCCGCGTGCGCCAGAATGCCGCCAGTCTCCGGGCAAACGGGTCATCAGCGTCACCGTAGACGCGCGCCTCGACCTGCTGGTCGTACTCCATCACGATTTCGCGCCAGCGCGGCGAGTAGTCTTCCCGTGGCACGCGGCTGGCAAGCTCCGGCGGCAGAATACTGGCATGGACGGCGCGCAGGCTTTTGCCAAGTGCGACCCAATGCGCGTCGGAGAGCGGCTGTCTAAAGCCATTGTCGCCCTCGAAGTACGGGTAGAGAATCCAGGTGAAGCCGTGCCCGTTCGCCCAGAGCTGGCCCGCCGTCGTCGCCAGCGGCGCCATCACCCGCGCGATGCCGTGCGCGCGGAGATAGGCGGGGATGCTGACCGCGATCTCGTCGAAGTCGCCGCGCTTCAACTTGAGGAAATAGGGGGCGCCGTCGTCCATTTCCACCCGAAAGACAGCGGCATTGGCATCCGCCCCAATTGGTAAAAAGGTCACCCGACGGGTGCGCAGCGCATAGTATTCCCCCAGAAAGGCGATGATAGTCTCGTTTGTAATGTCGGGCGGTGTCAGCATGGGCAACCCGTGTATAAAGTCATATGTACTCCATCTAGGTATACGTCAGGTCCGGGTCTGGTTCCCCCTCCCTTTTAGGGGGCTGGCGCGCGAGGTGGTAGCCTCGGAGCGTGCGTCCAGCACGCGTAGCGCCAGCGGCCCGCAGGGCGGGGGTTAGGGGGAGAGGTCCGGGGCCACAAGATTCCCTCGCACCTCTACGCTCCACTCGTGGCGCTGGTAGAGCACGCCAGCCCCTGTATAATGGCAGACAGCGAAGCGGATTGAGACTCATTTTTCTTACTGATTTTTCCTGCCACTTCAAGAGAGGCGCGGCATGGCACATCCCAAAATCACGCTGATTGGCGCAGGCAGCACCGTCTTTGCCCAGGCGCTGCTCACCGACATTCTGAGCTTTCCCGAACTGGCGGAGTCGCATATCAGCCTGCACGATATCGACCCGGAGCGGCTGCGCACGTCGGAGCGGATGGCGCGCAAGCTGGCGGCGCAACTGGACGCGCATCCCCACATCGAGGCGACCACCGACCGCCGCGCCGCGCTCACCGACGCGAGCTACGCCATCTGCATGATTCAGGTCGGCGGCTATCGTCCGGCCACCGTCATCGACTTCGACATCCCCAAGCACTACGGCCTGCGCCAGACCATCGCCGACACGCTTGGCATCGGCGGCATCATGCGCGCCGTACGCACCATTCCCGTGCTGCTGGATATCTGCCGCGATATGGAGGAGGTCTGTCCCGGAGCTACCCTGCTGCAATACTCGAATCCTATGGCGATGAACTGCTGGGCAATCAGCCGGGCGAGCAGCGTCAAAACGGTTGGCCTCTGCCATAGCGTCTTTCACACGGCGAACGAGCTGGCCCGCGATATTGGCGTGCCCGCCGACGAAATCAACTACCTCTGCGCTGGCATCAACCACATGGCGTTTTATCTGCGCTTCGAGCGCAACGGCGAAGATTTGTATCCCCGCATCCGCCAGGTCATCAACGAAAATCGCGTGCCTGCCGAAAATCAGGTGCGCTACGACATCTTCAAGCGACTGGGCTACTTCGTCACCGAGTCGAGCGAGCATTTTGCAGAGTACACGCCATGGTTCATCAAGCGCGACCGTCCTGACCTCATCGAGCGCTATAAGATACCGCTGGATGAGTATATCCGCCGGTGTGAGGCGCAGATCGCCGGATGGGAGACACTGCGCCAGCGGCTCGAAGGCGACGAGCCGCTGGCGGTGCGACGCAGCCAGGAATACGGCGCGTACATCATCCACAGCATGGAGACCGGCGCGCCGCGTCTTATCTACGGCAACGTCCCCAACGACGGGCTGATCGATAACCTCCCCGCTGGCTGCTGTGTGGAGGTACCGTGCCTGGTGGACAAGAACGGCATTCAGCCGACCCATATCGGCGCGCTGCCGCCGCAGCTTGCCGCGCTGATGGCCACCAACATCAACGTCCAGGGGCTGACGGTCGAGGCAACGCTGACACGCCGCCGCGAGCATCTCTACCACGCCGCGATGCTCGATCCCCATACCGCCGCCGAGCTTGACCTCGATCAGATCTGGTCGATGGTAGACGACCTGCTGGCGGCGCATGGCGATTCCGTTGGGACATGGGCGTAACGCCTCCGCGCGGGATGCGGGCCGGAAGGGGCCTCTCGCGTGATACAATATTCCCCGGTGCGCCGGGGCCGAAGCAGACGCCTTTTGTCAGCCTTCCAGCCCCGGTGAGCGGTGCGCGGCAATGGGGCCGCGTCCTGGGCTGTTTCCAGCTTCGCTCTCAGGAGGTTGAATTTCTATGGCAATTCGCGTAGGCATCAATGGTTTCGGACGTATTGGCCGCCAGAGCCTGAAAGCAATGTTGGAGCGCTACTCCAACCAGATCGAGGTCGTCGCGATCAACGACCTGACCGATACCGAGACCAATGCCCATCTCTTCCGCTACGACTCCACCTACGGGCGCTTCGACGGCCAGGTCGAGGTGCTCGATAACAACGACCTCTCGATCAACGGCAAGAAGATCAAAGTCTTCCAGCAGCGCGACCCCGCGCAGATTCCCTGGGGCGACCTTGGCGCGCAGATCGTCGTCGAGAGCACTGGCTTCTTCACCGACGCCAGCAAGGCCAAGGCCCACCTGCACGATAGCGTGAAGAAGGTCATCATCTCCGCCCCCGCCAAAGGCGAAGATATCACCATCGTGCTCGGCGTCAACGAAGACAAGTACGATCCCGCCACCCAAAACATCATCTCCAACGCATCCTGCACGACCAACTGCCTCGCGCCCGCCGCCAAAGTCATCCAGGATACCTACGGCATAGACCGTGGCATGATGACCACCGTCCACTCCTACACCAACGACCAGCGCCTGCTCGATGTCGTCCATAGCGACCTGCGCCGCGCCCGCGCCGCCGCTCAGAACATCATTCCCACCAGCACCGGCGCCGCCCGCGCGCTGGCGCTCGTCATGCCCGAGCTCAAGGGCAAGTTCGACGGCTTCTCGCTGCGCGTGCCCACCGCCACCGTCTCGGTCGTCGATTTTGTGGCGCTGATCAACAAGCCCGCCACCGTAGACGCCGTCAACGATGCCTTTAAGCAGGCCGCCGCTGGCAAGATGAACGGCATTCTCGACTACACCGACGAGCCGCTGGTCTCCAGCGACTTCCGTGGCGATTCACATTCCTCAATTATCGACGGCCTCTCGACGATGGTGTTGGGAGACAACATGGTCAAGGTCATCGCCTGGTACGACAACGAGTGGGGCTACTCCAGCCGCGTCGCCGACCTGACGAACTTCGTGGGTGAGAGGCTGTAGCAATGGATAAAGCCACCGTACGCGATATTGATGTGCGGGGCAAGCATGTGCTGGTGCGCGTTGACTTCAATGTGCCGCTCGACGAGGGCGGCGCAATCACCGATGATACGCGCATTCGCGCATCACTCCCGACCATCCGCTATCTGCTGGACCACGGCGCCGCGGTCATCCTGATGAGCCACCTGGGGCGGCCCAAGGGCAAAGTTGACCCCAAGTACAGCCTGAAATCGGTCGCGGAGCGGCTGAGCGAGCTGCTCGGCCAGCCGGTGGCGCTGGCGTCCGATTGCGTCGGGCCGGAGGTCGCGGCGCAGGCGAAGGCGTTGCAGCCCGGCCAGGCGCTGCTGCTCGAAAACTTGCGCTTCCATCCTGAGGAGGAGGCGAACGACCCCGGCTTCGCGAAGCAGCTTGCCGCGCTCGGCGATATCTACGTCAACGACGCCTTTGGCACGGCCCACCGCGCCCATGCCAGCACTGAGGGCGTCGCCCACGACCTGCCAGCCGTCGCGGGCTTCCTGATGGAGAAGGAGCTGAACTTCCTCGGCTCCGCGCTGGAAAACCCGAAGCGACCCTTTGTCGCCATCTCGGGCGGCGCGAAGGTCTCCGACAAGATTGCCGTGCTGGATCGGCTGATCGACATTGCCGACGCGATTCTGATTGGTGGCGGCATGGCGAACACCTTCTTCAAGGCAAATGGGCTGTTTGTTGGCGATTCATTGGTGGAAGATGACAAGCTGGAAGAGGCGCGTCGTCTTCAGGCGAAGGCGCGGACCGCGGGCAAGCTGTTCGTGCTGCCGGTGGATGTCGCGGTCGGCGAGAAGTTCTCCAACGACGCCGAGCGGACCCTCACGACGCCCGATAACATCCCGGAGGGCTGGCGCATTCTCGATGTCGGCCCGCAGACGATTCTGGCCTTTGGCGAGGCGCTGGCCGACGCGGAGACGATCATCTTCAACGGCACGCTCGGTGTCGCGGAGTTCCCGAAGTTCGCGCAAGGCACCAACGCGCTGATTGCGCTGCTGGTGGAGCGCACCGAGGCGGGCGCGACGACCATCGTGGGTGGTGGCGATTCGGCGGCGGCGGTGGAGGCGGCGGGCGCTGCCGAGCAGGTGACGCATGTTTCGACCGGCGGCGGCGCGTCGCTGGAATTTTTGGAAGGGCGCGAGTTGCCCGGCGTGGCGGCACTACGCGAACGCGAGGCGCCTGCCGATGGAGGAGGATTCTGGTGACTAATCGCATGCCCATTGTCGCGGGCAACTGGAAGATGAACCTCGGCCCAACCGAGGCGCGCGACTTTGCCGCAAGCATACTCAGCGATCTGGTGACGGTGCGCGGCGTCGAGATCGTGCTCTGTCCGCCAGCCATATCACTGCCCGCGGTGCATGCGGTGCTGTCTGGCACGAACATCAGGCTGGGCGCGCAAAATATGTATTACATGGCGAATGGCGCGTTCACGGGCGAGATTTCGCCGTCGATGCTCGAAGGGCTGGCTGACTATGTTATCCTGGGCCACTCCGAGCGGCGCACGCACTTCGGCGAGACGG
This sequence comes from Ktedonobacterales bacterium, assembly GCA_036557205.1. Lineage (GTDB taxonomy): Bacteria > Chloroflexota > Ktedonobacteria > Ktedonobacterales > JADMIN01 > DAHUXT01. The sequence continues at coordinate 39,837 of DATBIB010000115.1, read as the reverse complement.
ATGACCTGGTGAATCGCAAGGCGGTGGCCGCCTTCGAGCACAACATCCGCCCCATCGTCTGTGTCGGCGAGCATCTCGAAGACCGCGACGCGGGCCGGACGGAGCGCGTCATCACCTCGCAGGTCTATGGCAGCCTGAAGGGACTACCAGCAAATCGGCTGGATGAGTTGGTCGTCGCCTATGAGCCAGTCTGGGCCATCGGCACGGGCCGCGCCGCGACGCCCAAGGATGCCGCCGATGTGGCGGCGCTGATTCGCGCGCTGCTGGTGGAGATGTATGGCGCGGTCGAGGCGTCGGTGATTCGCGTGCAGTATGGCGGCAGCGTGACGACAGCCAATGCGGCCACCTTCGCCTCCATCCCCGATATCGATGGGTCGCTTGTCGGCGGCGCGAGCCTCAGACCCGACTTCGCCGAGATTGCGCGCCAGACGCTTCGCGCCAAGAAATCGTAAGATGGTGCAGCATCCCACCGGGCGCGTCGCGACGGTAAGCAGTAGCGCGACACACACGCTGGCGAAACCGAATCACGCGGCGATTCGGCTGCTCGCAGGGCTGGGCGTCGAGGGCGACGCCCACGCGGGTACGACGGTGAAGCATCGCTCGCGGGTGCTGAAGAACCCGTTTCAGCCCAATCTGCGCCAGGTCCACCTGATCCATGCCGAGCTACACGACGAGTTGCGCGCAGCGGGCTTCGTGGTCGCCGCCGGACAGATGGGCGAGAACATCACCACCCACGGGATCGCGCTGCTTGCTCTGCCTACCGGCGCGCGGCTGCGGCTGGGCGATGAGGCGGTTATCGAGATCACCGGCCTGCGCAACCCCTGCTCGCAGCTGGAAGGCATCCAGCGCGGGCTGATGGCGGCGGTGCTGGACCGTGACGCCGAGGGCAACCTGGTCCGCAAGGCAGGCGTGATGGCTGTCGTCATCACCGGTGGCGTCGTGCGCCCCGACGACATCATCACCGTCGAGCTGCCGCCCCCACCCCACCAGCCGCTGCAACCCGTGTGAGCGTCGCTCCCTATTCGACCGATTCCTCGTTGCGGCGGCATACATGCAAAGAGAGCAGGTATGGCAATGGAACAGAGCGCGTCGAAGGCGATTACCGTTGACCTGCCGGAGCGGGCAACGATCTTCGAGTTGACCATGACCACGCCAGACGAGGGATGGCTCGTCGGAGCCGTATTTGCTCCTGACTTCCAAACGCTCGAATCTGGTCTGATTATGCGCTACCACGATCATGCGTGGCGTCCGGTTGATGGCCCTCTACCCATCGCCTTTCTGGATGGCATTGCCATGGTTTCTCCAGACGAGGGATGGGTGACGGGCTACAGCCAGGACAAGCGTCAAAGCTACCTGTTGCGCTATACCGCTGGCCACTGGTGGCAGGTCGCCGTTCCATGGCAGCCGACGGGCGGCAAATACTACGGCGGCATCCGCATGCTCTCGCCCGATGAAGGTTGGATTGTGGTGAACTCCGCAAGCGGCTGGCGCGGCAAGATCGAAAGTCTCCTCCTGCATTATCGGAACGGCACCTGGACTCCGGTCACCGTTCCGACGCCCGTAGTGTGGGATTTCGCGCCCGTTGGCCCGGATGATCTCTGGCTCGTCGGCAATGCCTCAACACTGAGTTCTCATCGCAAAGACTCGGTAATTGCTCACTTCCAGCAGGGATAGTGGAGTATGACGCCCGCGCCGGGACATGTCTTGCTAGGCGCCCTGCGCATGCAATCCGCCGACGCTGGCTACGCCACGGGGTGGCAGCCACAACCAGCCTTATGGAAACGGTCATCTCCGCCACCCGCGATTGTACTTCAGTATGATGGAACGACGTGGAATCCCGTCCAGACGGGAGCCGACCCGGCAGCTCAGGAGGTTGTGCTCTTCGACCAGACGGATGCCTGGGCCTTCGTCAAGACGCAACCAGAACCGCTAGCTCCGCCTTTGCCAAATGACGTTATCTCCAGCGTCCAGCACACGGCGAGCACGATAGACCTGCCATGGCAGACGGTTGACTGGCCCTTCACCGACATCATCAGCATCCATTCGGTGGTTCGCGCGGTTCCAGGCGAGTACTGGGCGGCAGCGCACTACCAGGTTCCACCAGGGGCCGAGGGAGACTTCCACGGGGAGCTGCTCCACTTCGCCGATGGCGCATGGCGCGAGTACCCATCACGCTGATACCCTCTGCCTCCCCTCTCCTACAAGGAGAGGGGCCGGGGGTGAGGTCTGGGGATGTGGTCTGCTACCCCTCCGCTGGCTCGATATTCAGGTTGTGGTGGAAGACATTGGTTGGGTCATAGCGCCGCTTCACCTGGCGCAGCCGCTCTAGCGTCGCGGGCGGATAAACCTCGCCAATGCGTTCCTGCCCATCCTCCATCATGAAGCCGAGATAGGCGCCTGTTCCATAGGGCCGCATCGCCTCGTAGAGTTGATTCGTCCACGCCACATGGCGCGCGGCATCCGCCTCGTCGTAGCCATAGACCACAGCCAATATCAACGCGCCCCTATCGCGTTGGGCAAAGGCCGCGCCACGGGCGTCCCCGCGTTTCACCGCGCCGCCGAGGATGCGCACCTGGAACAGCGCATGCTCTGAAGGCACATCGGCGGCGCCACTGGCCAGCAGCGCGCTGAGCAGCGCCTCATCCACCCCGTCAACCATCACCGAGCGCGTATATTGCCGGATGCCATACACTGACGCATCATCCGTGAACTGGAAGATCGCTGGATAGGGCATGGGGCCGACGATATCAACGAGCGGCGTACCGAGCTTGCGCAGCGGGTCCACCACGCGGTTGCCCTCCTCGAAGTCGCCGCTATAGACCAGCGCGATGCCCACCACTGGCTTGCCCTGCAAATCTGGCGGAATGAATGGTGCGGGCGGAGCCGCCATCACCAGCGCCATCGAGGTCAACTCATCCGGCGCCGACGCGGCATAGCGCGCGTAGGCGGGCAGCACACTCGCCGCCTCGCTGGCAGCGTAGAAGATCGCGCCGCCATAGACCATCCCGGCCGGATGTGCCTCGACCTCGAATGAGGTGGCGACGCCGAAGTTTCCACCGCCGCCGCGCAGCGCCCAGAACAGGTCAGGATGCTCCTGCGCACTGGCCGTCACTATCTCCCCATCCGCCGTGACGACCTCGATGGAGCGCACATGATCGATTGTCAGACCGTATTTGCGCGCGAACCAGCCGATACCGCCGCCAAGCGCCAGGCCGCCTATGCCGACGGTTGCGTTATCGCCGGACGAGAGGCCCAGGCCGTGCGGATGCAGCGCCGCCGCGACCTCGCCCCAGGTGAGGCCCGCGCCCAGTCGTGCGATCCGCGTCTCAGGATCGACTTCGAGGCTCTTCATCGGGGAGAGATCGAGCACGACGCCTCCCCCCACGATGCCGTAGCACGCCAGGCTGTGGCCGCCACTGCGCACCGCCAGTTCCAGCGCATGTTCGCGGGCGAACGTGATCGTCGCCGCCACATCGGATGTCGAAGCGGCTCGAACCACCATGGTGGGCATCGCGCTAGATACCCAATGGACGCGCCGCGCCTCCTTGAACTCCGCGTCGCCTGGCAGCACAACGTGTCCCTGAAGCTGATGCGCAAGCTCAGCTATCTCTTCGCGTGTTGGAACGCCAGCCGTGACGCTGGCAGATGTGTCTCTGGTCTGCATGGTGAATAGCTCCTGTGTAGAGAAGGCATCGCGCTCATCGCTTGTTCGGTAGACGTCATCGTCAGGGGGTACTATGTCACCGGCGCGAAAGCGCAACCATAGCAGAAACTGGCACATCATCATACGTGTTTGTGCGGTTCGTTCTACTGGAAATTCGCCTCAACCTGGCGAGGCAAGCTCATCGGTAGCGCCATGGAGTATTGCGCGATCATCAGACATCCAGGACCGTAAATTGACGAACACTTGCCTCTGGCTCCCCTCCTTTTTAGGGGAGGGCTGTGGGTGAGGGCCGGGGGCTGACCATTACTCCCCGGCTGGCTCGATGTTCAGGTTGTGGTGGAAGACATTGGTCGGGTCATAGCGCTGTTTCACCTGGCGCAGCCGCTCCAGCGTCGCGGGCGGATAAACCTCGCCTGCGCGCGCCTCATCGTCGCGCATCATGAACCCGACGTACGCCCCCGATCCAAAGGAGCGCATCGCCTCATAGTAGCGGTCCACCCAGGCATGATGGCGCACAGTGTCGGCCTCTTCATAGCCATACGCCACGGCCATCACCAACCCGCCCTTATCGCGCTGGGCAAAGGCGCCGCCATCACCCCAGCCGCGTCTCATCGCGCCACCGAGGATGCGCAGCTCGAGCAGCGCGCCCCGCGAGGGCAGGTCGAGGCCACGCGAGAGCAGGGCGCTGATGAGCGCGTCATCCACCGTATCGACCATCACCGAGCGCGCGTATTGCCGCTGGTCGAACCGCGTCGCCTCCTTCGTGAACTCGAACATCGCCGGGTAGGGCATCGGTCCAACCACATCGGCGACTGGCGTGGCCAGCCTGCGTAGCGGGTCCACTACCCGGTTACCCTCCGCAAAGTCGCCACTATAGACCATCGTCAGCGCCAGGATGGGTTTGCCGTGCATCGCGGGCGAGATGAACGGCGCGGGCGGGGCCGGCATTATGAGCGCCATCGTGGTCAGTTCCTCGGGAGCCGTGGCGGCATAGCGCGCGTAGGCGGGCAGCACACTTGCCGCCTCGCTGGCAGCGTAGAAGATCGCGCCGCCATAGACCGTCCCGGCCGGATGCAGGTCCACCTCGAACGCCGTCGCGACGCCGAAGTTTCCACCGCCGCCGCGCAGCGCCCAGAATAGGTCAGGATGCTCCTGCGCACTGGCCGTCACTATCTCCCCATCCGCCGTGACGACCTCGATGGAGCGCACATGGTCAATCGTCAGGCCGTATTTGCGCGCGAACCAGCCGATACCGCCGCCGCGCGTCAGGCCGCCGACGCCAACGGATGCGGTGTCGCCAGCGGTCAGCCCCAGGCCGTGCGGATGCAGCGCCGCCGCGACCTCGCCCCAGGTGAGGCCAGCCTCCAGCCGCGCGGTCCGCCGCTCGGTATCGATTGAGATAGCCTTCATCAGCGTAAGATCGAGGACGACGCCACCCGCGACGACGCTATAGTGCGCCAGGCTGTGGCCGCCACTATGCACCGCCAGCTCGATGTGGCGTTCGCGGGCAAACGTGATGGTGGCCGCCACATCCGCCGCCGAGGCGGGGCGCACGATCACGGCGGGCCGTGCGGTGGATAGTCCGTGGAGGCGGCGGGCCTCCAGGAAGTTAGGGTCATCAGGCAAGATCACTTCACCCTGTAGCTGGCGCGCGAGCGCGGCGATATCGTCGGCGGTCGGCGCTTCGGCGCTGGCCCTGGCAGGCGTTTCTGTGGTGAACATTGGTGAGCATCTCCAGTGTGCGAGTCTAAAACACTTCGTGGCGCAGCAGGGGCTGACACCAGAGCCACTATGCCACCGCAGAACGCGTGCGACCATACCAGAAGACTGGTATTTGTTGCGTAGTGATTCGGCGCTCGGGTAGTCCAAATCAACGGTATTTCTCGCGATGGGACGCCATATGCTGTACGTGGCGCTGATCGTGTGGGACAATCCATCCTGCTGACGGGATTGACCTATGGTGAGACGTTGACGGCATCCTGCGAGTGGGGGAACTATGCGCGCCAGTCTTTCAATCGAGCAGGTCAGACGGGATATCATACGCCTGTGCTATTCGGGTCTGGACTCCCGCTCGCTGCGCGTGGATGCGCTGGCGCGACTTCAGCGTCTCACCCCGTATGCCGCCTACTGCTGCCTGACGACTGATCCCGCCACGCTCCTCTTCAACAGCGCGGTCGTTCAGGGGCTGAACCCGGAAGGAGCGGCGGCGTTCATCACCAACGAGCTGGCGCAGGAGGACTTCAACAAGATCACGGACCTGGCGCGGAGCAGCCGGCCAGCGACGACGTTACGGCTGGCCACGAAGGGGGATTTGAACCGCAGCCAGCGCTTTCGCGAGATTCTGGCGCCACAGGGCTTTGGCAATGAGTTGCGCGCGGTCTTCCGGTCGGGGAAAACGGTCTGGGGCGCGCTGGTGCTGCACCGCGAGATGCGCAATCAGGACTTCACCAGCGACGACATCGCCATTTTCAGCGCGATAACTCCACACATTGGCGAAGGACTACGCGCCGCGTTGCTGCTCGACACGGTTGAGATCGCCCCCGCGACCGATGGCCCCGGCCTGTTGCTGCTGGCCGAGGATCTCTCGGTGATCGCGACCACACCCGCCGCCGCGCTTTTGCTGGCCGAGGTCGAAGACTGGGCGCCAGGCAAGCCATTACCCATGCCTGTCTATGCGGTTGTCGCGAAATTGCGCGCGCTCCACTCCGGTCTGGACCAGACCGCCGACATAATCCCTCGCCTGCGTCTGCGCACCCGCGCTGGCCGCTGGCTGACACTGCATGCCTCGTGGGTCGCGCCGCAGGCAGCGCCGGGACAGATCGCCGTCATCATCGAACAGGCGACGCCCGACGCGATTGCCCCGTTCGTCTTGCAGGCCTATGCCCTGACCGCCCGCGAGCAGGAGGTGGCGGCGCTCGTGCTGAAGGGCCGCTCTACCGAGGAGATCTCTGCCCAGCTCTTCATCTCCGTGCTCACCGTGCAGCAGCACCTCAAGGCGGTCTTCGACAAGGTCGGCGTGCGCAGCCGCCGCGAGCTGGTGGCGCAGATCTTTGCGCGCAGTTACTGGCCTGCGCTGGCGGGAGACCACGCCACCGGGTCGGACAGCTGGTCTTCCGCGTAGAGGGTAGAGCGCAAAGCGTGGCTAGGCGGGTGAACCGTGAAGCGTTGCGATCGGAGCCACTTGCGGCCTCGCCTCTACACTCCTACCCTCTGGCTCCCCCTCTCCCACAGGAGAGGGGGCTGGGGGGTGAGGTTCCTCGTGTCGCATAACACGTCACTGGTTACTCTCTTAGGCGGCGTGCGCCTTGCCCGGCTGCGAGGCGCCGGTTGATGGTCGCGTCATGAGGATGCCGATGACATCGACGATCAGTGCGGCAATCGCCAGAATGACAAAGACCAGCGGCGACAGCATGGTCCCGAAAAGGTGATCGAGCGAAATATCGCCCGCCCCCGCGACCCCAACGGCGACGCTCATCGCCAGCAGCGCCAGCGGATACTCGAAGCCGCCCCGGCTGCCAAAGTAGCCCTTGCTCCAGTGCGTGCTGATGGCCATCACCATCGCCCCCAGCGCGCCTGCCGCGCCCAGTGGCGTCAGGAAGCCGACGACGAGCGAGAGTCCGCCGCCCACCTCACCCAGAATCACCAGAGCCGTCCAGAGCCGGACGGGCCGGTATCCCTTCGCCTTGAATCCCTGCTCCAGTTTGGCATAGCCCGGCCCGCCAAACCAGCCGAATAGCTTTTGCGTGCCATGCCCCAACAGCGCCACGCCTGCTATCACCCGAATAATCAATAATGCCCACGCGATAGACATGTTTCCGTGCCCAGCTTCCTGTATCTTTATCTCGATTCATCCAGCCAGCTACGCCCATATGGCGCTGTGCGGCTACGATTCGTAGCCTGCACATGTATAGTAGCCGTATTACTACCTAATGTCAAGTGTGTAGGCTACCCGAAGTAAGTTTGTGATACACTGACTGGAGATATCGCGTTGGACCGGGAGGGAAGCTATGGCAGAGCAGAAAATGGCTGTGGATAACGACGACGGGGTGGGCATGCCCGCCACCTCTGCCCCGGCGGCCACCGGTCACTCCGCCCTCTCATGCACCGGTTTTCAGCGCGCCGTCGAGTTTATCGGGCGGCGCTGGAATGGCGCAATCCTCTACGTGCTGCTGGATGGCCCGTGCCGCTTCAACGAGCTGCTGGCGCGGGTGCCCAATCTCTCCGACCGCCTGCTGACCGAGCGACTGCGCGAGCTGGAGGCTGCGGGCATGGTGACGCGCGAGGTACAGCCGGGGCCGCCGGTGCGCGTCGTCTATGAGCTGACCGACGCCGGGCGCGCCCTTAACGAGGTGATCCAGAGCATCTCCATCTGGGCGTTGGCATGGATGCCCGACGCCAGCGAACGGGCATAGCAGCGATCCTCTAGGCCGACTATCGGCGTGGCAGGGCATGCAGTCGATGAATCGTGGCGGTCACTACGCCCAGAAATTGACAGCGCGCGCGCTGACGGACCCTGATCGGCGCAAAGTCAGGATGCGCGGGCAGCAGATGCAGCGCTTCACTGTCCGGGCAGTAGTGGCGCGCCAACAGCTCTCCGTCCAGCGCGACCACGACCAACGCGCCATACACTGGACGCAGCGCGCGCTCCACCACCAGGATATCGCCCACGAAGATGCCGCTATCCACCAGCGCCTCGTCTGCCATCTCCACAAAGAAGGTCGTCGCCGGAAGCCGAGTGAGCAGCACATGCAGGTCAAGCGGCGTCTCCGCCCGATCCCCTGCCAGGCTATGAAACCCCGTCGGCGCTCGCTTTGTCAGCATCGCATATCCCGACCGCGCCGTGGCCGCAATCTCACCAGCGCCGAGGATCCGCATACGAGCGCTCACTTTCATATCAGGTACATGTGTTCTACAAAGTATGGGTGGCGGCATGGAGGCGTCAAGGCGACAGAGGCGGACACATCCTGTGGTCTGTGTCGCAAAGGTCGCAAGGATGGAACATCCCTCAGGCGGACTTCCATAGCACGAAAAGCCCGACGGCGTTGCCGTGCCATGCCCGCTCTGATATACTGCGACACTGGCTGCGCTCCTCACTCGTGGGCGCGCGAGCAGCGGAAAGGGCATATGGAAGCGTGGAAGCGAAACTGATCGCGGACCGCCGCCTGTGGAACGAGTTCGTCGCGGCGACACCGACCGGCCACCTGTGCCAGACATGGGAGTGGGCCGAGAACTCCGGCGAGGCGGCTGGCGCGGGCTCGCTGCGGGTTGGCGTGATGGATGGCGACCGGCTGGTAGCGGCGATATTGCTGGTGCGCAGCCGCGCCAGTGGACTGCGCGCGCCCTTCTTCTATGCGCCGCGCGGCCCCGTCGTCGCCGATGCTTCCTCGCCCGCGCTGCCGCTGCTGGTCCGCTTCGCCAAAAGCGAGGCGCGCAAACATGGCGGCATCTTCATCCGCGCCGAGCCCAACGTCTTGCAGGATGATCCCGTCTGGCCGGGCACGCTCAAACGGCTGGGATTCCGCCCGACATCGCATCATATCTACCTGCGCAGCGCCTGGGTCACGGACCTCCGCGCCGATGAAGAGACGCTGCTGGCCAACATGATGACCACCTGGCGGCAGAACATCCGGGCGGGCGCGCGCAAAGGGCTGACGGTGCGGCTGGGCTCGGGCGAGGCCGACCTCGACGCCTTCTATCGGCTGCTGGTTGAGACGGGGCAGCGCGACTCCTTCCACGTCTATCCGAAGCAGCTTTTCCGCGATATGCTGGTCAACTATTCCGCCGAGCGCGCAGCCCGCGACGCCACCGCCGAGATGGCGCTGCTGCTGGCCGAATACAACGGCGAGCCTATCGCCGTGGCGACGGTGGCCGTGCTGGGCGCCTGGTCGTGGAATCTGCATAGCGGCTCATCGGGCCTGCCAGAGCATCGCAAGCTGCGCCCGAACTATCTGTTGCAGTGGGAGTGCATGCGCTGGGTCAAGGCCCACGGCGCCGACTACTACGACTGGCGCACCATCCCCGACGTGCTGGAGCCAGGGCAGGAACTCTATGGTGTCTACGAGTTCAAGCGGGGATTTGGCGGCTCAGTCCGTCGCGTCATCCCGACACAGGACCTGGTCGTGCGCCCGGCGATCTACTGGCCGTACTACACGGCGGTCTCGCTCCGCCGGAATATGCAGCGGCGCAAACGCGCGGCATTCGAGCGTCGTCGCGAACAGGCGCGTCAGGCGGCGCAGAAACAGGTGGCTGGCAGCCAGCCCACTAAATCGGCGCAGGCATAGGCCGAGGCGAAGTCCGCGACAAAAGCGTAGGCAATCGCGGGCATGGGCGGATTAGGCAAATCGCTTGGCCATGCTAGTCGGATGGGAGCCCGCGCAGGCGGGCTTTGCGGCCGAACGCAGTGAGGTCCCTTAGGCGCGACTTCAGTCGCCAGCGCCCTTAGCATATGAGGAACGGCATGCACGTAGAGATCATCAACGACCGCGAACAGTGGAACACGTTCGTCGAGTCCTGCCCGACCGGAAACATCACCCAGACATGGGAGTGGGCCGAGCTGGGCCAGCATCTCGGCAGCGCCGCGTTGCGCCTGGGCGCGCTGGAAAACGGCGCGCTGGTAGGCGCGATGCTGGTGATCGTCGAGCGCGCGCCCCTGCTGCGCCGACCCTACCTCTACGCGCCTCGTGGCCCCGTTGTGGCGGACCCCACATCGCCCGCGCTGGCCGCCCTCGTCACCGCCGCGCGCGAGCAGGCGGCGAAGGCTGGCGCGTTCATGGTGAAGATCGAGCCGAGCGTGCCGGATGGCGACGCTGCCTGGCTCAAGGCGCTGGCCGACCGGGGCTTCACACGCAACCCCTACGCCACCCATCCGCGCCGCTCGTGGGTGCTGGATATCACGCCCGACGAGGACGCGCTGCTGGCGGGGATGCACGAAAAGTGGCGCTACAACGTCCGGCTGGCGGGGCGCAAGGGCGTCACCGTGCGCGAGGGCAGCGGCGCGGCGGACCTGAACGCATTCTACCGGCTCTATCGCGAGACGGCCGACCGTGACGGCATCTTTATCCACGGCCAGCAACACTATGACGACTTCCTGCGGCTCTATGGCGAGCGTGACGCGGCGGCGCTTTTGCTGGCGGAATATGAAGGGACGCCAATCGCCGCGTTGATCGTGGCGCGTTGTGGCCCAGTCGCGACCTATATGTTCGGCGCGTCCTCCAACCAGCAGCGCAACCGCATGCCGAACCATCTGCTCCAGTTCACGGCGATGCAATGGGCCAGGGCGCGCGGCTGCACGCTCTATGACTTCCGCGCCATTGCCGAGGTGTTGGAACCCGACGAGGATATGTACAGCCTCTACACCTACAAGCGCGGCTTCGGCGGCTACTCCCTGCTCACGCTGGAGACGCACGATCTGCCGCTCTCCGCGCCGCTCTACTGGATGTACCGCCGCACGCTGAAGGTCAAGCGCGACCGCGTCCGCCGCCAGCATCTCCGCGAGCTACGAGCACGCGAGCAGGCGCAGAAGTCGGCTACGACAACGCAGGCGGCGAGTGGCGCGAAAGAATAGCAGTTGAACGGCTAACGTGCCGTCGTAATGTGCTACACTTGCGATTGTGCGATGGTACGTTGACCAGGTGAGCAGGAAGACGATATGTATGGCGATTCCCAGACAGCATGCCCCTGACCTCGACGCGCTTCTGCGTAAGGGTGCGGCAGAAATCATGCGCCTCAACCCCCATATCGGCGCGCCTGCTCCCACCTACACAGACGAGGAGTGCGCTGCTATCCTGCGCGATGAAGAAGAGTTGGATAGCCTGTGGGATTCCCCAGAAGGGCAGCGCGCGCATCAACTGGGCTACACGGCGGCCGATGCCGTGGACGAAGATCGCGGCGAGTAGTGCGGAGATAAGGAGGCCCAGCGCCATCGTATTTCTTCGACTCGAGTGTGATCGTGAAGCGCTATCACCATGAGGCAGGAAGTCCGTGGGTTCGTAGTATTTGCGATCCAAGGACACATCCATCACTATATCTGGCTCAACTCGCCCATGTTGAAGTAATTGCCGCGCTGTATCGAACCGCACGTCGAGAGAATCTGCATCTTTCATTTTCCAATTCGCTAGTGAGCATTTTCGAGCGCCATCTCGCCATGAGCGATCCAACACGGCGTTCTCCGGTATACCGGATCGTGCCACTTTCGACCACAGTAACAGATCTGGCCGCGTTTCTGTGCAAGCGCTACTGGGATATGTCTCCACGCCCGATCCGAAGTCTGGATGCGATTCAGCTTGCGGCTGCCATGCTTGCAGCGAGAGCGAGTGGAGAAGAGGTGCTGTTCGTCACGGCTGATACCCGACTTGCAGAAATTGCAGTGTTGGAAGGCTTCACCGTGGTCAATCCCGTCTCTCCCCCATAGTGCCGCCTCCTCTCTGACTCCCACACATGTGACCATCGGCCCCGCTCGGACGGTTGTATAGCTGAGGGCTGACTCACCGGGCGAGCGCTGCCCTATGCGTTATATATAGGCGGCGTCGCCTGGTAGAGATACGGCTGGTACAGGATGTGCGATGCCAGAAGCGGTAGCGCTGGAAGCGTTATCATTCGGTCAAGCTCACTCTATTCGCCTGCGGCGGACAAGGATGGCTGGAGCACACGATCTGGAGCACTACCATGGCAACCCACATTCTGGTCATTGACGACTATGAGTATTTGCTGTATCTCTTGCGTAGTATCCTCGAAGAGGAGCATTATCGCGTCTCCGTCATCAATCGTGGCGAAGGGGCGCACGAGCTGATTCAGGAGAACCTTCCCGACCTGATCATTCTCGATCTCAAGCTGCGGGATGCGTCAGGCCTGGACATTCTCGAATCGCTGCGCTCGCACGAGACCACCGCGGATATACCCGTGCTGGTCTACACCGCGGCGATTCTGGAGGCTGAGAACGTTCGGCAGCTGCTCGCGAGCAACCCAGAGCGCTACCGCAACGTATCGATTCTACGCAAGCCATTTGATGTAGATGTTCTGCTGCGCCGGGTGAAAACAATGGTTGCGACAGTTTAGCGCCAGATTCCCACACAGCCGCGGCACGGCGAATGACAACGTGTTCACAGGAGGTACACCATGGCAACGGAACGCAAGTCCCGGTCCGGGTTCGTCTTCGGGCTGATTCTGGGCATGGCCGTTGGGGCGGCCGTCGCGCTTCTCTTCGCGCCACAGCCTGGCGAAGACACCCGCAGCCAACTCAGCGAAGGCAGCGTGCAGCTGCGCAAGATGGGACGCGAAGGCTACCAGACACTGGCCGGTCAACTGCGCGAGCGCTATGGAGACGCCGTCGCCCAGGGCCGCGACGCCTACACTCAGACCAAAGACGAGATCCTGACGCGCTATAACAAGGCGAAGTCCAACGCCTGATGGCTGCCAGTCTCACGACAATCGAGCGGCAAGCTCCGTCAGACGGCGTTGCAGGAAGCGCCGCTCGATCCGGTTCTGGCAGAGGCTGAGCGCCTCGCGATAACTCGCCGTGGCTTCTTCGATGCGGCCAGCGCGCCTGAATAGATCGGCGCGCGCGGCGTGATAGAGGTAGTAGTGGGCCAGCGCCTCACCCAGCCGCAGGCGGTCGAGCATCTCCAGCCCCGCGTCTGGCCCCTCAGCCATCGCCACGGCCACCGCCTGATTGAGCTCCACCACCGGCGACGGCGCCATATGGACAAGGCGCGCATAGAGCAGTGCAATCTGCTGCCAGTCGGTCTCTGCCGGGGTCGGCGCCTCGGCATGGAGCGCGCTGATCGCCGCCTGAATCTGATACGGCCCGGGGCGGCGCATCGCTAACGCCTTATCCAGCGTCTCCATCCCCTCGACAATCTCCGCCCAGTTCCAGAGCGTCCGGTCCTGGTCTTCGAGCAGCACCAGATCGCCCGCGGCATCCACCCGCGCCGCCCGCCGCGAAGCATGCAGCAGCATCAGCGCCAGCAGCCCCAGCGCCTCCGGCTCGTCTGGCAGCTCCGGCTCCGACGCGATCAGCGCCACCAGCACCCGCGTCAGCCGGATCGCCTCGGCGCACAAGTCCTGCCGGATCAGCGCATCGCCACTGGTGGATGTATAGCCCTCGTTGAAGATAAGGTAGAGGACCGCCAGCACGCCCTCCATGCGCTCGGCCAGCAGCGGCAGCGGTGGCGCCCGATAGGGGATTCCGGCGTCGCGTATCTTGCGCTGCGCCCGCACCAGCCGCTGCGCCATCGTCGGCAGTGGCGTCAGAAACGCCGCCGCAATCTCGGCGGTGGAGAGGCCGCCCAGCGTGCGCAGGGTCAGCGCGACCCGCGCCTCCAGTGGCAGCGCCGGATGGCAGCAGGTGAAAAAGAGCTTCAGCCGTTCGTCGGGAATCGGCGGCGCATCTTCTAGGGTATCGAGCGAATCGGTGGTGGCTGTCTCTTCGAGCGGTTGGAGCAGCGCCTGTTTCTGGGCAAGCGTGCCCTCGCGGCGCAGACGGTCAATCGCCTGGCGCCGGGCAATCGTGGTGAGCCATGCCGCCGGGTTGCGCGGGACGCCAGTGGCGGGCCACTGTTGCAGCGCCGCCACCATCGCATCCTGGAGGGCATCCTCGGCGAGCGTAAAATCGCGCAGTGAGGCAATCAGGGCGGCCAGTATCCGCCCTGACTCCTGCCGATACACCTGATCGACGACCTGTGGGATCTGCTCGCTGTTCATGCCCTCCCCACAGCGGATGCGTTATTCGAAGACCATCACCGGGCGCACCTCGATGGACCCATACTTCGCGCCGGGGATATTCGACGCAATCTGAATCGCCTCGTCGAGATCGCTGGCATTGACCAGATAGAAGCCGCCAAGCTGCTCTTTCGTCTCGGCGAATGGGCCATCGGTGGTCAGCGTCTTGCCGTCGCGGACGCGCACCGTCGTCGCCGCGTTGGTTGCCACCAGCGCCTCGCCGCCCGCGATCTGCTCTTTGAACTGCTCGCCGAACGCAAAATACCCCGCCATGACGGCATCCTGCTCCTGCTTGCTCGCATTGGCATCCGCTGTCTCGTCAGTATAAATCAAAAGCGCGTACTGCATGCATCTCCTCCTCGTGGCACACGTCTCATTGCGTGCGCCCTCTAGCTCGTGTCACAAATGGTCGCCGACGGGCGTTTGCCGGTGGTTGTGGTGGATGCGTGATTCATGCGCCCGTCACCAATACGTCGAACGAACATGCGCCAATTCGACAGGTTCGCGGACGAATCTCGCGCCTTCGCTGGCGATTGTCGCGGACATTCGCGGACATCTGCGGACATAGAGGGGATCGTCACGTGTCATAGCATCGCGTGCTCAAACGTCATATACTGCTGTGGCAAAGACCCAGGCCAGGGACGGAGAACGGCGACGCAATGAACGAGCCAGACAATCAGCCGCCACGGCCAGCCGATGAAACGGCGCTCCTCGATGCGCTCCGGCGCGGCGACGAGGGAGCGTTTCTGGCGCTCGTCACGATGCACTACGCCGCGATGTTGCGGCTGGCGCAGATGTACGTCGGCTCGCGCGCCGTCGCCGAAGAGGTCATCCAGGAAACCTGGATTGGCGTCTTGCAGGGGCTGGACCGCTTCGAGGGCCGATCATCGCTGAAGACGTGGATATTTCGCATCCTGCTCAACCGCGCTCGCACCCGCGCCCAGCGCGAGAATCGCACGATCCCGTTCTCGGCGCTCACTACGGCGAGCGAGTCGGATGAGCCAGCGGTCGATCCAGATGCCTTCGCGCCGCCTGGCTCTCGCTATCCCGGCGGCTGGCTCGCCCCACCTGCGGAATGGGATACGCTGCCCGAAGAGCGGCTGCTCTCGCGGGAGACGCGGGCGCACGTGGACGCGGCGCTGACGACGCTCCCCGCGGCCCAGCGCGAGGTCATTACCCTGCGCGATATTGACGGCTGGAGCGCGAACGAGGTCTGCGACTACCTCGGCATCAGCGAAGCCAACCAGCGGGTGCTGCTCCATCGGGCGCGCTCGCGGGTGCGGCAGGCGCTGGCAGACTATCTGCAAAACTGAGCGATACGGGTAATCTAGCACTACTGGCAACCGATACACAACATAGAGATATACAGGATTGATACGGCATGGCTGAGCGCGAACTAACCTGTCAGGAACTGGTCGAGCTGATCACCAGCTACCTCGATGATGCCCTGACCTCCGACGAACGGCAGCGCCTGGAGCATCACCTCACCTACTGCCATGGCTGCCGCGTCTATCTAGAGCAGATGCGCGCGACCCTCCGGCTCGTGGGCAGGCTCTCCGCTGAGGATCTCCCGGACGATATGCGCCAGGGATTGCTCGCCGCCTTCCGCGGCCTACGCAAAAGTGCTGATGGCGTTTAGTCCATTCGGGTGTAACGTCGCCTCGTAGAATGATAGAGATTCGGGCATGCGCCCGGTGTTCTGAAATCACTCTTGTTCTGGGAGGTTGTTCCGCATGCGTAAATTTGTGATGGGTCTGATGGGTCTCTTGCTGCTCTGCACCTTTGCCCTGGCCGCCTGCGGCGAAAGCTCCGTCGCCGCTACGCCCACCGATACCCCTGCGCCCGCGCTACCCACAGCCACAACAGCGCCCGCGCCCACCGCCACGACGGGCGTCCCGAGCGCGGCAACGATTAACATGGGGCAGACCTCCTTCGCCAATACGAGTGTCACGATCAAGGCAGGACAGGCCGTCAACTTCAATGATCCCTCGGATACCGGCGGGTCTCATGTGCTTGTCACCGGAACCAATGGCCAGTTCGCCGCGGCCCCTGGCGCTCCGTCGCAGTTCGCGACGTCCGTTGGTATTAACTTCTCGCCCGGTGACTCGATGACGATTACCTTCCCAACCGCCGGGACATTCTCGATTACCTGCAAGATTCATCCAAGCATGCACGCCACCGTCACAGTCAAGGCATAACGCGATCAGACGATCACGCCCTGACATCACATCACAACACAATGCGCGGCCCCCAATACCCTCAGTAATCGAGAGGGTTGGGGGCTTTTCGCCTTGCCGCCGAATTCGGTGATTTTTCTACTACACCAGATGGCGCTGCATGTGCGAAAGTATATTGTGACGACGGAATACGGGATGTGGAAGAGGACTGGCCCATAGGCAACGTATGGCAATGGTGGATTGTCTGGTACCCTATTCCAGGGGAAAGAGGGCATGACGATGGCCAATTCTTCGCATGACATGCATGAAACGTCTGGTGAAACTGCGGTGCGCGAGCCATCAAGACTCTCGCGGCGGAACGCGCTCAAAGCGGGCGCGGCTGGCATGGCCAGCATGGCGGGCATGGCGTGGGCGCTGACGCTCGGGCACGGCGGCGCTGATCTGGTCAAGGAGCTGGCGCATCTCGCGCAGGGCAAGCCGATGACCGCGGCGCGACTGGCGGACATCCTGCGGACCGAGCGCGCCCAGTGGAATGCGTTGCTGGCGCAGGTTGGCCCGGATCGCATGGAGCTTCCCGGCGTCGAGGGGACGTGGTCGGTCAAGCAGATCGTCGCCCATCTAACCTGGTACGAGCGGGCGGTCGTGGATGGCGCGGCGCAGATTACGAACACCGGGACGTTCACCCGCGCGAACGAGGGCCTGGGAATCGATGAGCGCAACGCCCGCGTCGCCGCCGAGAGCCGCGCTCGCTCGGTGGACGAGGTGCTTACCGAGGCGGACGACGTCTTCGCCCAGCTACTGCAAGTGATCGCCGCCTGCCCCGACGACCTGCTCAACAACGCGAAGCTCCTGGGCCTGCCCGATGACATACCGCCGTGGATGCGTGTCGCGAACAACTCGTATCTGCACTACCAGCAGCACGCGCAGTCCATCCAGGCGTGGCTGGCGCGAAGCGAAGTTCCACTGATGTAGTAGTTGCGCCATCTCCCCTCCAATGTGCAGCCATGCGCCAGGTGAACATCTGGCGCATGATGTTGTTTTCCGTCGATGGTACCAAGAACGTCGGCCGTCGCAACTCCTCCATGTCTGCTCACACCTCCTTCTCGAACTTGACTTCCTAACAAGTACTCGGCATTATGGTAACAAGCAACAGCAAATAGACACCTCGATTGCGGCTGTTGTGGAAAGATGTCCACAGTTGTTCTCTGGGCCACGGCGCCTGAAAGGAGAGAACACATGGCACTCTGGGGCGGACCCAACATTCCCCGGCTGGAGCGGGAACACAATGTCACTGAGCTTTTGGCGGCGCTCAAGCACAAGCGTGCGAATACCCGCGTGGAGGCCGCTGGCGCGCTGGGACGGTTACGAGACGCCGCAGCGGTCGAGCCGCTCTGCGCGCTGCTGCACGACGCCGACCCACTGGTGCGGAAGGCTGCGGCGGAGGCCATTGGCGCGTGCCACGACCCCCGCGCCGTTGAGCCTCTTGGGCAGGCGCTCATTCAGGAAAAAGATAGCGCGGCGCTTGACGCAATAGTCACGGCCCTGGGCGGCATACAGGATCCACGCGCGCTGGATCTGCTCGTGACAGCGTTCAAGATGGGTGGCCAGGCCAGAGAAAGTGCTGAGAAGCAATTGGAGCGCCTCCGTGCGGTTGACCAGTTGATCACGTTGCTCGCAGATCGCAATGAGCAAAGTGGCTTTGCGCGCTCTCTAGTGGCGCGATCCCTGGGAAAGATTGGCGATCTGCGGGCGACTGAAGCGCTAATCACGGCGCTAGCCGACCCTGAGTGGGATGTGCAATGGGAGGCTGGCATTACTTTGGCGCAGTTTGCCGACCCGCGCTCGGGACCTCCATATAGTGAGGATACAAAGGGCCACGAACGTTGGAAGGAACGTTGGTCAGCCATACGTTCCTACGGTAGCGGCATCTTTGCCAGACCGGAATTTGCGAAAATAGTTGCTGGCTCAAACACAGAAAAGGGGCTGGTCGCAGCGATCTCAGATCCTGAGCCGCTTATACATAAGTTCGGCGGCCTTGCGCTCGGCCACTCTGTTTCCAGACTTCCGCGCGCGGTACCAGAACTGCTGGTGACGGCGGTTGATGAGCAACTGATGCCAGCGAATGAGGTGGCGCTGCGCAAGGAGCAGGTCGGCGCCGCCGCGGTTGACGCGATCACCGTGCCATTGCTGGCGTGGGTGCGCAAGACGGCGCTGGATTTGTTGCTTCAGCGCGAGCCACCCGCGCACCTGGAAGAGGTGCTGAACGCGTTCTTGAGCAACGAGGACAAGACGGTGCAAGCGGTCGGAGCCGCTGGACTCAAGCTGCTGCACGAAAGGATGGCTGAGAGCCAGAACACGGCGGCGGCGACCGGCTATCGCGAACACATCGAGCAACTCGCCCAGCAGTTTGGCGTGACGCCCGTCAGCAAAGAGGCGCTGCAGACATTCAACCCCGCGAATATTCCGCCAGAGGTGACGGGAAACGTCGTTGCCTACCAGTATCTGGTGCAAAGCGGCGCAAAAACGCGGGCAGAGGCGGCAGACACGTTGACACAAGCGCTTCGCCAGCTTGGCGCTTCGGAGCGCTATATCGCGGATGCCACACAGTATGCTGTGGATGGGCTTGGCCCCAATTGATAGCCCAATCGGCACAGGCGCCCTCCATGCCCTATCCATCCACCTCGGGGGCAGCCATGCGCGAGGTGAGCACCGGGTGAATCGTCTCGATGGGCGTGGCGAAGAGCGAGGGCTGTAGCGGATCGTCGAAGAGCGTGGCAAAGTCGTCGGCGGTGAAGGCGCGGGCCAGCCGCGCGGCGAAGGTCTCGCGCAGCAGCCGAATATAGTGCGCTGCGTCGTAGTCGCGGGGATCGTCGCTCGGCTCGCCATCCTCGGTGGTATGCAGCAGCGCCGCCTGCCCGCCCCTCGCCCGATAGACGCGTACCTGCTCGCCCCGCTCCCACTGCGTCCGTCCGCTGGCGAGCATCGCCTCATACGGCAACTCGCGGCGAGCGTTCCGGGTCGCCAGATAGCGCGATGGCGTCTTGCTCAGCCGCACCCGCGCCGTCACCAGATGCGTCGCGAGCGTCCGCTGGCGCAGCGCGTCGGCCATCGTCAGATAGGCATTTCGGACGCCGGGGATATCATTGGTTAGCAGGCAGGCGATTGCCTCGCGCAGAAAGACCTCGCCGAATGGCTCGGCGCGGCTGGACCGGAACGCCACCCCGCGCAGCGTCAGCGTGCCATCCCAGGAGAGCAGCGCGTAGTTCTTCGGCTCGTGCGAGAGCATCGCGGCATAGCGTCCCTCGAACTCCAACCGGACGAGCGGGGGCAGCAGCGCCGCCACCTCGGCGACGATCCGCCGTTCATCCGCTTCGCTCCAGCCGTCGGGTACGGCGAAATAGACGCCATCGGTATCGCCTTCGAGCAGAGTAGCCCCGCGCGCCGCCAGCTCGCGGCAGAGCAGGCCAAGCACCTCGCGTCCGCGCCGGGTGACCTCGTTCGCGGCATGCACATCGGCGATGCGTGTCAGCCCGGTCGCGCCCATGTAGCCATAGGCCGAATTGACCAGAATCTTCATCGCGGCGGAAAGCGCCTCATCGGTATGGCGCTCTGGCGAACCTACAGGCGCTGCTCTGGCCCGCCCCTTGGCCGCCAGTCGCTGCTCCACCAGCCGGTCCACCAGCGCCAACATGGCGCCGAGCCGGTCGCTGGCCGGGCCGATGCGATACTGGCGCATCAGCGAGGGATACAGGCTGGAGACATCGGCCTTCACAACGCGGTTGGCGACGCCCGCGGCGAAGAGATAGAGCGCCGCGCCGCTGTGTTGCGTGCCGTCACTGACCGTTCGCGCGGGAATCGCCGTGCCCGCCCGCAGATAGGCGCGCACCAGCAGCGGATCGAGCACACCCGTCGCCGGGCCAGCGTCTGCCAGCCGCTCGTAGCGCCGCGGCGCCATCCGCGCCAGGGCGAATGCCGCGCCGCCGAGCAGCCGCGCCACGCCATCGGCCTCGTTCACGTCGTCCAGCGCGTAGCGGCGCACGCGCTCGGGATCGGCCAGCCATGTGCTGTAGACCTGCGCCCCCGCGACGTACTCACGATCAGGGGCGGCCAGCCCAAAGTGGCGCGCCACCGCCTTGAGGCCGTGGCCGGGCAGGTCGCGCGCGGCGAAATCGTAGCGCCGCACGGCGTCGAGCGTATCAATCAGCTCGCGTCCGGGGACGGTAAAACGCCCGCGCGCCTCCTCGCGCTCAGCTGGGTCGGACTCCTCGCCGCGCCAGGGGCCGTAGCCACGCGAGGCGGGACGCCTGCGCATGCCACCACCCAGCCGACCAATCGCCAGCGTGACGCCCAGCATCTCGGCGCGGCGAGCCAGGAAGGGCAGGTCGAAGCCGTGGAGGTTGTGGTTTTCGATGACGTCGGGATCGCGTTGGCGGATGAGAGCGACCAGCCGCCGGATCAGGTCGGCCTCTGCTGCTGGCCCAGTCAACCCGCGCTCGGCGACATCCAGCACGGCGGAAAAGCCGCGATTATCGCGTACGGCGACGAGGAAGATACTGTTCTTGGCGGGATTCAGCCCCGTCGTTTCGAGGTCGAATTGCAGCCGGTGAAGGTCGTCGAAGGCGAGGCCGCCGAAGTGGGTGCGTCCGGTAGCGACGAGGTATTGCTCCTCGGGTGGCAGGCTGAGCGCCGCCTCGTCCCCCATCTCCGCCAGCCGGAGCACCTGCCGCCCCAGGCGCGTCGAAGCGCCAGCCATGACGGCGGTGTCGAGCGTGCGGCCATCGGTCGCGCTGACGAGATAGCGGAACTGTCCCTCGCCAGAAAGCTCGCGCCAGGCCACGATGCCGGGCAGCTCCGTGCCTATCGCGCCTTCGGGGAGCAGCCGCGCGCCCAGATGCGCCAGGTCGTCGAGCGAGGGCAGCAGCAGCCACGGACGAAACCGATCTTCCTCGCGGGTGAGCGCGCGCCCACCAGGAGCCCGCCGCCAGAGCACCGCGCGGCCACTGCGCTCAGCCCAGACGGAGACGATACCAGGGCTGGCGTCCCAGCCCCAGAGCCATTCGTCTTCGTCCCGGTGTTGCATAGCTATCTCCCAATTGGCGATAGATTATAAGGAAAGATGCGGCGTCTGGCTCCCCTCTCCTGTGGTGGCTGGCGCTACGCATGCGATCTGGGTCTGGTTCCCCCTCTCCTGTGGGAGAGGGGGCTAGGGGGTGAGGTCCGGGGAATCACTACCTACCCACTCTACCCAGGGAAATCCGCCGGGATGCCGTGTATGCCGAGGGTAAGCGAAAGCTCGCCGCCGTGGTGCAGGTCATGCTCCATCACATGGTAAACAATCCAGGCGCGCGACAGATGGACAATATTGCCATCTCCCCAGTCGTCCTCGAAGGTTTTCCGCATGTCGTCGTCATTCCAGCGGGCCAGGCAGTCGGCCATACCCTGCCAGGTGTCGTCGAGCGCCTGCGCCATCTCGGCGGCGGTCCGGGGAGGCGCGCCGCGTGCATCCCAGTCCGCGTACGCCTTCCCCTTGTCGCCCCAATCTTCGCCCATAGTAAACGTGAACCAGCCAGCGCGGCAGCCAATGATATGCAGCGCGAGCTGGCCGACCGTGCGCAGGTGCGCCGCCGCTTCCAACATGAGCTGCTCTGCTGTCAACGGCGCAACCGCATCTCTGATATGCTCATGGTACTTCTTCCAGTTGTCATAGATCGTCGTCAGCGCGAAGTTCTCTTCAGCCATGTGTTGTCATATCTCCTTGTGTGGCACGCTACATGTCCTGCTCGCCCGCGCTCTGGTTCCCCCTCTCCTGTAGGAGAGGGTCTGGAATCTCTCGCAACTGGACGCACTACGTACTGGTTCCCCCCTCTCCCACAGGAGAGGGGGTTAGGGGGTGAGGTCCGTCCGCCCGCTACTCGATGATTGTCGCCGTCACCGAGTAGATCGACGGCAGGTAGTCGGCGATCAGTTGCCAGCTATCGCCACCGTCCGCCGTAGCAAAAAGCTGGCCGGTGTTCGTGCCGACGTAGACGCCACACGGGTCGAGCTTGTCGGCGCACATGCCGTGGCGCAAGACACCCAGCCGCACATTCGCCCCCGAGGGCAGCCCGTTGGTCAGCGACTCCCACGAGCCGCCCGCATCCTTCGTGCGATAGATGGTGAACTGGTCACCAATGTTGTTTCGCCCATCGCCTTCGACGATAGTATAGAACGTCTCAGGATGGTGGGTATCGAGCGCAATTGGGAAGCCGAACTCCGACGGCAGGCTGCCCTGAACGTCTATCCACTCCTCGCCCGCGTTCTCGCTGCGATAGATGCCGCAGTGATTCTGCTGATAGAGCGAATCTGGCTTCGTGGGATGCTGGATGACGCGATGGATGCACTGGCCATATTCGGGGTAGATATCCGGCTGGAAGCCCGCGCGTGTGCCTTTGTTGGCGAAGCTCCAGCTTTTGCCGCCGTCGTCGGTGCGCATGCAGCCGACCGCCGAGATGCCGATCCACATGCGGTCAGGGTTGGAGTAGTCGGGGACGATACTGTGCAGGCAGAGGCCGCCGTTGCCGGGATTCCATGTCTCGCGCGTGGGGTGGTTGGCCAGCCCCTCGTTGATTGACCACGTGACGCCGTTATCGGTGCTGACCCAGAGGCTGGCGGGGTCCACGCCGCAGTAGAGCGTGCCCGGCTGGTCGGCGCGGCCCGGCTCGATCAGCCAGATATTGGTGAGTTTCAGACCGCTCTCTTCAGGAAACTCGATGCCCTGCTCAGGCTTTTCCCAGGTCTGGCCAAAGTCGTCGCTATACTTGATGAAATTGCCGAAGAAGTCGCCATTCTCGGCGGCGAAGAGACGGCTGCCGGAACGCTGGTCGAGGATGGCGTTGTAGACGCGCATGCCGTTCATCGTCGTCGGTTCCACCGTCCAGCGCTCGCGGTCTGGCGAGGAGAGCAGAAACAGGCCGCGCTTGGTGCCTACCAGCACGACCACCGTGCCACTGGGATACTTCTGTGCCATGCGATTTCCTCCATACTCATGACTCATGCGAAATCCACGAAACGCGGGGGATTGCCCAGATGCATGGGAATGGGAATCAGCCACCCGCAACCGATGGCAGAATGTGCAGGGTGGCGCCAGCGGGCACCGGCGTCTCCAGCCCCTGGAGATAGCGCACATTGCGCCCATTGAGGAAGACGTTGACGAAGGTACGTAGCTCGCCCGTCTCGAAGCAGAGACGAAACGCCATTCCTGGCCACGCCGCTTCGAGCGCCTCGACCACCTCGCGCACGGTGCCGCCCGCCACCCGTACGGTGCGCGCGCCATGGGTCTGCTCGCTCAGCGCGCCCGGCAACAGCACGGTCACGAGGGGAGATACCGCCGAACCTTCCATAGACTTCCTCACTTCTTTCCACGGAGAAATGATGACCTTCACATTCAGCCGCAGAGTACATTCTCCCTGGGTAGCCCTCAAACGGTTGGTACATCTGTGCCAATTCTGGTAGCCCGTATGGGTGACATCTGGTTGGTGTTACAATGTCAGCGCGGCAGGCAGATAACATCGCCAGCGAGGAAAATTCGGGGAGGGACGCGCTATGTCGGAGGATGCGCCACGACATCATCGCCACCATAAGGACCACAGAGTGCGTCGGGGAAAACAGATACATGGCGGTGACGGCCCTTTGCGCGAAGATGGCGAAGGCCTGCAACTGCCAACCTACGGTTTTTCGCCCATACCAGGCGTTCCCCGCATCAGCTATCCCAAAGGATGGACGTTTAACTGGCTCACTCCTGCCCGGACCAGCCTGTTGGTCGGAGGTGGCTTCTTCGCCCTGATAGTGCTGTGCATCGCGCTGGCGAAGCTGCTGGCTGGCTGACACGCTCTAGCGGGCGCGGAGGAAGAGCACGAGCGACATCGCCAGCCCGACGACGATGACGTAGATGCGGATATAGCGCCCGTCGATCTTGCGCGCCACCGAGGCGCCGCCCCAGCCGCCGATAATCGCCCCGACCATCATCACCAGCGCCTGCGGCCATTCCACCAGCCCCGCGAAGATAAACGTCAGCATGGCGACGCTATTGATGCAGCTTGCCAGCACCACCTTGAGCGCGTTCATCGTGTGGATGTTGCGCATGCCCATCAGGCTCAGCGTCGCCAGCATCAGAATGCCGATCCCGCCGCCAAAGAAGCCGCCGTAGAGCGCGACGACGAATTGCACCACTGAGACGCCCGTCAACGCCAGCCAGCGCGGACCTGGTGGCTTGCCAGAGCGCCGGAGCCGCGCGGTGAGTGGCCCACCGACGGCGAAGAGAATCGTCGCGCCCAGCAAGAGAAACGGCAGAATGCGCAGAAAGGCATCCTGCGGTGTCTTCAGCAGCACCACCGCCCCAAGAATGCCGCCGATCACGCTGACGATGCTCAACATCACCAGCGTCAGCCGCTCGGTATCGAGCGCGTCGCGATAGGGCGGAATGCTTGCCACCGTACCCGGCCAGAGAGCGAGTGTGTTGGTTGCGTTGGCCTGCTTGGGGAGGACGCCGGTAAAGATGAGGACGGGGACCGTCAGAAAGCTGCCACCGCCCGCCACTGAGTTCTGCGCCCCGGCGACGAGCGCGATGCCAAAGAGCAGCAAGGCCTGGGGCAGCGACATGCGCAGGACTCCGATACTGGACCGCTCAAACGGCCAAATCTGCCGATATATCCGACTGCGATAGTAGCTAAGAGTATAAGGCAGGCGGCGCGCGACGCACAAAACATGGCGCGATTGTCCCTCCTGTTCGGCGCAAACCTATCCGCATGACTTCCACCACCGGCTCATTCCTCCGCCCATGCGCGGCGATGACCCTGTCTGGCCCCGTGCAACCATTCGCCGTGTATGCTACGCTGCTACAAGAGTGTCAGCGACCGGAAGCGGTCATCGGGGCGGAAACGCTTGGTTTGTGTTACACCCGCATGTGGGTGCGCCGCTTCATCCAGCGTCTCGCATATCAAAGGGACAATCTTATCGCAAGCGCCCTGCTGTGGAATTGGAGTAGTGGTCTTTCTATGCCGATATTCGTACATCTTGCGCCTGCCAATGCGGTTCCGCGTATCCGTCGCGCTGGCGTCAAACGCGGGCGGCGGGGCGTATTCTGTATGCCCATGCTGCCCGACTACTACACCACGCACCAATGGGCGCGGGAACTGAAGCGTCGGGGCTATCGTACGATGCTGGCGATCTCGTTCTGGCTCGACGATGAGGAGCTGGTCTCGGCGGGCTTCTATAACTCGTCGCATGAGGCAATGAGCGCGAGCGAGGCCGTCAAAGCAGTGATGAAACTGAAAGCCGAATATCGCCTGGGCTATGAGGTAATCGTGCCGCGAGCGATCGCCCCGCGCGAGATACGCACTGTCCGTTCGGTTCCACATGCGCTTGGCTGGCGCTACTTTCCATTGGCGCATGGTGTGGCGTCTTGCACGTGTGATTGGTGTAGCCGTGGTGAGATCAAGCGGCAGCGCAACAAGCGCTACCAGGAGAAGCGGACTCGTCAGCACCCGCGAAGTCATCTCGCATGGCAGACATAGCTCATCTGTGCATAAAATGGTGACAGCTTGACTTGACACTCCACACGGGCCGAGGCCCGATGGATTCTCAGGAAACGCACAGCCCAACGGCTCACGTTAGCTCCTGAAGGGCCTGCCCAGCCCCACGAGGCGTTACATACTCCCTGGGCGAGTGTGACCTCTGAAAAGCAACCCAGATCAACATATGGCGCCGCGTCCAAAGTACGTTGATGCTTTTACCCAGGCGAACGATTTAGCCTGGAACTGCCAAACACCATTATTTGATTGGTGAGGTGCAAAGTGCCTACAGGCCTATTCTCGCACAGGCAGGCAGAATCGTCAATGGAACGGGAGACAAGGGCTAAAGCCGCAGCGGAAGCCCTTCCATCCGCATGGCCTGAAGGCCAGCGTCTTTACGGGCTGGTCTGTAAGTAGGATAATACGTCTCACAGGAAGACAACTGCGTGTGGTTGGTGAATGGGTGAGTGATCGGAGATTGCTCCATGGCTCGGTCTGGAGACAATGCGGCGTCGGCTGGTGGCTCTGGCGCTCGGAGCACCAGCATACTGGCAGTGGTGGCGCTCTCGGTGGTCCTGGTCGTGGCGCTGGTGGGTGTCGATCTCCTCGTGCTGAGCCGGAACGATCCCGCGCGGGCGCTTGGCCCGCACTACTACATGGCGCTCGGCGACTCGCTCTCATTCGGCTACCAGCCCAACCTCGACTTTAGCGCTGGCTTCGCCGACGATATCTTCAATGATCTGCACTTCGTCGATGTCACCGGCGTCGTCAACTATGCCTGCGCGGGCGAGACGACGGATACCTTCATCCACGGCGGATGTGTTGGCCACTTCGCCCACCACGGCTCGTATACCGGCGCGCAGCTCACGGCGGCGGTAGACTTCCTGAAGAAAGAAGCCAATCGCGGCCATGTCAGCCCGATTACGCTGGAGATTGGCTCGAACGATGTGCTACCCGACTGGGACCAGTTCACCTGCACCGCCAGTCCCAATGTGGAAATCGATCTCGCCCGCATGGACGCCAATCTGACGAAGGTGATTCTGCCGCAGTTGGTTGATGCGCTGCAAAGCCGGACCAACGCGAACAATGGCGACCTCCACCTGCTGAACTACTACAACCCCTACGCCAAAGAGTGCCGCGACTCCGCGCCTTTTGTGCAGACACTGAACGATCATCTTGCAGCGGATGCGGCGCAGTTCAAGATACCAGTGGTGGATGTCTATGGGGCGTTCGACCAATTCGGCAATGGAGCGGGGATGGCAAACAATATCTGCACGTTGACATGGATCTGCGATACGCGCTTCCACGACATCCACCCAACGACCGATGGCTACAAGGTCATCGCCAAAGCGGTGGAGTTGGCGCTGGGGCTGCCGGGCATGGGACCGCTACCGGGTATGGGCGTACCGGCGCCCTCGGGCGCCCTGGCCGCGCCGGAAGCGGCTTTCTGGCGGCATCCTGCGGCAGGGGCGGTGAATATGGCAGGCGCCTATTTTCCTGAGAGTGTCATTTCTCAGCAGAGAACGGTAAAGCGAATGGGAGGCCAAGATGCGTAACTTGACGACGGGCCAGAGGGACATTATCCGGCTGATCGTGCTGGGCGTGCTGGTCATCCTCGAAGGGCTGGCGATGGTCAGCACCTTACTCAACATCATTTTCCTGCCACTCGGCGTCGTCTACCCCAATATTGCCTCGGCTTCGATCCTGATTCTGCCGGTGCTCGTCGGGCTGGTATCGCAGCGATTCGCGGTGGCAATTGTGTTGACGGTGCTGCCGCTTCTCGTCCTCGCCGTGGTCTACACCACCGCCTTCGCGCCCGTCTGGAACATCGACCTCTTCTATTTGGGTACGTTGGCGGGCCGTGTGGCGGGCGGACTCTTCCTGCTCGGCGCCCTCGGCTACTTCGGCTGGCTGCTGCGCCGCATCTTCCTGCGCGACTCCACATCAAAGGGGTAGTTATTCGTCGGGGAGCGAGGCGCGGCGGTTAGGGGCGGATTGATACGACACGAATGGATGTTACTCGGCTCAGCGGCGATGTCGGACGTTCGGCAGTGATAAGCTCGGCCGTCGCCGTCTCGGCCGCCGCGGCGTGGAGGGCATCTACGGCGCTAAGTCCGAAGTCTTCGGCGCGGCGCATCGCCAGGCGGACCAAGGCTCTCGTGAGTGACACCGACTGCACTGCATTGGCGAAGAATGCGTTGTAGAATGCGACCTCGATATGTCGCCGCTGGAATGTTGGTTTCGGTAGCACCTCCAGTCGCACGAACTCACTGGTCACAAATTCGCGATTCGGATCATTGAGGATGGCAAGCGCAGAAGTGGCTATGGCACTCGAACCGCGAAATGCCTCAATCAGCACGCCAGAATCTACAAACGTGCGAATCATGCGTCGGCGTCCGGGTAAATCCCACCGCGGCGCTCAGCGATCTCCGCGTCCAACTCTTCCCAAGTCGTGAGAAGTGGCTCGCCAGCAGCGATGGCCTGCGCCCGTAACTCGAGTAGTCGCCTACCAAGCGGTGAGAGATGTTTAGGATCTAGCCCCAGACGGCGTGCTTCCTCTTCTGCCATCGGTGACCCAGCATCCGCCTGTCCGCTACCTTCGTCGTTTTTCGCATCAGCCGCAAGCGCTATCGGTTCGCTCGTCCGCTGTGCTGCATATTCCAGCGCCGCACGAATGTCTTCGATGCTTACGCCGTGCTCCCGAGCGACATCGGAAATGGTCTTGCCAGTAGCAACCTGGGTGACAACCAGGCTCACCGCAACAGATGTGCCCTCGATGACTGGCTGACCGGAGAGTACGCGTGCGTCGGCTGAAATGTGAGGATACAACTGAAGAGCCATACATGCCTCCATCAATGTCCGGTCTGACAATACGTGCCAGCAGCCTCATCAGTATATACGATACTTACGACCCATTTGCCAGCGTGCTACTCGTCGGGGAGCGAGGCGCGGCGGTCGCGTTTGCGTTCTCCTGCGCGGCGCTTCTCGTCCAGGCGGCGCTCGCGGCTGGCGGCGCTGGGCTTCGTTGGGATGCGCGGCTCGACGACACGCTGCATCTCCTCCAGCTTCGCAGCCATGCGTTCGTAGGCGGCCTCACGGTTGGCATACTGCGAGCGGCGCTCCGTCGCGGTGACGACGATGCCCGTCGGGCGGTGTGTCATCCGCACGCCCGTCTCCACTTTGTTGCGGTGCTGGCCGCCCGGCCCAGTCGCGATGAAATACTGGATATCGCAGTCGCGCTCAAGGGACGCGCGATCCGTTGGATACGTCTCAGCCACAATTGTCCACTCGTTTCCCCAGAAATGCCTTCGTCACACGTTGCAAGCATACCATGTCTTCAGGCTTGACCATACCGCGCTGGCAGGCATATACTGCGCCTAACAACAAAAGAGCGCGAAGAAGCTGAGGGAGACCAGTAGCCGTCGAGCGCGGCGAGCAGCGAGCCGGTCGGATGGTGCGAGACCGGTAGCCAGCGCGGCGGCGAACCCACTCCTGAGCTGGCGGCGTCGAGCCGTCCCGGTGGCCCACCGTTATCACGGGCCGCGCATCCCATGGCGCCGGTTTCCGTGCATCGTGGCGTGCGGCAGAGGGGCTGCGTTCGCGCGGCTCGCAAAGGTGGTACCGCAGGTCTTCAACACCCTGTCCTTGCTTGGACAGGGTGTTTTTTGTTGGCAACATTTTCGAGATGGGTTGAAAGGAGAGAGCGATCATGCGCATGTCACAGATGATGTTGCGAACCCAGCGGCAGGCTCCGGCGGAGGCCGAGCTGCCGAGCCACCGGCTGATCGTGCGCGCCGGGCTGGCGCGGCGGCTGGCGGCGGGTATCTACAGCCTGACCCCGCTGGCCTACCGCGCTATCCGTCGCATCGAGGCCATCGTGCGCGAGGAGATGGAGCGCATCGGCGGGCAAGAGCTGCTGCTGCCGGTCGCGCAACCGGCGGAGCTTTGGCGCGAGAGTGGACGCTACGACGCCATCGGCAGCGAGCTGGCGCGGTTCGACGACGCGGGCGGCCGCGCGTTGGTGCTGGCGATGACGCACGAGGAGTCCGTCACCGACCTGGCGCGCTCGGTCATCACATCGTATCGCCAACTGCCGCAGCTTGTCTTTCAGATACAGACCAAGTTCCGCGACGAGCCGCGCCCGCGTGGCGGGCTGATTCGCCTGCGCGAGTTTCTGATGAAGGACGGCTACAGCTTCCACGCCTCCCAGGCCGACCTCGACGCCACCTACGAGCGGATTGTCGCCGCCTACGAGGCCATCTTCCGCCGGGTTGAGTTACCGGTGCTGATGGTTGGCGCCGACGTGGGTATCATGGGCGGCTACGAGTCGCACGAGTTCATGCTGCTGGCCGAGGGTGGCGAAGATACCTTGCTCGTCTGCCCGCAGTGTGGCTACGCCGCCAATCAGGAGGTCGCCGTCGCCGCGCGCGAGTCGGCAGCCCAGGGGGAGGCCGCGCCGCTCCACCGGCTGCACACGCCGGGGGCAACCACCATCGCCGCGCTCTGCGAGGCCGCGGATTGCATGGCGGACCAGACGCTCAAGGCGGTATTTTACTCGACGGGCGAGCGACTCGTGCTGGCGCTGATTCGCGGCGACCGCGAGGTGAACGACATCAAGCTGCGCAACCTGCTCGGCGTGAAGGCGGTGCGCACGCTCGCGCCGGAGGAGTCGGCGGCGCACGGGCTGGTGGCGGGCTACGCCGGGCCGGTCGGTCTATCGCTGGATACGCCGATGACGCTGGTGGCCGATGAGTCAGTTGTCGGCGCGACCAACCTGATCGCGGGCGCGAACGAGCCGGACTACCACCTGGCGGGCGTCGCCTACGGGCGCGACTTCAGCGCCGACCTGACCGGTGACATCGCCAGCGTGACGGCGGGCGACATCTGCGCCTCCTGCGGCGGGACGCTTGAGACGCGGCGCGGTATCGAGGCGGCCAACATCTTCAAGCTGGGATGGAAGTACAGTGAGACGATGCGCGCCATCTTCCGCAACGAACAGGGCGAGACACAGCCGCTGGTGATGGGCTGCTACGGCCTGGGCATCACGCGGCTGCTGGCCTGCGTGCTGGAGCAACACCACGACGACGCCGGAATCATCTGGCCGTCGAGCGTCGCGCCGTATGAGTTCTCGTTGCTGGCGGCCGGCAACGACGCGGCGGCGCGTGAGGCCGCCGATTCGCTCTATACGACGCTGGGCGCGGAGTCTACGCTCTACGATGACCGCGACCTGAGCGCGGGCGTCAAGCTCACCGACGCCGACCTGCTGGGCATGCCGGTACGCATTACGGTGAGCGCGCGTTCGCTGGCGGCAGGCGGCGCGGAGCTGCGAGTGCGCCGGAGCGGCGAGACGCGCATCGTCGCGCTGGCGGATGTTGCGGAGGTGGCGCGGGCGCTATCAGCCGAATAGCCTCGGCAATGCGGTTGTATAGTGTATTCAGGGCGTGGCGTCACGGATGACAACGCCCTCGTATGAGGAAAGGATGCCATACAACATGTCTGATACCACAGCGCGGCCAGCGCGGGGATTTGGGCGCAAGACGTGGGCGGCGTACACTGCCTGCGCCTGGGCACTGCTCTTCGCGCTGATGAGCTTTTACTGGGCGCTGGGCGGCGAGCTTGGCCTCAATACGCTCGGCCTCGGTATTCAAGCGTTGGCCCATGACCCCGGCTTCATCGCGCTGGTCTGGCTGACCGGCGTCGTGAAGGTACTCGGCGGGCTGTTCGCGCTGACGCTGGCGCGTCCGTGGCTGTTGTGGCTGCCGCCGCGCTGGAAACTCGCGCTGGCATGGGTCGGCGGCGCCGCGCTGGCGCTCTACGGCGGCGTCAATCTCGTCGTGGAATGGCTGATCGTCAGCGGCGCGATCCACATCGCTGGCGTGGCGGTGACCGATGGCATCCGCTGGCATGCCCGCCTCTGGGATCCCTGGTGGCTGCTCGGCGGCATCCTCTTTCTGCTCGCCGCCTGGCAGTATCAGCATGTGCTACGAAGAGCGAGGCAAACGAAAGCGCCCACCCTCACGACGTTGTGAAGGCGGGCGTCCATCCGAGAGAAGGAATCGCGTGACGATTATCTACGCGGCGGAGCTGACCGGCTCGACGACGACAGAGGGCCTGCTCGCCCGTGCCCGCAGGCCGTGGCTCAGCGAGGTCAGGCCTAGCATCGTGTGGATTAGCGCATAGGGGAGCGCCAGGCTCAGCCCGATAATCGCCGTCTGATCCACCGCGTTCGCCGCGCTCGCATCCGCCGGGACGAGATTGTAGCCCAGGTTGTGCAGCAGACCGAGCAGGCCCACGCCCGTGAAGAGCAGCCCAATGATCAGGTCATATGGGCGCGCGAGCCGCAACCCCAGCCCACCCAGACCGAACAGCAAGCCCAGCAAGCCTGTCACCAGCAGCCAGATTGCCTCGGAGTCGAGATGTCCGACCGTCCGTAAGAGCACGAGGCTCGAAACCACGCCAAACAGAATGAACCAGAGCCAGTAGTGTACACTTCGCACCGACAACATCACTCATGCCTCCCAACATACCAAACATACCCGTCGCGCATCCCAGCGCGCACCTGCGTCAACATGCGACTATCGCCGCTTCTTCCTGATCGTCCTGAATCACCCCGAATCACCCCGAATCATCCCGAATCGCCCTGAGTCGTTACCCAACGTGTGGGTGCTCCGCCATCTGCTTGAGCGCGCGCAGATACTTCTCGCCGCTATTGATGTCAGCGGTCGTATAGGTATCGAGCGCGATAGGCAGTGATGCAATGCCTCCTTGCCAGCTTGTCACGACATCGCGGAACGCATCCAGCACCGATGTGTTCAGATGCAACAGCGACATCGCCTTACGCGCCAGATCCAGCGCGCCCAGCAGCAGTGACAATGCGCCTGTGCCCATCAGGGCGATAAACCGCGCCAGCGGCAACACCAGAACCTGCACAGCCGCGCGCGTAATTTCCGCGGCCCGGATCGCCGCATCCAGCGAGACGCCTTCCAGACTGCCGATTTCGTTGAGCAGGGCGTCCCGCCCCATCTCCTGCGCCTTCGATTCCAATGCGGGAATCACTTTCGGCGCGGCTAGCGCACCCGCCCCACAGGCAGTAACAGTGGCGGCGGTGGCGAGAAACGCCCTCCGCCCAATGTGTGGCCTCCGCTTCTGCTGCTCGGGCGCCGGAGCCTCTGCTGGCGCCTCCATCGTATTGGCCATGTCTGCCTCCTTCGCGAACTGACAGCGCTTCGTGTGTCTTCCTGCCACCACTCTGTCAGTTCGGTACCATAGCTTCGCAAAAACGGCGCCACGGCTAGGCAGCTATCGATTCGGTGCGGTACGCTGACGGAGCCCAGCCCAGGAAAATGCGGCGTTCAGACGGGCGTCTGATTCGACACAAGGGGATAGGTTAGTTCTCAGGCGGCTTTCTAACAATCGAGAGAGCCATTCCGCGTCGCAGGGGGTGCAGGGGTATTGAATGGGGCGTCCCGCGCCATCAGCGTCCGGGCAAATGAGGATATTGAGGATGACGATAGCTGCCTTCACCGTGTAGCGAAGGTTGGTAGCATTGCTCTAGGTACGTGCGTGGAGTGCATAGCTTAGGCGGCGCGACTGTGCGTCTCAGTGGCGGCGCCCGCTCTCCCCGCGCGCAGGCCATGACTGAGCGAGGTCACTCCCAGCAGGGTATGAATCAGCGCGTAAGGCAGCACCAGACTCAGTCCAAGAATCGCCGTCTGGTTGACCGTGTTTGCGGTATCAACTGAGTTGGCGTTCGCGGGGACGACAATGTAGCCCATGTTGTGCAGCAGGCCGAGGATGCCCAGCGACGTGAACAGCAGCCCAATAACGGTGTCATATGGGCGCGCGTACCGGAGCGCCAGCTTGCCAGTGCCCAACACCACCCCCACTGCGCCGGTGATCAACAGCCAGAGCGACTCAGGGTCGGGCACGCCGCGCGTCCGCAATATCACGGCGCACGACAAGCCGCCAAACATCGCAAACCAGAGCCAGTAATGAGTGCCTCGCGCCCAAATCATCCGTCATCCCTCCAGACATATCCACGCGCGCTTTCAGTGAATTCACCTGAACGCACGACCGCCTCCACACTATATCCACCCACCACCTGATCCAGTGAATACTCGGCCCTGCTATTGACACTCGGAATCGCGTGAGCGCGCTCCGCCTCTTTCGCGACCGGGAACGATGCCCCTGTGCCGGGTTGCTGATTCGCCATACCAATCAAAGCATAAACGATGCCAGGGCAGGCAGCGATTGCCCATTCTACCCCGAATTATGGGTACAAACCCCTAGCCTTTGGGTGAGTAAATGACCTGACCGACACGCCAGAACATGAGCTAGCAACCGCCGTAGCCACAGTCGCCTTCGGTGGTACGGGCGATAGCAGTCGGGTAGTCCTCTGTGCTACGATGAGATTATCGAGACATATCCCCTGGAGGCTCATGTGACCACTTCGCCGCGCATCGATATCGCCACCGTCGCCGATATCCCCGGGCTAGCGGCGCTGCGCATTCAGCAGCAGTGGTGGGAACGGAGCGAGCGTCTGCTACGGTCCCTGCTTGCGTGGGACGGTGGCCGCCTCTTCACGATTCGCGCGGGCGCGCTTGATCTCCCGCTTGCCGATGGAACCACGCCCACCACCCCCATCGCGGTTGTCGGCGCGCTGGCCGCCGAAGCGACTGGCGTCATCGGCAACGTCGTCGTCCGCGCCGACTATCAGCGCCGCGGGCTGGCCCGGCTGTTGATGCGCGCCGCGCTCGAGTGGCAACACGCCAGAGGAGTGCGGACCGTCTGGCTCGACGCGACGCAAGACGGCAGAGCGCTCTATCGCAGTGTCGGCTTCGTTGACTGCGAACCATCATACTACGCCGAGGCATCCGTCGGCGCGCTGAAACGCGACTGGCTGCGCGCGACATCGGGCGCATTGCGCGCTCATTTGGCCCCACCCGGCGCCATCGCACGTGTGGCGTCGCTCGATCTGGCGGCCTTTGGCGGCGACCGCATGCCGCTGCTGGCGGGGGTGCTGCGGGAGCCAGAGACGTGGCTCTATCTGGTCGAGGATGCGGAAGGCGAGGTGTTGGGCTATCTAATGGCGCGGACGCTGGAGCGCCCTCTGACTGGCCTGCGCCTGGGCGCATGGGTGGCGCGGAGTGACGAGGCCGCCGCCGCGCTGCTGGTCGCGCTCAGCGCCGAGGATGCGCCGTGGCGGTTAGCGGTCGCGCGGGCGTCGAATGGCTCCCAGCCGCCAGCGCTCCATATCTCGCCCCCCGGCAACAACCCTGCCGCGCTCGCCCTGCTCAAGAACGCGGGTATAGAGATTATCCTGGATGACCTCATCATGCGCCACGACTTCCCCGACGCTAGCGGCGTCATCCATCCGGCGCGCCAGCGTGTGGCCTGGGTCTATGGCTGGCTCGCGGCGATGGTCTTCTGAGCGCTCGCATCTGGGACCGTGTCTGGATGGATTTGCGCGCTACGCGCACCCTGTGCAAGTGGAAGTGTGACCTCCAGGTGGAAGCCGCCACCTTCCGCCGGACCCGCCGCGAACTCCCCACCGAGCGCCGCCGCCCGCTCGGCGAGGCCGCGCAGCCCATTACCATCATTGTCGCTATTATTGCTGTTGCCAGTGGAGGCCGCCTT
The DNA here is from genome assembly GCA_036557205.1 of Ktedonobacterales bacterium. GTDB lineage: Bacteria > Chloroflexota > Ktedonobacteria > Ktedonobacterales > JADMIN01 > DAHUXT01. The sequence continues at coordinate 4,096 of DATBIB010000115.1, read as the reverse complement.
GCCGTCATCCACCACCTCAACGCGGATGCCCTGCTCGTCGCGGGTGACGCGAATGGTGCACTGGCGCGCGCCACTGTGCCGGATAACATTGGTCACGCCTTCGCGTACCGTCCATGCCAGCACGCTCTCGACCACCGCGGATAGCCCACCGATTGCGCCTGCGTCATATTCGGCGCGATACGCGATCCCGGCGGCCGCCAACATCTCGCGCGTGCCCCGCAGCTCGCTCGCAAGCGTTGGCTGGCGGTAGCTAGCGACGGCCTCGCGCACCTCTTTCAGCGCCTGGCGCGCCACCTGCTCGACATCACGCATCTCGTTGGCGGCGCGATCCGGCGCGCTATCCACCAGTCGCTGCGCCAGCTCGCTCTTGAGTGCGATCAGCGAGAGATTGTGGCCGAGCAGATCGTGCAGGTCGCGGGCAATCCGCAGCCGCTCCTCGTTGATGGCCGCCGTACGCTCCATCTCTTCGTGCGCCAGACGCAGCTGCTGGCTGTTGGAGACGGACCAGCAAAAGGCGATGACGATGGCTCCAACAGTGCCCACGAAGACTACTGGTGTCTCCGCATCGGCAAGATTCCCTTGCGCGGCGTAGGCGACGGCGATAAATAGCACCAGAGCCCCGATAACCGGGATCGCTTTCCTGGTTGGCAGCCAGCCTGCCGCGCCAGAACTGACATAGAAGAAGATTGCGCCCCAGCTATTGCCGTTGAGCGCGGTCAGGCCGATGGCGAGCGCCGCTAGGCCCGCGACCGGCGCCCAGAGCGCCAGGCCAGTGGGGAAGACGCGCAACGTATGGCTGGTGAGGCTGCGCGCCGACTGCCAGGAGACCCAGAGATAAAGGGCGAAAAACGCGACAACGCCAATCAGGCTGATCATCAATCGCAGCGGCGTCGGGTGGCTCCGCAGCATGTCGAGCATGGGCGGGGTGAAGAAGGGCAGCCAGAGAATCCAGACCAGCCAGAGCAGAAATGTCGAGCGAAAGCTGCCCAAACCGCCCACGGGCTGCCTCACGGCTGATGTATCGGTATCGTCCATGCCAGGCCTCCTGGCGCCGCAATCCTCGGCTGCTTCACAGTCTCACGGTCTCAATCGCTATCAACGCTCCTTAAACAGTTAAGCCCTATGGGCGTGGGCGTGTCCAGTGACGAATGTCATGACTTTAACTTTAGAGGTGTAGGTGCGACAAACCCACCCAACCCTCGTGGCAGTGAAGATTGGGTGGGCCTGCGGGGAGAGGAGTGGTGGGACACGCCAGTACAGCGACCCACGATACAGGACACAGGACGCGGCCGGGGGCAGAGGGACCGCTAGCTGTGCGCCGCGACGCTGGACGCGGGCGCGCCTTGCGTCTCCAGGGTCTCGATTGTCCGTGGTTGGCGAGCAGTCGTGACGATCCAGTCAATGATCACACCGATCAGGCCTGCGATGATGGCGGTTATGATGTGAAACCCCATGAACGAAGGCCCAAACGGAACAATCGCCTCTCCGATCACCATCAGCGCGAACGGATAGGCCGCTACACGCCAGGTCATGTGGGGTAGCCGTCCGGGCAGCAGGTCGTACCAAAAGATACCGATGCCGTAGGCGAACGCTACCATAAACAGCCAGGTTGCGAATTGCATCACAAAAAGCCTCCTCGCTTCATGCGGCTTCGCCAGCAGTCCCTGCCCCCGGAGCGCCGCAGTGCGAGAGGACACGCCGTTGTGTTCCCTCTGCATCACTTATATCACAATGCGATATAAAAGTCAATCGCAATGTGATATTTATTTCCTCACCAATAACATCGTCGGCCTGCTAGTGACATTTGTCACCGCCATCTGCTGATGCTCCTCACTACCGGGCGTCAGCCGCTCCCCGTAGACTGAAAGCGTGAACGACAACACGCCACACGCACACAGCGCAAGGCGACAACGCAAAGGAGTGAGCATCCATGATGGTTCATGAGCCACCGGCATCATTCGCGACGCATCATCCCGCCGATGAGACCCCCGCCGTCAGCTTCGATGGGCTGACCAAACACTTTGGGAGCCTCTGCGCGGTCAACCACCTCAGCCTGGATATCGGCCATGGCGAGACGGTGGCGCTGCTGGGGCCGAACGGCGCGGGCAAGACGACCACGATCTCGATGTTGCTGGGCCTGCTGGCGCCCGATAGCGGCAGCGTCGCCATCCAGGGCATGTCGCCAGACGCGGCGATTCAGAGCGGGCGCATCGGCGCCATGCTGCAAGAGGGCAGTCTGATGTCGGGCGTGAGCGTCGGCGAGCTGCTGGACTTCGTGCTGGGCCTGCGGGCGTCATCCACCTCGCGCGATCACCTGATCGCCACCGCCGGACTCGACGGACTGGAGCGGCGGCGCGTGGAGCGCCTCTCTGGCGGGCAGACGCAACGGCTGCGGTTCGCGCTGGCCATCGCCAGTGCGCCCGAGATTCTGGTGCTCGATGAGCCCACCGCCGCGATGGACGTGGAGGCGCGCCATAGCTTCTGGGCCAACATGCGTAACTATACCGCCGCCGGGCGCACCGTCCTCTTCGCGACCCACTATCTGGAGGAGGCCGAGGCGTTTGCCTCGCGGGTCGTCATCATCGCCCATGGGCAGATCGTCGCCGACGGCGCCGTCGCCGACCTGAAACGGAGCGCGGGCGCGCAGACCGTCCGCTTCCAGAGCGAGCGTGACGCGGCAGAGATGTTGGGTCGGTTGCCTGGAGTGGCGCGCGTAGAGTGGCAGGGCGAGACCGTGACGCTCACCACCAGCGAGAGCGACGCGACGGTGCGGGCGCTGGCCGCCAGCGATCTCACCTGGCAGAACCTCGAAGTCCACAGCGTGGACCTGGACGATGTCTTCATGGCGCTCGTCGGCAACGGCGCGTAGCGCCAAGTATCTGGCTCCCCTCTCCTGTGGGAGGCTGGTGCGCGAGCCGATAGGCTCGAAGCGCCAGCGGCCCGCAGGGCGGGGGCGGGGGTGAGGTCAGGCCACGAGGCAATCTATACCCCAACAATCAGGAGGAACACCAATGGCTGGCTATCTTCGTCTGGAACTGCTGCGAACGATCCGCGATCCCAAGTACATCATTCTGGCGGTCCTCTCGCCCATTGGCTTCTATCTGCTCTTCTCGACCCTTTTTGGTGGGCAGAGCACCGGCTCGGCTGGTATGACAGTGCAGGCGGCGCTGATGGTCTCGATCGGCCTGTATGGCGCGATGTGGGCGGTGATGTCGGCGACGGGGCCGCGTATCGCCCAGGACCGCACAACCGGCTGGGCGCGCCAGATGCGGCTGTTACCCATTCGCACGGCCAACACGCTGGCGGCGCGGCTGATCGCGGCGGTGCTGCTGGCTGGCCCGGCGATTGTGCTGGTGATGCTGACGGCGGTCTTCGCCAAAGGTGTCACGCTTGACGACGCCTGGCGCTGGGCGGTGCTGCTGGCGCTGCTCTGGCTCGGCTCGATCCCTATCGCGCTGCTCGGCATGGCCATCGGCTATGGCATCGGCCCGGAGGTGGCGTTCGGCGTGCTCTACGCGCTCTATCTGGCGCTCTCGGCGCTCGGCGGCCTCTGGATGCCGCTCTCGATCATGCCCTCTGGCATGCAGACCGTCGGCAAGCTGCTGCCCTCGTATCGCGCGGCGTCGCTCGGCTGGCGTCTCATCGGCCATCAGCCATTTGACGTGACCGACGTGCTGATCCTGGCGACATGGGCTATCGTCTTCACCCTGCTTGCGCTCTTCTTCGCCAGCCGCCGGGCGAACGCGCGCTAACTCGTAGTGATCGGCGCTCACTCAGTCACCGCTGACCTGATATCGCCAGGACATCGGCGGCTGGGTGGGCGCGCTCTACTGGCAGCGTGCTGAATCGTAAGGAGGAGCATCGTGTCCAGGGCTGTAGCGGGCGCATCGGCTCATGCGCGTTTTCGGGACTTCTTGGAACGGCGACGGTAACTGCGGACAGGCCCGTTTTCGGGGTCTAACCACCGCAAGAGAAACAGGAACAGCACGCCGACAGCGCAGGCAGCCAGGCCAATCGCCAGCGCCGCGAGGTCAACCGGCTGGTGGGTCTTGCCTGCGTAGTACCATGTGGCGGCCATACTGTATAGCCCACCAGC
>DATBIB010000114.1:0-31126 GCA_036557205.1 Ktedonobacterales bacterium | reverse complement strand
ATCATAGGAATTGAAGCGTTCCAGCTCAGCTTGATATGATGGCATCTGCGCCGAACAGGTGCTGCTGAAGGCAAAGGGGAAGAAGGCCAGCACGACATTCTTCTGGCCGCGATACTGGCTCAGCGTGATCTTCTCGCCCGTCTGAGCAGACAACGTGAAATCGGGCGCTTCATCCCCAACCTTGAGTGTCGGGGTCACATCCAGGCTCTCAGCCGCCACGTCCGTATCTCCTTTGACCACTACTCGTCAGAAAACACGCAGCCGCTCTAGAAACGGCTGCCCTGGGAATCGTAGGGCGTCGGCTTGTGTGGTGTCAAACGTTCAGCGCCTGCGTTGTCCATCATCAACTACGCGGCAGGGTTTCGCCCGTCAGCCATTCATATGCCTCGCGGTAGCGGCTGGTCGTCCCCGCGACTACCTCATCGGGCAGCGCGGGCGCGGGCGGCTGCTTATCCCAGCCGGAACGCTCCAGCCAGTCGCGGACGTACTGTTTGTCGAAGCTGGGCGGCGAGCCACCCGGCGCGTAGTCTCCGACTGCCCAGAAGCGCGAGGAATCTGGGGTCAGCAGCTCATCGATCAGGAGAAGCTGGTCATCGAGCAGGCCAAACTCCATCTTGGTATCGGCGATGATGATGCCGCGATCCAGCGCATAGTCCGCCGCCGCCCGGTAGATGGCGATACTGACATCAGCAATTGCCTGACCCAAATCTTCGCCCACGCTGTTCTTCATCTCGTCGAGCGAGATATTGATGTCGTGCCCAGTCTCCTCCTTGGTGGCCGGGGTAAAGATCGGTTCAGGCAGCTCATCCGCCTGACGCAGTCCCGTGGGCAGCTTCACACCACAGACCGCGCCGGTCCGCTGGTAGTCCACCCAGCCGCTTCCCGCCAGATAGCCACGCACCACACACTCGACGTCCAGCCGCTTCGCCTTGCGCACCAGCATGAAACGACCCGCCAGCGCCTCCGCCGCAGCGCCGAGCGACTCCGGCAGGTCGGCCATCTCGACGCTGATGAGATGATTGGGAATGATCTCGCGCGTCCGCCCGAACCAGAAGGCCGAGAGCAGCGTCAGCACGCGGCCCTTGTCGGGAATGCCATTCGGCATGATCGCGTCGAAGGCTGAGATGCGGTCGGTAGCAACCATGAGCAGGCGGTCGCCCAGATCGTAGGTGTCGCGCACCTTGCCACGTCCAAAGAGCGGCAGCGGCAGATTGGTCTGAAGCACAACCTCTTGCGCCATCGGTGTGGTTCTCCTTGTAGTGAGTTGTCGTGACATTGGCGATGATTGCTGGCACGAGAGCAGCCAGTTCTATCGTACCACAGCCGCCAGTCTGACTCAGATGTACTGGCCCTCCTGCCTCGCCCCTGCCAGATGGATAGCGCGCGGCGTCGGGCAGTGATAAGATGAGATGGTGCGTTTCTCTGGCAGGCAATCGGAAGGTACCCGCATGGCATCGGCGACATCGAGCAGGCCTACGCGCTCCGCATCGGGTTCGCGTAGGGCGGCGTTCGGCGCGCTGGTGCTGGCGAATGTGCTCTGGGCGGGCAGTTACACCGCCGGGAAAGTGGCGCTGGCGGAATTGCCGCCCGTTGAGTTGAACGCGGTCCGGTTCACCCTGGCGGCGCTCCTGCTGGCCCCGGTCTTGATTCGCTACCGCAAGCAGATTCCGCGCGACCGCCGGATGTTGTTCGTGCTGCTCCAGCTCTCGTTGCTCGGTTTCGTGCTCAACAAGGCGCTGGAGTATATCGGCCTCTCGCTCTCGACGGCATCTGATGTCGCGCTGCTGATCGCCACCGAGTCGATCTTCACCGGGCTGCTCTCGTGGATTTTTCTACGCGAGCGTGCCACGCGCGCAGGCGTCGCGGCGTTGGCCGTTGGCTTGCTCGGTGTCTATCTCATTGTCGAACGCGGGCTGGTTCCCAGTCTAGGCGAGGGGAACAATACCCGCGTCGTCGGCGACGTGCTGGTTGTGCTCTCGCTGCTGCTGGAGGCAGGCTATACCGTCCGTGGCAAGACGACGCTCACGACACTGCCACCGTTGCTCTTCACCGCGCTGACCATCACCGGGAGCATGTTCTTCTGGATACCCGCAGGCGCGGTGGCCGTGGCGTCCAACGGGTTGCCGCATGTCTCGCTCGGCGGGTGGCTCTCAGTGCTCTATCTGGCGGCGATCACGACTGTTCTGGGCTACTGGCTCTGGTTTCACGCGCTGCGTGTGACGGATGCCTCGGCGGCGGCGCCAACGCTGTTTATCCAGCCGCTCTTAGGGGCGGCGCTGGCCATCGTCATCCTGCATGACGAACTCACGCTGGCCACGGTGATCGGCGCGATTTGTATCGTCGCCAGTCTGTTGCTGGTAATGCGCGGTAGTAGGCGCGAATCGCTGACAGTTTTGGATGAATCGGCGCCGTGAGATGAACAAAGTCTCTGGCTAGCTCACGGGTATCGCGGCCTGTTTTCCGCGAAAAGGCGCCCATGTTTACAGCAGTCGGTCAGGTGACACTCCACCTGCCGGAGAGTAGCTCGCTCAAAGATAAGCGACAGGTGGTGCGCTCGATCTTGGCGCGCCTGCGCAACCAGTTCGAGGTCGCCGCCGCCGAGGTGGACCGGCAGGATAGCTGGCAGGTCGCCGTGCTCGGGCTGGCATATGTCAGCGGCGAGGCCAGCCACGCCGAAGAGGTGCTCGACCACGCGGTACGTTATATCGAGGAGTCGCGGCCCGATCTCGCGGTGACGGACGTCCAGGTGGATGTGCTACCGTTCGGCGACTGAAGCCGTCTAATCATTGGCTGAGCGCGTATCACCAGCCACTGGGAGTAATTTCTGGTTGCGCGCACGAAACGAACCGTGATATACTGGGCGTTGGCATTTTGCAGAATAAGGAGCGCACTACATGTCAGTTACACCATTGGTTCGAGCCGTCGAAGAGGAGCATCTGCGCGCTGACGTGCCAGAGATTGCCTCAGGTGACACGGTTCGCGTACATGTCAAAGTGGTTGAGGGTTCGCGCGAGCGCATTCAGGTTTTCGAGGGCATTGTCATCCGCCATCATGGCGAGGGGCTGAATCGCTCGGTCACTGTCCGGCGCATCGCGCATGGCGTCGGCGTCGAGCGGTCGTTTCTGATGCATTCGCCACGTGTCGATAAGATCGAGGTCGTGCGCCACGCAGTCGTCCGGCGCAAGAATCTCTATTACATGCGCGGGCTGCGCGGCAAGGCGGCCCGCCTCAAAGAGCGCCGCGTCTGAGTCGCATCTGATCCTTTCCGGTGACCCTCGCGCTCCATCCATCACCATACTTCTCCATAGCGGAGGCAACTGACGCCTGTCGGCCAGCCTCCGCAGTGTTGCGTTGCCACCCTTCTCATACCTCTTCGCGCGCATGCCCGCAGTCAGGTACACTTGTAGGCAGGGCAGGACGAGCCACCTGCCATCATCACTTGCTTGATCTGCCTGATGGAGCGCCACATGAGCCAGCGGACCGCATCTAAGCCTGTGCCTGAGGAAGCGGCGGCAATATCGCGTCCTGTCCTTCAGCCCGCATTGCTGGACGCGCCGACCATGCCCTTGCGCCGCTGCGGACTCGACGAGGTAGGGCGGGGCGCGCTGGCGGGTCCGCTGGTAGCGGCAGCGGTCATTCTCCCCGACGACATGGCCGACCGGCTCGGCGCGCTATCCCGCTTCCTACGCGACTCCAAGACCGTACCCCGCGCCCGACGCGAAGACCTTGCCCTCGCCATTCGTGCGCATGCGTTCGCGCTGGAAATCGTCAGCATCCCCGTTGACGACATCAATCGGCATGGCATCGGCTGGGCCAATCGCGAGGCGTTCCATCGCCTGATCGCCGCGCTCGACGCCGACGAGTACATCGTGGATGGACGTGTCCGCCCACCCGCGCCACCAGACCGTATCGCCCGCGTGCGCTGTCTGGTGAAGGCTGACACGCTGATTCCGGCAGTCGCTGCGGCCTCGCTGGTGGCGAAAGTGCATCGCGACACCATGATGACGACGCTCCATGGCAGCTATCCCGCCTATGGCTGGAATACCAATGCTGGCTATGGCGCCTCTGCTCATCTGGCGGCGCTCCGGCTAATCGGCGCCTGCCCGGAGCATCGCACAGTGTTTGTGGCGACAGCGCTCAGCGGGGGACAGCGCGCTCGCAAGGCGAGTAAGGCCAGCAAGCATGACGCCGAACCGCAACTCCTACTGGAGTAGTGGAGTAGCGCGCTACTTCAGCTCTTCGACCGGGAGGGTCCATGGCCCTTCGCTGGTAGCATCCAGACAGAAGGTTCCGGAACTATACTCGTTCGTCTCACCCGAAACGGACGACGGATCGTTGGCGTTACAAATGACATTGACGACGCTGTCGCCAAAATCATCCCCAGGAGCGGTGAGGTCGGCAATAAGATTGTACTGGAATCCGTAGGCCTTCGGATTGCACGACCAGGCGATTTTCCAGTGGCCAGAGTTCACGGTGAACGGCTCGATCTTCTGGATTCCATTCCCCTTGAATGTATGCGTCACCACCCATTTGGGCTGTGGTGTCGCGGTGGGCAGTGGCGTGCCAGCAGGCGCATTCCCTTGCTGATGCGTGGCGGCCAGTGATCCACCGGGATTTGCCGAGGTCGATCCATTTGACAGCAACGCTTCGGCGGCTTTCCGGCGCAGGTGCGCCTCGCATGATTACCGAGAAATCGTTAGGCATACCACAAAGCTCCTTTCCTTCCTGCCAGATGCTAAAGAAAAGGAGCCTTAACCGACACATGCCATCAGGTAGGGCAATTGCTACTGCTGTGGCTGCGCGACGGTGACGGCGGTGCCGTAGCAGAGCACTTCCGTGACACCCTGTGCAATCTCGGTCGCATCGTAACGCACGCCGATAACCCCATTCGCGCCAATCTCGGCGGCATGCTGGATCATCAGCTCGTAGGCGTCCACGCGGGCGCGCTCGCAGAGCTCGGTATAGATCGAGATGTTGCCGCCGACAATTTGCTGGAATGCCGCGCCGATATTACCAACGACGCTGCGCGACCGGACGATTATGCCCCGCACCAACCCGTAGTTGCGCACAATAGTCAGGCCCGGCAACTCGAATGCAGACGTGACGAGCGAATGATCGAATGCAAGCGCCTTCTGACTCATCGAAAGCTCCCTTTTCCATGGAACCCCAAGAGAGGCAGCACACGTCGCCGCACTCAACAATTCAGCGGGTTCCGCAAGGGATACGCGCAGGGTAGAAGGGGGTTGCAGGGTGTAAGAGGTATGTGTCTCGCTGGCTTCAGGAGTCGTTCCGCTTCTCGCCCCAGAGGCGACGCGAGACATAGCCGCCAAGATAATAGCCGAGGCCGCCGAGCAGCACTGTCGCGCCGAGCCAGACCGCCGTGGCGATATTGACGCCATTACTGTTCTGCATCACCTGAATGATGACGAGTGCGGCGATCAGACCCAACAGCAGCCCCCCAGTCAGGCCAAGCGTACATCCAACATGCGCCAGGTTGCGTCCGCGCAATTGATCGAGCATAGTATCTCCAGTGCGAGAGTATGGCGAGGCCTTCCAATGGGGTTATAGCAGTGCGCGCGCCATGGCGTCAACGTCAATGCGACATGATGACGGGGCGGCCTCGCTGACAAGGAGAAGAACACGAATGGCTGAATTGACCTATGATGACCTGACAACGCTCCGGCAGCGCATCGTCCGTGGCGAATTGACCATCGAGCAGGCTAGCTCGCTCTATTCGCTCGGCGAGCTAGCTGAGGCGCTGCGAATGACCCGCGCGACGATACAGGCGCTGATCGAGGGCTGGTCGCAGGAACAACTGACCTGGCAGCCGCCCGCCACGCAAAGTCAGGCTCCCGCGCATGACGAAGACCGCTGGTCGGCGACCGAGGCGGTCACCCATCTGATCGCCACTGAGAACTGGTATCTGTTGCACATGGGCCGACTGGTAGGCAAGCGCGAGCATTTCGCCGTCATGCCGCGCGGCCTGGGTGACCACGCCGACAATGGCGTGCCGAAAGAGGAACTCGTCGCCGAATTGAACGCTGCCACGGAGCGCATACTGGCCGATATCGCCGCCATTCCCGCCGACGCCGATCTGACGGCGCGACGCGATTCCACCTACTTCGGCGAGTTGAGTCTGCGCGGGTGGGTCATGCTGGCCATTGTCCACGATATCGACCACACGGCGCAGATGCTGCGGCTCACCGAGCAGTCCGAGTTTCCAGCAAGCGAACAGTGACAGGTACCACAAACCGACCAGTGCCAACGCTTCATGCGACTACCTGGTCGGTTTTCTCTATCGTGCTGCGAGGCGCGCGAAGAGCGCGTCGTAGCTACCGGGCGCCCAGCGGCCTAGTAGCCCATCGCGGCGGCCTTGGCGCGGGCCTTGCGAGCCTTACGCTCGCGCGCGTCTGCCTTGCGCTTCCGCTTGACACTGGGCGGCTCATAGTGCTGGCGGCGCTTCGCCTCTGAGAGCAAGCCGTCCTGCTGCACCTTGCGGGTAAACTTCTTCAGGGCCTGGTCGAACGACTCGCCCTCTTTGATCAAAACCTCAGTCACTCTTGTACCTGTTGCCTGGATGGAGGCGCAAACCTCTCATCCAGTCTCCTTTCTTCGCGTTCAGGAATCCGCTTTGCCATTTCTCGCGGGCGGGCGCGTTCACCCCTTCAGCGGGGGCGCGCCGCAACCCCGTCAATTACATAGCATACCACATCGTTGCTCATTTGGCATCCCCTTTTTTCGGCCTATTTGGGGATTTCCGGCCCTCTCGTGTCAGCCACAGTTGCGCCAACTGTGCGCCCAGAGACCCAACGACTGCCCGCGAGCACAAAGCGCCACGGCCAGTCGGCAGCCTGCGTGATGCCGATGCGTGGCGTCGCCGCGATGGGCGCAACCGGCGGAAAATCGGGCGTTTCGGTCAGCCAGAGCGCATCGTCTTGCAGGTCCAGCCCGTTATCCGCGACGGTGAGCGCCATCGCGGCACAGAGTCGGCCCGGCCCACGCGCCAGGTCGCGGTCGGCGATCCGCTCACCCCGACGGGCGCGCATCAGTGGCAGCCCCCGTGTTGGCTCAAGCGCACGCAGCAAGACTGCGGCGGCAACGCCATCTTCCTCGGTCACGACGTTGAGGCAGAAGTGCATGCCATAGGTGAAGTAGACATAGGCGTGGCCCGGCGGACCAAACATCACCGCGTTGCGTGGCGTCTTGCCCCGGTAGCCATGCGCCGCTGGATCAACCGCGGCGACGTATGCCTCCGTCTCGACAATAATTCCCGCGGTCATGCCATCTTGCGTCTGACGGTAGAGTGTCTTGCCGATGAGGTCGCGGGCAACATCCAGCGTTGGGCGCGCATAGAATGCGCGCGGCAACTTGATATGGTCGTCAGCCAAGCTATCTGTCACAGCGTTTCCCAATGGGTACATAGAAAGCATATGTTCACGGCCAGTCTGCCGCGCACTGCACATCGTACGGAAACCGGGCGCCTGACGCAAGGGTTACAGACAGCATAGATTGCCCCACGGATAGCGCACCAACGATATTCACGACTTCTGGCGAAATCACCTTGTTCTTCACTGTAGTTCGGAGTGTTCGCACCTATGCTGAGCGCATAGCATCATGGCCAGGAGCATGAGGTACACTATCGGACAGGGTGTGCGCCGGAGACATACCCAAACAAATCACTCGCACCGAGGAGATACCATGCAGACCATGCAGACGCGACCCAAACGCAGCGAGGTCAAGACCGAAGATACCTGGGAACTGGAAACGATCTACCCCACCAATGACACCTGGGAAGCCGATTTCCAGCGGGTAAGCGCCATGCAGCCCAGCCTGAGCGAGCATCAGGGCCACATGGGCGACTCCGCGCAAAGCCTGCTGGAAGCGCTCAAACGGCGCGACGAGGCGGGCGAAATTCTGGGACGTCTCTTCGTCTATGCCTACATGCGGCTGCACCAGGATAGCACCGACAACACCTATCAGGCGATGGCCGACCGCGTGACCACCCTGGCCAACGATGTCAACACCGCGACCGCGTATCAGACTCCAGAGATTCTGGCAATCCCGCAAGAGCGCCTCGACGCCTTCTTGCAAGAAGAGCCGGGATTGCTGGTATATCGTCACATGCTGGACGAGATCACCCGCGAACGGCCGCACATCCTCTCGGCTGAGATGGAGGCGCTGCTGGCGCAGGCGGCTGAGGTCGGCAACGCGCCGGAGCGTGTCTACGAGATGTTCAGCACGGCTGACCTGAAACTGCCGTCGGTGCGCGACGCCGAGGGCAACGAGGTACAACTCACGCAGGGCAACTTCGTCTCGCACTTCCTCGAAGGACGCGATCGCGACGTGCGCCGCAACGCCTTCAAGGCGATGTTTGGCGCGTATCAGTCCTACCGCAACACGATGGCGACGCTGCTGGGCGCGCAGGTGAAGCGCAACACCTTCTTTGCCCGCGCACGGAAGTACGAGAGTTCGCTCCAGGCCGCGCTCGATCCATCGAATATCCCGGTGAGCGTCTATGACAATCTGGTTGCCACGGTCAACACCAACCTCCCCGTTCTTCACCGCTATCTGCGCCTGCGAAAGAAGCTGCTTGGGCTGGACGATCTGCACATGTACGACCTGTATGTGCCGATGGTGCCGGAGGTGGAGTATAAGGTCAGTTACGCGGAAGCGCAACAGCAGGTGGCTCAGGCGCTCAGGCCGCTCGGTGAGGCATATGTGGCGGTGGCGCAGCGGGGGCTGTCGTCGCGCTGGGTCGATGTCTACGAGAACGAGGGCAAGCGCTCGGGCGCGTATAGCTGGGGCAGCTACGGCACCAACCCCTTCATGCTGCTGAACTACCAGAATACGATGGATAGTATGTTCACTCTGGCGCACGAGATGGGCCACTCCATGCACTCGTATTTCACCTGGCAGACGCAGCCCTATCCCTACAGCAGCTATACGCTCTTCGTGGCGGAGGTCGCCTCGACGCTGAATGAGGCGCTGCTGACGCACGCACTGCTGCAGACGACGACGGACAAGGCGCTGCGAATGTACATCATCAACCACGCGCTGGAGACGTTCCGCACGACGCTCTACCGCCAGACACTCTTCGCCGAGTTCGAACGCGACATGCATGCGCAGGCAGAGGCAGGCGAGGCGCTGACGCCCGAGACGCTCGGCGGCATCTTCAAGCGGATCAACGATACCTATTATGGGCCAGTGGTGAACGTTGATGAGTTGATCGCGAACGAGTGGGCGCGCATCCCGCACTTCTATTCGAGCTTCTACGTGTATCAGTACGCGACGGGCATCTCGGCGTCGTCGGCGCTGGCGCACCAGATTCTGACGGAGGGGCAGCCCGCCGTTGATCGCTATCTGCGCTTCCTGCGCTCAGGTTCCTCGGACTACAGCATCAACCTGCTGCGTGACGCTGGGGTTGATCTCTCGTCGCCCGCGCCCATCCAGGAGGCGCTCGATACCTTCGGGCGCTACCTGGATGACCTGGAGGCTTTGCTCTAGAGCTGGCCTTGCAAGCGAACTACATGGCCACGGCTAATCCCGCTCGTTCGGTAGCCTTGCTGACAAGCATTGGATTCCGTACGAGTAGAATTAGCCGCGGCATTCATGCCACGAAGTAGCCCCGCCTCAAACGATCAAGGCTATTCTTCGGTAGACCCGGCAGGCTGCTCGGTCGCTTCACCCTCGGCGGCAGGAGCAGCGGCCGCAGGCGCTTCCTCGGCGGCCGGAACTTCCTCGACGACAACACGCGGCGCCTGGATGCTGACGACGATCTCGTCTTCCGGCGTCACCAGCGTGACCTTGCGTGGCACCTTGAGGGCGCTAGCGTGACGCGACGAGTTAAGCTCCTCCATGTCGCTGATATCGAGCTCAAGCGCCTCTGGCAGCTCGGCTGGCAGCGCCTCGACCTCCGCCATATCGAGCGACTGGATCAGCACGCCGTCGTGGAGCTTCACCGCGGGCGCCTCGCCCACCAGCCGCACAGGCACCTTCGCGCGCATCGGCTCGGTCATCTTCACGTGATAGAAATCGATGTGCTGGATGATGTTAGTGGCGGGCTGGCGTGTAATGTGGCGCACAATGACCGTTTCTTCTTTGCCTTCCGGCGCGATCACCAGCCGGTAGAGCGTCGTCGGGCCATGTGACTTGAGCGCGCGCTCCATCTCGTGCGCGTTCACCTGAACCGGCACCGACTCCTTCAGGTGTCCATAGACATTGGCTGGAAGGATGCCTTCGCGCCGGAGATGCCTGACGTGCTTGCCGAGCACCGTGCGATGCTCCGCGTTGAGTGTCACCTGTTTGGATGCCATGGATAGTTTGTCCTTTCGCGTGTTGAGAATCTCTTCCAATTCTCGCTACCATCTAGCATGCGGAATGCCAACAGACGAGGTTAGGATAACAACCTCGTATGCTGCTCACTGCTCAGCGAATTTTGGAATTACACGAAAGGTTGTAGCACATGGACACGCCTCTTCGCCCAGATATCGCCGCCACGGTTGAGGCGGTTGCCCCGCTCGATACTGACGCAGTGGCGGCGGCGCGCACGCGTCAACAGCAGTTGACCAAGCCCGCTGGCAGCCTGGGCCGCCTCGAATCGCTGGCGATTCAGATCGCGGGCATCACTGGACAGGAACAACCAGTCCTGGCAAACAAGGCGATAGTGGTCATGGCGGGCGACCATGGCGTCACCGCCGAAGGGGTCAGCGCCTACCCGGCCGAGGTGACGCCACAGATGGTGCTGAACTTCCTGCGTGGCGGCGCGGCCATCAACGCTCTGGCGGGTGTCGTCGGGGCGCGGGTCGTCGTCGTGGATATCGGCGTGGCCAGCTCGCTGGAGCATCCCAGCCTGCTTTCGCATAAGGTGTCTCACGGCACGGCCAATATGGCGCAGGGACCAGCGATGACACGCGACCAGGCGGAAGAGGCCATCGCCGTTGGCATCACAGTCGTCGAGTCGTTGGTGCGCGAGGGCGTGCGGATGGTGGCGACCGGCGAGATGGGCATAGGCAACACGACCCCGGCCAGCGCGATTACCGCCGTGCTGACTGGCACGTCGCCCGCCGAGGTGACAGGGCGCGGCACCGGCATAGACGACGCACAACTGGCGCATAAGATTGCGGTGATCGAGCGCGCGCTAGCTGTGAACACGCCGAATCGCGACGACGGGCTGGATGTGCTGGCGAAAGTCGGCGGGCTGGAGATTGCCGGGCTGGTCGGCGTCATCCTGGGAGGCGCGGCGCATCGCATGCCCGTCGTGCTAGATGGCTTCATCGCGGGGTCGGCGGCGCTGGTGGCGGAGAAGCTCTGCCCGCAGGTGCGCGAATATCTCATCGCGGGACACATTTCTGTGGAGCGCGGCCACCGCGTGCTGCTCGATACGCTGAGCCTTGCTCCGCTGCTCGATCTCGATCTGCGGCTGGGCGAGGGAACAGGCGCAGCGCTGGCCATGAGCATCATCGATGGCGCGCTCGCCGCCCACCGCCAGATGGCGACGTTCGCCGAGGCGGGCGTCAGCGAACGGGAGGAGGGTGAGAGCAACGAGTAAGTGTAGGCGTAGTCGGAATCGGGAGATAGTGGAAAGGCGAGGCGATCATGCGCAACTTACTGAGGCGACTTTGTCTTGCCGTTGTTACCGGATACATCTTCGTCTACTATTCCGAATACGCGTTCTGGGCGCGCCCGCTCGATAACATCCGCCTTCCCGATGCGCTCTGGCTCCTGCTCACCTACTCCTTCGCGGCCTATATATTCCTGACGCTCGTCGTTACCTTCCGCGTGCGCACATTTGCCGCGATCTTCCTCGCTGGCGCGCTCTTCGGCTGGCTGGTCGAAGGCGTAATTGTCCAGACCCTATATAGCCTCTTGCCAATCAGCATCTCGCTTACCGGATTGTCATGGCATGCGCTCATCACCATTCTCGTGGGCTGGAACGCGATGCAGTGGCTGTTTCGCACGGGTACCTGGTGGAGAACACTCATCGTCGCCGCTGGCATCGGCGCGGTCTATGGGCTATGGGCGATCTGGTGGTGGATTGATGCTCCGCCTGCTACCTCGTTCACAGACTTTGCCGTGTATGTCTTCGCCACCACAACGCTCCTTGTATGCGCGTACTGGCTGGCAGGTCGTCTCTCCAGGCGCCAGTTCGCGCCTACCCGCATTGAAATCATTGGCGCGCTTCTGCTCGTCGTGGTCTATTTTGCTCTGGTGACGTTCCCACTTCAGCCACTTGCGTTGTTCATCCTGCCGCCACTCGTGCTTCTGGTCCTGTTGACGCTACTCAGAAACCGCCGCAATGAGACACGCGAGGATATTCTGACAACGCTGGGAACATCTGCCCCATCACATCCCGTCCGCCTGAGAGATGTATTGGCGGTGTTCGCCATTCCACTCGTCGCATCGGCGATCTATGGGCTTGCACAGGCCGCTCATCTGCTCGTGCCAACGGGTCCAGTGATCTACGCAGTGACCATCCCGGCTGGCTTCGTTCTGCTGACCGTCTCGATAGTCGCTATCTGGCGTACAAAGGCTAAGGATAACGTGGCATCGGCAACGCAGTGATAATCCATGCGAGGATGAGTTTAACCATTACCCACCAAACAGACGCGCCGCCAGCGTTGCCAGCGGTTGCGCCAGCACCAGCACCGTTAGCTCCACCAATACACATGCCGCGCCGTAAGTGTCGCCGGTCAGCCCCCCGCCGAGCCGACGACTGGCCCACGCCAGCCAGCCCAGCAGCACAAGCCACGCCACCACGAGCAGCGAAGCCGTTAGCGGGAGAGTTGTGCCAATACCAGACCCTCGACTGCCGATCACGAGCGCGCTGGCGGCAAGCAACAGCAGCAATATAATGCTTGCCGGAGCGAGTTGGCTGATGCCGCGATTGCGAAACGGCGCACCCGCGCCTGCCGCTCGCGCGTAGGGGTAGCGGGTGACGGCGTAGACCATTCCCCAGCGGCCAAGAATCGGAGCGGCAAGTAACGCAAGCACACGACCTGGGCCACTCACCAACGCGGTGAGCGCGGCAAACTTTGCCAGCAGCAGGAGGGCGCCACCAAGCGCTCCATATGCGCCGACGCGGCTATCGCGCAAAATCTCCAGCCGCCGCTCGACTGTACGCGTGCCCAGCAGCGCATCGCAGCAGTCCACGAAGCCATCGAGGTGCAGCATACCCGTCGCCAGCGCGTCGAAGACGAGCAGCGCCACCGCCCGGATGCCAAGAGGAAAGACGAATGAGAGCGCCCAGTCCAGCCCGACGAGCGCCAGACCCAGCAGCGCGCCCACCAGCGGAAACCAGGGCAGCGCAAGCGCCATATCCGGCGGCTCAGTGGCCGCCGTCTCATCCGCGCGCGTGCGGCGCACCGGCAGCACGGTCAGAAACTCGACGGCCAGCGCCAGTTCCGCGAGCAGAGACCCTCGCCTCTTTCCCGGCTTCATATCCGCTACTTGCGCGATTTCGCAGCGCGCTTCTGCGGCGGTAGCTCCGGCCAGCGCGTATGGAAGTCGGTGACACGCTGGAAGGCGTCCGCCGCGCGCAGCAGGATCTCTTCACCGAATGATGGGCCGATCAGTTGGACACCGACAGGCAGCCCCTCGCTGAAGCCGCCGGGAATCGAGATACCGCAATTGCCCGCGAGGTTGACTGGGATGGTGAAAACGTCGTTGAGGTACATCGCGTAGGGGTCGGACATCTTCTCGTTGAGCCTGAACGCAACCGTGGGCGATGTCGGCCCAATCAGCAGGTCGTATTTCTCGAACGCTTCGTCAAAATCGCGCTTGATAAGCGTCCGCACCTTCTCCGCCTTGAGATAGTAGGCGTCATAGTAACCCGCCGACAGCGCATAGGCGCCAAGCATGATGCGTCGCTTGACCTCCGCGCCGAACCCCGTGGCGCGCGTAATTGCCGTTGTCTCCACCAGATCGTGCGCGCCGTCACGCACCGAGAGACCGTATTTGACGCCGTCGTAGCGGGCCAGGTTGGCGCTGCACTCGGCCGGCGCGATGATGTAGTAGGCCGCGACCCCGTAGCGCGTATGGGGCAGCGAGACCTCGCCAATCTCCGCGCCCAGCGAGACAAATGTCTGTATCGCCTCCTCCACCGCCTTCTTGACGCCCGGCTCGACGCCTTCGACGAAATATTCCTTTGGCACGCCAATGCGCATGCCCTTCACGTCTCCAGTCAGCGTGGCGAGATAGTCGGGCGTTGGGCGATTCACCGAAGTTGAATCCAGCGGATCGTAGCCCGCGATGACGTTCAGCAGGAGGGCGGCGTCGCGGGCGGAACGGGCGAATGGCCCAATTTGATCGAGCGATGAGGCAAATGCGATCAAGCCATAGCGCGAGACACGGCCATAGGTGGGCTTGAGCGCAACAGTGTTGGTGAGCGCGCCGGGTTGCCGCACCGAGCCGCCAGTGTCGGAGCCGAGCGCCCCCATCGCCTCGCCGACCGCCACCGAGGCTGCTGAGCCGCCACTGCTGCCGCCAGGCACGCGGTCGAGGTCCCAGGGGTTGCGAGTCGGGAAGAAGGCTGAGTTCTCGGTGGATGACCCCATCGCAAACTCGTCCATGTTCGTCTTGCCGACCGAAATCGCGCCCGCCGCGCGCAGTCGGCGGACCACCGTGGCGTCATAAGGCGGCACGAAATGTTCGAGCATGCGCGATGAGCAGGTGGTGCGCACATCTTTGGTGCAGAGGACGTCTTTGAGCGCCAGCGGAATCCCGGCCAGCGGGCCAGGCGTCTCGCCCGCGCGGCGCATCCGGTCAACCTGCTCGGCCTCGCGTAGCGCATCCTGGTCGGTCACGGTCACGAACGAACGTACGCGGCCCTCGACGGCTTCGATACGGTCAAGATGGGCGCGCGTCAGCTCAACGGCGGAGATGTCGCCACTCGCGAGCTTTTCCAGCGCCTCGCTGATTGATAATTGCCAGAGATACGCCACGGAAGTCTCCCTATCCTTACATCCAGCTCTCAGATCAGTGCCTATCTGGATCGCTACTCTTCGAGCACCGCACGCACGCGAAAATACTCGCCCTCGCGCGCCGGAGCATTCGCCAGCAGCTCATCCGGCGAGCATGACGGCCGCGATTGGTCCGCCGTCATCACGTTTTCGACCGGGAGAATATGGGCGGTCGTGGGAACCTGGCTGGTATCGGCCTCGGCGATCACATTGATGTGTTCCAGAATCGCTGAAAGCTGCTCCTGAGTGCGTTCGCGTTCGTCGTTGGTCAGCGCGATTCGCGCCAGCATCGCCACATGGTCCACAGTCTTGCGATCAATACTCATCTCGGTATCTCTTATCTCCATGCATTCACAGGCAAGCAGCCATCAGCGCGGTGAAGTCGCCGCGATACGAAACGTCGGAAACTCCTGTGTCGCCGACCCCCAGGATGTCTGAACATCCTGAACGTCGGCGCCCTCCGGGCCGCGTCGCAACGCCGCTAACAATCCCGCCAGCAGGCTCGATGGTCCCTCGGCGACAACCGTCACCGAGTCGTCAGGCTCGTTACGCGCGAATCCAGTCAGACCAAGCGCGCGGGCATGCTGCAGCACGTAGTAGCGATAACCAACGCCCTGCACGTAGCCGCGCACGGTGGCGGTCAGCCGTTGCCCATCATGCCTGTCTGCCATACCCGCGCCTACGCCTTTCTTGCGCACCAACTTTGCCGTGGGTCAAAGGCAACACCATGTCGAGCCAGGCCCATCCGCCTCATGCATGATAGTATGCGCACCGCGCTATTCGCAAGGAGGGCGCAAAGTCTACACGCTTGCGCGGCGATATGGTACAATGTGCAGCGCAAGCCGTCTTCGTCTGACGAGATGGCCCTTGCGGGAGTAGCTCAGTTGGTAGAGTACCTGCCTTCCAAGCAGGCTGTCGCGGGTTCGAGTCCCGTCTCCCGCTCCCAAGAACATCGCTTCCTCGCCTGTTCCGACTTCGTGCAAAGCGAGCGGTAACAGGCTTTTTCTGTAGGGAGAAACGCCGGTGAAATACTTCGTGACGGGCGCGACTGGATTTGTCGGCGGGCGCGTGGCACGGCAGCTTCGCGTGGCGGGACATGATGTGGTTGCGGTGGTGCGCACTCCTGAGAAGGCAGGCGATCTCGCCGCGCTGGGAATCGCACTGCACCAGGGCGACGTGACCGAGAAGGAGAGCATGCGCGCTCCCATGGCTGGGGTAGATGGCGTCTTCCATATCGCTGGCTGGTACAAGATTGGCGTCCGCACAGCGAGTGAGCGGCGCGCAGGCGAGCGGATCAACGTCGAAGGCACGCGAAATGTGCTCGAGCTGATGCGCGAGCTTGGCATTCCCAAAGGCGTCTACACCAGCACGGTGGCCGTCTTCTCCGATACCCACGGCAAGCTAGTGGATGAGTCGTACGTCTTCACTGGCGAGCCCCTGAGCGAATACGACCGCACCAAATGGGTGGCGCACTATGAGGTGGCCGAGCCGCTGATCGCGCAGGGGTTGCCGCTGGTTATCGTGCAGCCGGGGGTCATCTACGGGCCGGGAGATACCAGCAGCCTCCGTATGGCGTTGATTGACTACCTTCAGCACAAGTTACCTATTCTTCCGAAACGTACAGAGTACTGCTGGGCGCATGTAGACGACGTGGCCCACGGGCACCTGCTGGCGATGGAGCAGGGCCGCGCAGGAGAGAGCTATATCATCGCGGGCGAGCGTCGTACGTTCGTGGATGCGCTGGCGCTGGCGGAGCGCGTGACTGGAGTACGAGCGTCACGCATCCTGGCGCCGCCTGCTATGATGAAGGCGTCCGCCGCGCTGATGGGTGTGGTGGAGAAGCTTGTGCCTGTGCCAGCGATGTATACCAGCGAGTATTTGCGTATCAATGCCGGAGTAACTTATCTCGGCGACAACGCGAAGGCGCGGCGCGAGCTCGGCTACAATCCGCGCCTACTGGACGAGGGGTTGCCTCCGACATTGCTCCACGAAATGGCGCTGCTTGGCATGACGCCAAAGCCGATGGCATCCTAATGCCAGCATCTGTCGAAAGCGCTCGCCATTACAGCTCGTTTTCGCTCCTCAGCGTACGCTCATCGAGCTGGGCCAGCGCGGCCTGTTGAGATTCCGCTACATTCGCACGGCGGAGCAGCAACATGGCCGTGAATGGAAAGATCAGGATCGAGAAGAGAGAAGCAGCCGTAAGCGCGGCGCTGGTTGCCGCAGAGATAAGATGGAGCGCGGAGCCAATCTGAACGGCGACGAGGATGAAAGTGAGTGAGGTTGCCTGCAGAAAACCCGCGGCGTAGGTACGCGTGTTGCCCAGCAGCGGACGGAACAACAGGGCTGGCACCGTGTGCACGACGAGCAGCGCCAGGAGAAAGAGCGGCACCAGCACCAGCGCGCGGGTGCTTGATGTCAGCGCGGGCAGATCAAACTGCAAGCCAATCGTCACAAAGAAGACGGGAATGAAGACCCCGAATCCTATCGCGTCGAGCTTCATGCGAAACTGAGGGTGGCGCGTCGTCTCATCGGGATCGAGAATGTGGATCACGACGCCCGCGATAAAGGCGCCGAGAAAAATTGAGAGTCCGAATCCTTGCACTGCCAGCGCGACAAACGCCGCCAGTAGCGCCCAGGCTCCCCGCACGCGAATCTGCGCTGTCGAGTCGCTGAGCCGAACCAGCATTCTGGTCAGTGTTTTCGACCGCTCGGCCCGCAGTACTACTGCAATCACAACAACGGCAAGAAGCACAAAGCAGGCGAGGAAAAACACATGCACAGGGGTGCTTACTACGACTGTGGAGAATAACACTGTCAACAACACTAGCGAGCCAAACTCGGCAAGGGTCGCGGCAAGAATGGACAACTGGCCAAAAGTCGTATCCACCTCGCCAGCACTCTTGAGAGGCGGAAGAATCACACCCAGCGACGTCGCCACAAGGATATTCGCAAAGAACAGCGGCGTCCTGACGAGTCCGGTGACGCCAAAGAGGAGGCCGACGAACAACGCCAGCGCAACCGTGCCGCCGAAGCACAGGAGCGACAGGCGAAAGAGCGGGCCGCGAAAGCGCGTAGTATCAACTTCCATGCCGGCGAGGAAGAGCAGGAACCCGAGGCCGATGAAAGAAAAGATCTGTACGGGTTCATCCGCGGTCACCCAATTCAGACCGTAAGGGCCGATGAGAATCCCCGCCAGCACCTCAAACACCACTGCGGGAAGCAGGCGCAGGTGTAGCAGGTCGAGCGCGAGCGGCACGGCGAAGGCGACGGCTGTGATGATCTCAAGTCCGGTGAACGTGGCCGGTGTCACCATGGCGCACTCCTTTGAAGACGGCAGGAAAAAGGGGCCTTGTGACAAGGATGCTCGTTCGTGTGGAAATTATCGTGATGACCAAGCGCTACGCGACACATGAGCAGAATTGGCACAGCAGGATTTGACGTGCGATATTCACGCTCAAGATGCACGTGCTGTGCCCGGTGGACGACCTCACATGATAATCTGTCCGAACGTATACCACGATTGAGGGGAAGTAGCTGAGAGGCCGCTCGAAAGAAGAAGGAAATTTGCAGTAGACAGCGCACGTTACGATCACACGAGGCATGCGGCTCTCAGTGAGGATATACGCCAGGCGCATAGCCCACGAAAGTACTCCGTGAACTCTGCGCCTGGGCTCGGTCAGTTAGCGGTATGACTCCGCGTTTAGCACTCGCTATAGCCGCAACTGACGCACTTTTTGCAACCCTCCTCGTAGCGCATGGTGTTATTGCCACACTGCGTGCAGAGGTTGCCGGTCACACTATAGGGCGCCAGCATCATGGGATTGGGGCCTGGCAGATGGCCGCCGCCATTGTTCAGGCCATTGCTATAGCCGTTACCTCCATTAGCGCCACCTGACGGCGGTTCGTCCGGCGCGTCAGCAGAAGCCGACGACTCGGACGGCGCCTCAGACTCGGGCTGATTGGCAAGGCTCGCCAGATGCAGGTCAATGGCGCGCGCCATGGCGTCTGGCAGCGACCGCACCCGATCAGCGCCAAAGCCAATCGAGGTGCTGCCACCAATCGCGCGCAATTGGCGGGCCACTTCTTCGGCGCGCTGGTTCTGTGAAATCGGGCTGTCAATCCGCAGGTGCAGCGAGATCAGGCGGCCCAGCGCCTCAGCCAGCGCCGCGACATCCGAGCCAGCCTTGCCGATGTTGACGAAGACCTCCAGCAGGCCGTCTTCGTCACTGTTGAGGGTGACGTTGACCTTGCCCTCGGGCGCGCGCACCTGGCGCGTGTAGCCGTGGATAACCTCTGGCCGCTCTTTGATGCCTCCATAGTAGCGGTGACGCCTCTCCTCGACCTCCGCCTCGACCTCCGCCTGGACCTCCGCCTGCGCCGGGACACTGGCCTGAGCAGCGGTCGCCGCCTCTGGCTGTTTGTCTTTCACACCGACGTTTAGGACCTGCTCGCCCTTGCTGCCGTCACGGAAGACGGTAATGCCGAGGCATCCCAAGTCCCACGCCAGCATGTAGGCATTGCGGACGTCGTCATACGTAGCGCTATTTGGCAAATTGATGGTCTTGCTAATACTGTTGTTAACGCCTTTCTGGAAGGCCGCCTGCATCCGAATGTGCCACTCAGGAGCGATCTCGTGCGCGGTCACATACGGCGCGAGCGCGGGATGCTCTGCCGCTGGATGCCCGTGCAGCGAGCCATGCTCTCTGATGTAGGCGAGCACCTCATCCTTCTCGACGATGTCACTGGCCGCCAGCGCGCGTGCGAAGAATGGATTGACGAAATCCAGTACGCGATATGAGCCATCCGGCTGCTTCACCCTATGCTGGAAGGCCAGCGCGAAGATCGGCTCGATGCCGGACGAGCAGTCGGCCAGGATGCTGATGGAGCCGGTTGGCGCGACCGTCGTGCGCGTGGAGTTGCGCAGTTTCTCGCCGTTCTTGTAGATGCTGCGTTCCCAGTTGGGGAAGGCGCCACGTACCTCGGCCAGTTTCGCCGATTCATCGGTTGACCAGTCCTGGATGGCGACCATGACCTTCTCGCCGAGCGCCACCGCCTCTTCGCTGTCATAGCGGATGTTCAGCTCGAAGAGCATCTCGGCCCAGCCCATCACGCCGAGACCGATGCGCCGATTCGCCCGCACTTTGTCACGCACCTCTTTAAGCGGATACGGGTTGATCTCGATGACGTCGTCGAGGAAGCGTGTGGTGAGCCGCGTCGCCTCCTCGAGCCCCACCCAATCGACCTCGCCATCCTTCACAAACAGGCCGAGGTTGATCGAGCCGAGATTGCAGGCGTCGTACGGACCCAAATACTGTTCACCGCATGGATTGGTTGCCTCCAACATTTCGATATCTGGCACAGGATTGGCTGGGCTGGCGTTGGCGCGGTCGAGGAAGACGAGTCCGGGATCACCGGTCGCCCAAGCGGCGGAGACGATAGCGTCCATCACGTCACGCGCCTTGAGTGTGCGCGTCACTTTGCCAGTATGCGGGTCGATCAGCTCGTACTCGGTGTCGGCTTCGAGCGCACGCATGAAGGCATCGGTGATGGCCACTGAGATGTTGAAGTTCGTCACCGAGCCATCGCGCTTGCAGTCGATGAACTTCAGGATGTCGGGGTGGTCAACCCGGAGAATTCCCATGTTGGCGCCGCGACGAGTTCCGCCCTGTTTCACCGCTTCGGTTGCTCCATCGAAGATGCGCATGAAGCTGATCGGACCGCTGGCCACGCCATGGGTCGAGGCGACCATGCTGCCCTCGGGACGGAGGCGGCTAAAGCTGAAACCGGTGTTGTGAATCGCGGTCAGGCCGTTGGTACCCGCGAGATACGTGCTGTGATCGGCGACCGTGAAGTCATAGAATGGCGCACTCTCGGTTGGCGCTTCGATAGTCTCAACCGTCGTCGCTCCATGCGCCAGATGCTCCAGCACATCCAGCCGACTCTGAAAGACCATATCCACGAGCGGACGCAGCAGCTTCACCATGTAATGCAGCTTTTCCGCGTTGACTCCCTGACCTTCCTTCCAACGATGCAACCAGACCATCTCGCCGCCGATATTCACCGGCTGGCGATGAATCTCCGTCGTGTTCGTCACGACACCAACGCTCTGCAATAGGTCTTCGATAGCCGAAAAGGGAATCGGAAGGCGAGTGGCCGTTGAATGCTCATGCTCCCCACGTGTCTCGGCCAGCCGCCCGGCCTTTACTGTGTCGTGCAGAAAGGGGCCGATGAGCGCGCGGAGTTCATCGACCCTCGGCTCTGATGCCAACTTCACTTCGTAAACTACCGAGCGCCCCTTGCCGTATGGCTGTCGCTCACGCATCCCAGGCGCGAAGCCGAGCAAGCTGCATAGCGTATGCACTTTGCTCGCCAAGTAACGCGATTGCGTCGTCAGTGAGACACGATCACGAACGCTATCGACATAGCCATCTGAATCGATCAATCCAGCCAGGAAAGCGCCAACAACGCTGAGAGGTGATTTCGCGACCATCTCAGGGAACGGCAGTTCACCTTTCGGTCCCGGATATACTTCGAGCAACTTGCGGAACGTCGCGATGAAGGTCGCATTGGTCGTGGTGAGTGAGTACACCCCACGCGCATCCTGGTTGATGCTGAGACGCACATTAAAGCGTCGCGCCAGCGTATCGCGCGCGTATTCGAGTGAGGCAGTGCGCCCGTCGAAGAGACGCCAGCGTAACGTCTCACGGCGTGGCTCGCTGTTTGGAACCTTCGTCCAGCCAAGATTGCCGTCGCCGAGATAGTAGCCGAGCAGCCAAGCAATCTCCTCATCGAGCCGCACACCAGCCACGGACTTATACTCGCTATGCGGCCACCGATCGCGCACAGAGCCATTCGGCGTTGGGAGAATATCGCCTGCCCGAAGCTCATCGGCGCGCCGCTCGGCCAGTTGTTTGCCATCGAAGACCATAAAAGGATGCCAGCGGCTGGTCGTCACCGTCATGCCATTCGCCGCGCGCACACGTACATGGTCGGCTAACGGAACATCGTAACGCCAGAGATGAGTTACCTGAGCTGGCTCATAGCTGCCATCCTCAGGGATGAGCGCCATCGTCTGAATGCCCAGATGGCGAACATCCATCACCGCGTGATCGCCACGATTCTCTTCGCTCTGGCCAGTCGCCCGCACGCGATCATAAAGCGTCGCAATCGCTTCCACACCACAAAACGTCGTGAATACATGGGCGTCGCCAGAAATGCAGCCGCCTCCACTTTGGTGGATCAGCGCGGCGTGCTTGACTGCGTCGAAGATGCCACTGAGGCTGTCCTCGACCGGGACCACATAGCAGGCGGAGAGCTGGAGGTTATTGCCCTTCCCGGCGTTCATCAGCGTCGGCGAGTTCGGCAGGAACTTGCGCTCCACCATGATCGAATAGAATTTCTCGGCGATCTCATCGCGTGACGCGCCACCCTTATCGGCCCACTGCTCCTCCGCCGAGGCGACGGCATCGGCGACACGCCACGCCAAATCATCGGGCGTCTCAGCGACGACGCCCTTCGCGTCTTTCAACAAATAGCGCTCGCGAAATACGCGAACGGCTGCCTCCGACCACTCGCCTGCCTTGCGCTGCGACGACGCAGCGCTCGTCGCCTTGCTGGCGCCAGCCTTCTTCTCTGCCACGGCTGCTCTCCTGAGGGGGTAATCAACTGCTGAGCTGTTTCGCACCGGCCTGTGCGAAGGGGACAAAGGCAATTGTAGCACAACATATAGATTTTGCAATACTAATTTTACCACATATTGTGTCGTAGGAAATATCCTGCCTTTGACACAACATCTTGTAGTTAGTCACCATAACATCGGGGACTCTTGTATAGTCTGCTAGCCTGAACTGGCCCCGACAACCGCCGACATCGCTCCGCATTACCAGAACATCACGCCGAATTCGCCGCCATCGCGAGTGGTAGAATGGAGCGGACTGTTTGCGGCGACGTCGCTACTCATTGAAACAAGATAGGCGAGAAACTCGATGCGCTCAGAAATACTCTCGGTTGGCACTGAACTGCTGCTCGGGCATATCACCGATACCAACGCCTCCTGGCTGGCGCGGCAGCTTACTCCGCTCGGCATCGACCTCTTCTACGTCTCACAGGTTGGCGACAACCTGGAGCGTCTGAGCGCAACCGTAAGGCAGGCGCGCGAGCGTTCCGATCTGGTTGTCATCACGGGCGGCCTCGGCCCCACCGAAGATGACCTCACCCGCGAGGCGATAGCCGCTGTGCTTGACGAGACACCCCACGTCGAGCCGGAGCTGGAAGCCGAACTCCGCGGGTTCTTCGCCGGGCGGGGCATCGTCATGCCCGAGCGCAACATCAAGCAGGCGTGGACACTGCCATCGGTCACGATTCTACCGAACCCCATTGGCACCGCGCCTGGCTGGTGGGCCGAACGCGATGGCAAGGTCATTGTCGCCATGCCGGGCGTGCCATACGAGATGAAGCGCATGTGGCAGAACGAGGTTGCTCCGCGCCTGCGCTCTCGCACCAACGACATCCTCTTCACCCGCATCCTGCGCGTCGCGGGGTTGGGCGAATCGAGCGTCGAGGAACGGCTCGACGCAGTGCTGCACAGTTCTAACCCCACCGTCGCCACCTATGCCAAGCCGGACGCCGTCGATGTGCGCATCACCGCAAAGGCGACGACACCCGACGAGGCGCAGGCGCTGGTCGCGGACGTCGAAGAGCGCATCCGCGCGACGCTCGGGCAGCATATCTTTGGCGTCGACGACGAGACGCCACAGAGTGTCGCGCTACAGATGCTCATCGAGCGCGGTTTGACGCTGGCGACGATGGAATCCTGCACCGGCGGACTGCTCTCCAGCCTGATTACCGACGTTCCGGGAAGCTCGACTGCCTTCCGCGGTGGGCTGGTCTCGTACGCGACCGAGCTAAAAGAGGCATGGGGCGTTCCCGCCGAAGTCATCGCCGCGCACGGTGTCATCAGTGTTGAGACGGCGCGCGCCATGGCCACCGCCGTGCGCCAGCAGACCGGGGCAGATGTCGGCGTCAGCGTAACCGGGGTGGCTGGTCCAGATGAGCAGGAAGGCAAGCCAGTCGGCACAGTCCATATCGCCGTCGCCTCGCCACAGGGCATGCGCGAGACCAGCCAGCGCTTCCGCGGGCCGCGCGGCGAGATCAAGCTGCGCGCCGCCTATACCGCGCTCAATCTGCTCCGGCTGCACCTGCTGCGCGAAAGCTGAGCACATGTAGTGGAATGTGCCACTACTTGTTGCTGGGCAGATTCATATCGAAGGTGAAGGTATGGCCGAGACTGTCCGTCACAGTAATGGTTCTGGTCGCGGGCTGCGCAGCGCAATTGCTGACTGTGATGAGCATGGTTTCCGATGCCCCAGCCGCCAGGCCAGGGGTCATATCCTGAGGCGGCCAGTATGTTCTGTTGTGTCCGCTGATCGTGAAACGATAATTCGAGTTTAACGCTGGAGTTGTCCACTTCCAGCCAAGCGTCTGGTTTGACGTGTTCTTGATGGTTTGCGTCGCTGTACATGAGAACGACGACGGAGACGACAACACCAGCACCAGTGGCGAAGGTGTGAACGTCAGCCAGGTGGGTGGCGGTGGCGGCGGAGTGGTTGCGGTTGGCTGCACCGTCGCTGTTGGCACGGGCGTTGGCGTCTCGGTCGGCATGGGCGTCGCCGTTGAGATGGCGGCTGCTCGCGCCGTCTGCGTCGCGGAAAGTGCCGAGAGGCTCGCCGGTGACGCGCCGCCAAACGACAGCCCTCCGTTGAGCGCCATCAGCGTCCCACCGCCACACAAGCTTGCCAGGAGTATCGCCGACGCCACCAGTATCAGCATCCAGCGATAGCGCGACATGAATCCCTGAGAAGCCGGGGCGCCAACTACGGCGAAGGACTCAGTCGTCGCGTCTGCCGTAGCCCTATGAATGCTCCCATGCGACGTTGGAAAACGGACCGTCTTACGCTGCCAGCCCCCGGCCAGCGTGCGCATCGTCGTCCGCTTGGACCGGACAGCGGCATTAAGCTCCAGGGCAAAGGTGCGCATATCGGGATAGCGCTGTGCCGGAATCTTCGCCAGCGCCGTCATGATAACCTGTTCAAGCTCAGGGGAAATATCCTCGTTGCGACGGGACGGAGGCACCGCTGGCTCGGTAAGGACGAGCGCGGCCACCTCATACGGCGTATCCGCCTCATGCGGCACGCGACCGGTCAGCAGCTCATAGAGCACCGATCCCAGCGCATAAACATCCGCGCGCTGATCAACTGGCCCACCGCGCAACTGCTCCGGCGCCATGTATTCCGGTGTGCCGACCGGCAGACCCGTTGCCGCCAATGTCTGCGCCGCGTTGCCCTGACGATGAAACGACGGCACCTCGCGGGCAATGCCAAAATCCGTCAGCAGCGCGCGCCCGTCCTTATCGAGTAGTATATTTTCCGGCTTGACATCGCGGTGCACCAGGCCGATACCATGAGCAAGATCCAGCCCCGAGGCAATCTCGGTCACGATGCGAACCGACTCGCGGATCGGCAGGCTGCCCTCGTCATCGAGCCGGTCACGGAGTGACTCGCTCAGCACCGGCATCACCAGATAGAGCAAGTTGCCACGATCACCACCATTGAAGGCGTAGACCTCGACGATATTCGGATGGCGCAACTGCGCGACTCGGCGGGCCTCCGTACGGAAGCGTGTGACGTAGTTGGGGTCGGCGGCCAGCGCGGCTGGCAACACCTTGACGGCGACCTCACGACCCAGTGGCAGTTCGAGCGCGCGGTAGACCTCTGCCATACCGCCAGCGCCGAGCAGCGACTGTAGCTGATAATCGCCGAGCTTGCGCCCGACCAGATTTCCTCCGCTCCCTGGCCCCACCGGTTCCACCTCTCTCCCGCGCCCATCTCCAGAGTTCCACGACGTTCCCAGCACATCATGGTTGGGCCCATGCCGGGCATTCTAAGGCACGCAAGCTGACGGCGTCAACTGACTAGCCCATTACTTGTAACTCCGAAAACACCCCAACAGTATCGCCCGCCAGGAGTGTTGGCCTTGCGCCTGATGCATTTCCCAGGACGGCTGTGAGGGGCGTCGTGACCCCTCCAGGCGAGGTATGCAGCACCCGCACGCCCAACCGTAGCGCTCCCGCCTCACGACTGGTGATCAGCAACGGCCAGTTGCGCACCACGAATGTCTCGCCGGGCCGCCATGTCGTCAGCGGACGCCAGAGCGTCGTCGCAAAGTCGTCCTCGGTGAACTCCGAGCCATCCGAGCGAACAAATACCAGCTCTATCGCGTCGTCAGTCGTTAGTGGCTGATCGACGCGCCAATAGGTTGTCACGGTGAGATAGGGGTTATTGACGTAGAGCGTGGGCGCTGGCGAGACACTATACCCCACCAAATGTAGCGATGAACCAAAGCGAATGGCGGTAGCATGGGGAATGGTATTCGCCGCCGTCACGGTGAAGCGATAGAACGACTGTGGCAGCCCCCAGAGATCAGCCGGATCGAGCGTTGGCCCGCGCCCCTTCGCCAGCAACAGATAGCCGTCGTCGGCCACGATCACGTGATACCTGCCGCCAGTCAGCAACGCATGCGCTTGATCCATGTAGGCCCGCACCGCCAGACTCTGTGGATACAGGCTGCCTGTTACGTCCAGGAAGATATAGTCAGCGTCCTCCAAATGATCGGGAAAGAGATAGATATGGCGACGCTGGCTGAGATGAGGGACGAGATCGGTCTGCGCCGAGACGCTGGCATCGGGCGGAATCCGCTTGACGATGCTGTCAGCCAGTTGGGCGTGCGCCGTCACGACCGGCCAGGTGAATCCCTTCGCCAGCGCTGTATAACCGTGATCGCGCTGCGCCCGGAGCGCAAAGAGCAGTACGAGCAGCGTCAGCGTCACCATCAGCGCCCGCTGGAACGGAATTCGCGCCGCCCACCGCGGCCACCGGAGCGTTTCCGCTGAAAACCGTGTCTGAAGCCGAGCGCCAGCCCAGGCTCCCAAACCCGCGAGCGCCGCTACGCCCTCGATGGCTGCCACGATCAGCACCGGGACGATTTCGGCGTTGTACTGGTAGATGCCAGAGTACATCGGCGCGTAACTGCTCAGCACATTGATCGCCAGCGCGGGTACGGCGATGAGCAGCGTCAGCGGCGCAAGCAGCGGCAGATAGGCCACCGGGGCAAGCAACGTGCGCAGGTAGACGATACGGTCTGGGGTGAGAACATAGTCACGCAACACCTGCACTGGATGCGTCAGCACATAGAGCGCGACCTGCCCTGGCGAGTCGCCAAACTGCGAGTAGCGGGCAACCGTCGGCGACTGCCCCAGCGGGCTGACGAGGTGCATGATCGCAAGCTCCACGACCAGCCAGACCATCGCGAGCGCGACCAGCCCCCAGCCGAGGCGGGCGCGCCGCTGCAACACGACGATGCTCAGGCCGATCAGCGCAACATCGAGCGGAATCTCCTCTTTGGTTGAGAGCGCGAGCAGACAGGCGATAATCAGCCCGACGTTATTGCGCGACAGCATAAAGTAGAGCGCAAAGAGCAGAAACGCCGCCGAAAGCGTCACCGCGTGAAAGTCATCGGTAACGGCGGCTTGCAGTGATGGAAAGAGCAGATAGGCCGCGGCGAAGACAATGCCCGCAAACGGACTGCGGAGCCGCCGCATGGCAAGCCAGAATGTGGGGAAGGCGCCGCTCGCGACGATGAGGGCCTGTACGAACTGGAGCGTTTTGGGGGATGGCGCGATCACATAGAGCAGCGAGAGCGGAAATATGATCGGCTCGAAGTGGATGGCCAGCCGGGAGATATCGCCGAGACAGTTGTTGTCGGTGACACGGTCGCAGATCGTCTGGTGCAGCGGCGCCCCATGGAGCGTGTTCCACAGCGCCTGATCCATAATGCCTAGGTCTTCAGCGTGCGTCAAATAAGCGTCGTGCCGCGCGAAGAGATAGGCCGAGAAGAAGATCGTGAAGGCCAGCGCCAGCGCGCCAACGATACCGAGCGCGACGCGCGGCCAGAGACCCTCTGGCGCGGGCGAGAGCGGCGGATAGCGATCCAGCAGGCGCGCCAATGTCCGCCGGACCGGGCGCAGTCGCGGGGCATTCCAGCGCTCGCGTGCCGCCACACGCAGCGGCGCAAGAGAAGACGTGACACGAGAGACGAAAATGGAGACCCTATGAAACCATGGCGCGGGCGATGAGGATGGAGCGCTCGACGAGTCGTCCGGCCCAGATGTGCCCGTCGGAGTCATGAGACGCCTCCTACGACTCCGGCGCTGGCTCAGCGGTTGGCGGCTGCACCGGGATACCGCCAGGGGCAAGGTGGGCGACGGTCACGCAGATCAGCTCGGCGCCGGTGGTGAGCAGCCGCGCCATGAATGCGATGACCAGCGCCACGCCCAGAGTGGCATCGGCGCCAGAGACGAGACCGCAGGCTATCAGCAGTCCCGCGATGGCGGCCTCGCGGAAACCCAGCCCGCTTGGCGTCAAGATGGCGAGGAAGCCAACATCCCAGCCCATCGCGTTGATGCCGATGGCCAGCGCCACCGCGACAACCGTCGTCGGCGCATCGGTCAGCGAGCGAATCAGCAGATAGAAGCCAACTCCCCCGACGACCCAGCTCAATGACCAGTAGCCCGTGGTGATGAGGAGATCGCGATAACGCAGCCCCAGCGTCACCGGCTCGCGCCGCAGCATGCGCAGGCCGCGATTCAGTATACCCTGGAGCAGCCGCGGATGCAGCCCGACGAGGAGCAGTGGCACGCCCACGAGGCCGATGCCCACGATGACGTCATGCGGGATGACCCGTGTCAGCCCGGAGACGTCGGGCCAGAATAACAGCGACAGCGCGAAGACCAGCGCCGCGGACGTGATCTTGGTGGCCAGCTCGATCACCATGCTCGCCAGACCGATGGGCTTAGGGACGCCGCGACTCTCCGCGCCAAACACCCGCGCGAACACATGCCAGACGTTACCGGGAATGTAGCGGACGAACTCCGCGCTCAGATAGATGCGCTGGCTGGAAACGATATCGAGGTCACTTCCGAGGCGGCGCAAGATGCCGCGCCAGATGAGCGCATAAGTAAGCTCCTGCGCGACGAACAGCAACAGCGCCGCCACCAGCAGCTCCCACTGCACGTGCCATTGATACCTGGAGAGATTCGTCCAGCTCGAACGGACACCCAGCGCCAGAAATACCAGGATCAGCGCGACCACGATGAACTGTACCAGTCGCTTGTGCGCGCGCAGCCAGCCGACCGCCTGCTGAACCCTTTCCGCGAGCTGCGATGGTTTTTGCGCGACCATCAGTCGAGCACCTGTTTGATGCTGTACTCATCGTCTGGGCGATAGGCGAAGTGACGGATCATCTCACTCTGCAGGCCGGTCAGAATGAAGCTGATGCCGAAGATGAGCAACAGGATCCCTACAAACAGGAGTGGGCGGGTATGGATTTCCTGGTGGGAGCCAAACGGCAGAAAGCGGTCTAGGACGATATAGAGATCCACCAGCACGCCTGCCAACGTCGCCAGCAGCCCTATCGCGCCGAACAGGCGTAGCGGCGTCTGGAGATACTGCATGAGGAAGACGACCATCATCAGATCGAGAAAACCCCTCAGGAAGCGCCGCGCCCCATACTTCGACTTGCCAAACTTGCGTTTATGATGGCGTACCTTGACCTCGGTCACCCGGAAGCCGCGCTCATGCGCCAGCACCGGGATGAAGCGATGCAGCTCGCCATAGAGCTTCACATCGTCGAGCACCTCGCGGCGGTACGCCTTGAATCCGCAGTTGATGTCATGCAGACGCACACCGGTCGTGACGCTGACCATGCGATTGAAGAAGAATGACGGCCACGTCTTGGTGATGGGGTCATGCCGGGGGTATTTCCAGCCGGAGACGAGATCATAGCCATCGTCGAGCTTCTCGATGAACTTTGCCATCTCGTTGGGGTCATCTTGCAGGTCGGCGTCCATCGTGAAGACGATATCCCCGCGCACATGCGAGAATCCCGCCACCAGCGCCGGAGTCTTGCCAAAGTTGCGGCGGAAACGAATCACCCGGACATGCTGATCCTGCTCGTGCAATGCGCTGAGGGTGGCAAACGACCCATCGCGGCTACCATCGTCCACAAAGAGGATTTCGTACGACTGGCCCAACCGCTCCAGCGCGGCGGTAAGCGCCTGATAGAGCGGGCGGAGACTCTGCTCCTCGTTATAGACAGGCACGACGACCGAAATGCCCAGCCGTGTCTCCTGCACGAGCTCGGGCGCCGTGTCAGGGCGAGGGCTTGTCGAATTCTGCATGGTCCTGCAACTCCAGAGATAGGCGGGCATGGCAACGGGTATTTCCATGCTCCATCTGGGAATTATCCCACTCGACTGCCGCGAGCGTCAACGTAACCGCGACCTTCAGGCAAATGGCGAATCAACGAGAGGACGCACATCGTGCCCGCAATATGATACCCTGCTGTTGACAAGATTGCACATAGGTGCACAGCGATGAAAGTGAGCAGGGTCAATGGCGTTGACGGTGGACATGCGCGGCGAGGCGTCACTGGTGGTCGGTGAGGCGCAGACCGCCGCGGCCTTCGGCGCGGGTGGAGTGCTGGTGCTAGGCACGCCGGTGATGATTGGACTGATGGAGAACGCGGCATGGCAGCTCGTGCAGCCGGAACTTCCAGAGGGTGAATCGACGGTAGGCACGCTGGTGAATGTGCGCCACCTCGCCGCCACGCCAATGGGCGGACATGTGGTTGCCACCGCCGAACTGATTGAGATCGACGGTAAGCGACTGGTCTTCCGGGTGAGCGCCCGCGACGACACCCAGCTCATCGGCGAAGGCACGCACGAACGGTATCGCATCGTGCTGGAACGTTTTCTGGCGCGATTGCCAAAATCACCCGAGACCTGATAATCAACGCTTGCGCGCTTGCATCTTGCCAGCGGTGCGATACAATACCACTGCTGAGATAGAATACACAAGCCCATGACACAGACGACGAGCCACATGGTACAGTGTTAGCTGTGTGAGACGTTTTGGCGCGGATGGCAAGGCGCCGCCGCTGCCGGTGGTTAAACCGCGAGGTGGGGCAGGAGTCAATATGTCGCTCATCAACATGGCGAAACGCGAGATCAACTGTAAGATTGTCTATTACGGCATCGGCCTGAGCGGCAAAAC
>DATBIB010000113.1:0-24226 GCA_036557205.1 Ktedonobacterales bacterium | reverse complement strand
GACCACGTGCGCCAGTTGACTGGCGATCAGGCGGTGATCTATCAACTCGTTGCCACAGACACCAGTCCATCGTCACTGCGGGCGGTCTCCTCCAACATGCGCAGGACCGACGCGCAGGGCAACCCTATCGCCAATACCCGCGCCACCGGTGAGCCGATGCCAGCAAACGCGCAGTCCGCGATCTTTGGCGCGTGTGGCCAGGTCACCGACAACACCGCCTGTTATAGCGACTTCAGCGGCGAGGTGACGATTGCGAGCGTGAACTACGTCGCCGGATTCGAGCCGCTGCTGGATCAGCACGGGCAACTGGTGGGCGCGGTTGGCGTGCTCATCCCACTGGACGCCGTGCTGGCGCCGCCGAAGCAACTGGCGATTGTGCTGCTGCTGATGGGACTGCTCGTCGGATTGGTCGCGCTGGTCACGGGCACGTGGCTGGCCAGCCGCACCCCCAACCGATTACTGACGCAGCTCGATAGCCAGCTCGACATGATGGCGGGCGCCGCCACCGAACTCGGACGGCTGGCGCACCAGCAGCAGTTCCGGCTGCAACGCCAGCAGCGCACCGCGCGCCAGGTGGGCGAGCACGCGCGCCAGTTGGAGGCGCTCGCCTCGGAGATGGATAACGGGCAGACGGCGCTGCAAAAGACGACGACGGCGATCTGGGCGGAGATGTCGCAGCCAGGCATCGCGACCAACGCGGCGGTGGCGCTCCGGCTGGCGCGCGAGGCGGCGGTGCGGGCGTCTGAGGTGGGCACGACTGGCGATGAGACGCGGACGCACGCGCGCCAGGTTATCATACTGATGAATCAGGTGATTGCCGAGGGGCGCGCGCTGGCGCAGGAGGGACAGGAGGCCGAGAGCCACGCCAACGAGCTGGCGGCGACGCTGGACCGCATGGAGACCGATCTCGGCGAGCAGCTGGCGCCACGCCGCTACGACTTGGGCAGCGCTCCGCTCATCCGCCGCCTGACCGACGCCTCGCACCGCATCCGCGAGATGCTCCAGCCCAACGAAAACACCTCGGCGCGCCTGCGGAAGCCGACCGCGAGCCGCCCAACGCAGGGCAGAAGCGGGCCGATGACCTCGCCCCGTCCCAGGCTGTCGGGCCTGCCGCCGCATGCGGGTCCAGGGCGCTCGCCCTCCACGTCCTTCCGCGGCAGTGAGCTTTGGGGGGGCTTCCCCACAGGTGGCGATTTTGGCTATCCGCCGCCACCCGCCAATCCCAATGCGTCGGGGAGTCGCCGTGGCGGGCGACGACCGGCGGGCGATCAGGCGCCGCCGCCTCCGGGTGGGCTGCCGCCGCTGGGTTGGTTCGACGATGATCTGCCGCCGGGTGGGTCGAGCGACAGCCGCTGGCTCAACGAGTAATCGTCGCTAGCTCGCTTTTCCTCTTGACGCGGGTGAAATCCACGAGTACGCTGGATATACTGGGGGATTGGGGAAAGGACGAGAACGGATGGCAGCGCTGGTAGGCATCGTGATGGGCAGCGACTCCGATCTGCCGACCATGCAAGGCTCGGCGGAGATGTGTGAGCGCTTTCACGTCGAATATGAGATGCGTATTATCTCGGCGCACCGCACGCCCGACGACATGGCGGAATATGGGCGCACGGCGCACGCGCGCGGGCTGCGAGTCATCATCGCGGGCGCGGGTGGCGCGGCGCATCTGCCCGGCATGCTGGCGGCGCACACCCCGCTGCCGGTGATTGGCGTCCCGGTGCCAGCGGAGTTTCTGCGCGGACTGGACGCGCTACTCTCGATTGCTCAGATGCCCCAGGGCGTGCCGGTGGCGACGGTGGCTATCGGCAACTCACGTAACGCGGGCCTGCTGGCGGTACGCATCCTGGCGGCGAGCGACCCCAACCTGCAACAGCAGATGATCGCCTATCAGGCGGAGATGGCCATCGCCTCGCGCAAGAAGAACATCGCGCTGCGCGACCAGCAGATCGGCGGCTAGCCACCCTCGTCCGCCTCGTACTCGTTCGCCCGCTATTGTGGACAACTCCAGTGGATAACTCACCACAAATTGTGGATAACGTGTACTTAGGGTGGATGTATAATACGCAGCATTGCGCAATATCAAATTTGAGATACGAGTGCGGTTGTGATTGTTTTTGTGATATTTTTGTTGACATTTGCAAAATAATCAGGTACAGTTGTTCCAACCGGTGTATTCTGAAAAACCGATGTGCGAGGAGTTGAATTGTGGCAATTATGACACGCGAACAGTTTGCTGGGTTCGTATCACCTTCTCAACTTAAGCTTTTGCATGATGGCATTCGTCTGGGATTAGCTGACTATGCCGATCCCAACAATTACAGCAGTTTTGCACGCCTTTCGCACACGACAAGCATTCGTGCGCAAATTCGAAATGGTCACATGGTCTATAGGGTTGACCTTATGTCTCGCGCACATCCCGAACTTGGCGTTGTACCGAAGATGGTCAATCGCCGTCGCCTTTTCTATATTAATGAGAGAGCACGTGTTTCCCTCAAGATGTTGAATCAAGACCATCGCCATAGCAATTATCCGACTAGCCAAGCAGTGGCATTCGACGCCCAGTTGTGGCCAGGCGATGTGCTCGATGCTCTAGACGAGGCCTCTTCTGTAAGGCAGATGGCACTTTGGCCGGAGGATATTGCTGCGATGGTACCAATGACGAACATTGTGGCAGGTTATGTTCTGGATGACGAGTTAGAAATATCTTTTCAAATCCTCATCATTTGTCCTGATGGCGCGGGTAATGCATGGGAATGGGCGCTTACCTCAGCGGACATTGCAGAGCTTGTTGTCGCCAATGAACCAGCGGAGACCGCTGCGGCTGCGAAGATTCGTAAGCGGCGACTACCAATCAAGGTTCGATCTGGTGTAGCAAAGAAAGATGGCACGAGTGACGCCAATGGACAGGCGTGAATGGACAGTAAATCCGAATATGGTGGTCTTGGCACGTGAGTCGCGCGGACTCTCACAAAAGGCCCTGGCTGACCAGTTAGGTATCCCACAAAGCCGCGTCTCGATGATTGAGATGGGAGTACGACCAACCCCAAAGGCTCTTCTTGGCCAGCTTACTGAGGCGCTCAACTTTCCAGAACATTTCTTTTACCAAGACGGTGCGCTTTATGGTGTCGAAATTGCGGAAGTGTTCCATCGCAAGCGCCGGAATGTGCCGAAATATACACTAGCGCGTATTTATGCTCTGGTGGAAATACGGCTACGACATATTTCCGCACTACTACGTTCGCTTGATGTGGCGACCACGATTCCTCAGTTCGATCCTGAGGAAGTAACGGATACCAGCAAGTCCAAGAACCATATCGCAGATATTGCGCGTACTGTTCGAGCAGAACTCCATCTATCACGTGGGCCTGTTGAGGATCTTACGCAGACATTAGAGGAAGCCGGAGTTATCATTGCTGACTTTGACTTTGGCACGCCTCTTGTAGATGCGTTGAGTCGGTGGTTGCCAGCTTTACCGCCAACGTTCTTCGTTAATCAGCAAAGTCCAAAGGATCGCTATCGCCTTTCATTGGCCCATGAACTTGGTCATATAGTTATGCATTCACAGGCTGTCCCTGATATGGAGGAGCAAGCTAATTGGTTTGCCGCTGAATTTCTGATGCCTGAGCGTGACATTCTACACGACCTGCAAGACTTGACCCTTTACAAGTTGACCGCCCTGAAGAGATATTGGAGGGTTTCAATGGCGGCGCTTCTGATGCGCGCCCAAGACCTGGATACCATAACTCCTAACCAGGCACGATACCTATGGATGCAAATGGCAAAAGCAGGATATAGGACACGCGAGCCAGTTGAGCTCGACGTAACTGGTGAGCAACCACGATTACTTCGGGAGCTTGTTGAGATGCACATGGATAAATTGGGCTACTCTGAAAGTGATCTTGGTAAGATCCTACCACTGAATGAAGGCGAACTACATTCTTGGTATCTAGCCGACGGAACTCATCCATCGCTGACTTTGGTTCGCTAAGTTTCAGTACTGCCGTGGGCAGGTATCCAGCCTTATACGAGCTACTCCGCAAGCAGTATCTTAGCAGCGCAGACAAATGTTAGGTCTGGGTGTGTCTGTCCCGCCAGGTTGCTTTTCGGGCAGGCAAGTACCTGCCCGCTGAGCAACTTGTAAACCACACTGTGAACTGTGGCATTCATATCGAGCTAACTGTCACCCCTCGGGCAGATTCTCGCGGGTCCAGGTGCCGACGCGCTTGATCGTGTGCGCCTGGTGTGCCACCAGAATCGCGTGAGCGCGCTCGACATCTTCGCTCTCGGGTGTATGCACTTGAATCACAACGTGTCCTGCTTGGCGGGCCGTCGCGTATTCCGCCTGGTCAAGCCCCTCCTCTGTGAAGAGCTGCTCGGCGGGCGTCGGCGGATCGGCCAACGTGCCCTGTTCCCGCTGCGCTGGCGGCGTATGCTGGTTCAGCGGCGCGGAGAGCACGATATCGGCGGGCGCGAATCCATGCGCCTTCAGCGCCACCGCGACCTCCTGGCCATCCTCTGGCGTATCCACGACGGCGATCACATAGTTCATGAAGGGCACTTTGCCCTCGGCATAGGGTTCGGCCTCTTTCATCTCGCATCCCTGCTTTCTTGGTTCTGCCATCTGTCCGCCTACAATTCGCGCGCCAGACGTATCTAAGAGTACACAGCACATTCTGTGCCCTCGCCGTGAGTATTCGCCGTCGCGGATGACCTCGTTGCGTGAAGCGGTGTGAATCGCGCCACAGCAAGCGCTGTGGCCGTCTCGTTTCATTGACATGGCGCGTTGCGCGCATCTACAATGACTCTGCGCCGCCTCCGACTTCTCGCGGGCGGCGTACGCGCGCCATAGAGGACATACGGGTATGTTGCCGGGAGCGTGCCAGAATCCAGAATGTTGCTTGCGGCGCATCCCTCGCGCGAAGGAGTTGTGAATGAGCATGGGCCTGGAGAAGACGACGTCGACCAAAGAGCCACAGCGGCACGTCTTCGCGCGGTGGGTATCGGCCATCATTCACCCCATCGCCTTTCCGCTGCTGACACTGGGTGTCGTCACCTACATCGCCACCGCCTCATTCGCCGAGACCTCGCGCTGGCTGCTGCTGGCCGTCGCCCTCACCTCCCTCCCGGTCGCCGTGCTAGTGGGCATTCAGGTGCTGCGCGGGCGCTGGACCGATCTCGACGTGAGCGTGCGCCGCCAGCGCTATGCCCTCTATCCCTTTGGCCTCGTCTGCCTGCTGGCGCTGATCCTCATCTATGCCCATTTTGGCGCGCCAGTTATCGCCATCCGCACGATGAGCGCGTTTGCCATCGCCAACACCGTTGACGCCTGTATCAACTTCTTCTACAAGGTCAGCGCGCATGCCACCGGAGCCGCCGCCTGCGCCACCATGCTCTGGCTCGGCGCAACGCCCATCTGGGGCATCGTCGCCTCGTGCGCGGCGCTGCTGGTCGGCTGGTCGCGTGTCGAGCTGGGACGCCACACGCGCGGTCAGGTGTTGCTCGGCTGGGGCGTCGGCGTGGCTAGCTCGGTCGTCGCCTTCGTCGTGCGGTAATCTCGCTAACGCCGCTCGTTGGGGAAATCGGCGCAGGCGGGAGCTTTGCGCATAGCACGCTGAACACCAATGTGCAGTGAGCGTGGCCGTGTTGCGTAGAATGAATTATAGGGAGAAGCGTCTGCGGGCGGTGTGCTACAATGGCTCAGCAACACACTGCCCGGGCGCGCCAGGCGCCAGTGTCACTGGGCCGATCACTGAGCAGCCCCATGATCGAAACCGTCAACGGGCGTGGCTGGTCGACGCTGATGGATGGCGCAGCGCAGCGCGCTGCCCGCCGCGGCGAAGCAGGCAGGTTATGAGGCGCTGGTAACGCCCAATCACGACCGATCAGCACCTGCGCTTCTCGTGGAGGGTGGAATAGTGCGTCTTCCAGATGAGGCCATCGTCATTCCGCGCGAGAAGCTCACCCACTACCTCCTGGTGGCGCGCGTCGAGGACGACAAATCGAAGTATCTCGCGCAAGCGGGCTTCACGGCGGAACGCGCTGACGAACTCGAGGCAGCCATCCGCGAGGTCGTCCGTCCGTATGATGCCGAGCAGGACGCCAGCAATTCGTATGGTGTGTTCTACCGCGTGACTGGCGACCTCGTTGGAATCAACGGACGTCGGTTACCGGTCGTCACGATTTGGATGCGCTGACGAACAGCCCAGCGAGCTACCGATTTGTGACGCTAAAGCCCGTAAGGGGATAGGGGGTAGGAGCATGAGTAGCATGAAACCAGAATTGTACTCTCGTGTCGTCGTGACCCTTGATCTGCCACAGGAGGATGTTCGTCGCGGCGACATCGCGACGGTCGTGGAGTATGTGCCGCACCCCAACGGAGGCGAAGAGGGCGCGATCCTGGAAATCTTTGACACGCTGGGGAACTCCCTTGGGGTGGTCATCGTGCCAGTGTCTGCCATTGCGCCGCTTACCCGCGGAATGGTTCCTGCTGCGCGCCCGACCACACGCTCGGCATAAGCCCTGCCATGCTCTGCCACCTACCGCCGCTCGGCAAGCGAGAAACGTACGGCCACGCTCACTGCACATTGGTGTTCAGCGTGCTATGCGCAAAGCTCCAGGCGGAGGTTTTTATCCATGCGGGTTCAGCATAAGCGGACTATTCAGCGGCTTGTCACGCGCTTCCGGCACGCTCCCCGCTATCCGGCGCTGATCATCGGCGAGTCCACGGCGAAGGGCTGGGCAAGCGGCGACTCGGATGTCGATATTCTCCTGATCCCCACCGACTTCACCCGGCAGGCCGAATGGAACTGGCGTGATGGGTATCCCCCTTGCCGGACTGGTAAACTCTGAACAGGCGCAGGCGCAACCATGCTACTGGAATAGTCCGTGAGATTGCTCGCCATGAATAGAACCGACCGCCTGCTGGCTATCGTGCTGGAGCTACAGGGCAAGGAGTGGCAGCGGGCCGAAGACCTCGCCGAGACCTTCGAGACCAGCAAACGCACCATCTACCGCGACATGCTGGCGCTTGGCGAGGCGGGCGTGCCCGTCGTCTCGATTCCGGGGCGTGGCTACTCGCTGGTCGAGGGCTACTTTCTGCCGCCGCTCTCCTTCACCGCCGATGAGGCGGCGATGCTGCTGCTCGGCAGCGATGTGATGGCAAAGAGCTTCGACGAGCAGTACCGCGCGGCGGCGGAGTCCGCGGGCCGCAAGATTGCTGGTGTGCTGCCAGAGCGTCTGCGCGAGGACGTGCGGGCGCTGCGCGAGCGGATTGCCTTCGTCCAGCAGGATATCGGCATGATACCGGATGAGGCGCGGCGGCTGCTGGTCTTGCGACGCGCCATGCTCGAAGGCCATCAGGTGCGTTTCAGCTACTTCGCACGCTCCCATGCCGATGGCGCGCGGACGCCGACGACGCGCACCGTCCACCCCTACAGCCTGACGCACGTGCGCAACGTCTGGTATCTCACTGCCTGGGACGCTTCGCGCCGGGATGTGCGCCGCTTCCGCCTGGCGCGCATGGACGATCTCCGCATGCTAGACGAGACGTTTGCTCGCCCCGCGCACGTCCCCATGATGCGCCGCGAGCTTGGCCCTGGGGAGACCATTGTGGTGCGCGTGCTGTTGGACGATGAGGTAGCGCGCTGGGCGCGGGAGGATCCGTCGTTCTTTCGGGTCGCGGAGGAAGAGACAGCCGAAGGGCTGCTGATGACGCTGCACGTGCGTGACGAGCAGGAGGTCGTGCAGTGGCTGCTCAGCTGGGGCCGCCACCTGCGCGTGCTGGAGCCGGAGTCGCTGCGCCAGCGGATCGCCGCTGAGGCCGCGGCCATGCTGCGCCGCCACCAGTCGCGCTGAATATTCATACCGCCCCATCCGCTACTGACATACTGTTGTCACTCCTTCCTGTCATACTGCTCTCAGAGCCGGGGAGAAACGCTCCTACAGGCCGATGAGAACAGGAATGGAAAGAACAGCAGCGATGAATAGCGGACTTCAGTTTGTTGTGCGCCACGTGACGGATGTCGCCGCCGCTCGCGCCTTTTATGCCGAGAAGATGGGGTTCGAGGTAGAGGCCGAGCAGCCGGGTTTTGTCCAGTTCAAGGCGCCTGATGGCGCGCCCTTCGCCATCAGCCTGGCGAGCGCCGACCCCGTGGCGGCGGAGCTACCGAGCGGGCAATCCGAGCCGCTCGAGCTGTGGTGGTATGTGGACGACGCCGACGCCGCCTATGGCGAACTGCAAGCGAAGGGCGTCGAGATCGTCTTCCCACC
Organism: Ktedonobacterales bacterium; assembly: GCA_036557205.1. Lineage (GTDB taxonomy): Bacteria > Chloroflexota > Ktedonobacteria > Ktedonobacterales > JADMIN01 > DAHUXT01. The sequence continues at coordinate 15,958 of DATBIB010000113.1, read as the reverse complement.
CAAAGACATGCCGTTCGGGCGCGCCTTCGCCATCAAAGACCCCACAGGCGCCTATAGCTTCATCTTGCAGCCGCCGCGCTAACGGGGTATGTTTGATAGCCCCTCCCTGACTACGCATGGGGAGGGGCAGGAGCATCTCCCGAGGCGCTACGCTCGTTCACCCTCGATCAGCGATTCCGCTTCGGTGGGGATGATGCGCCGCAGCCGCAGCCCTGCCGCCGCGAAGAGACGGCGATACTCCTCGGCGGTGCGCTCGCGCCCACCGTTCATGACGAACATCATCAGGTCGAGGAACTTCGCCGGGGAGGGATCGTTGCCTGGCTCGATGACGCTCTCGATCACCAGTGTCCTGCCGCCAGGCGGCATCGCCTCGGCGCAACTGCGCAGGATCGCGATGGCATGCTCGTCGTCCCAGTCGTGGAGGATGTGCCGCAACGTGTAAAGATCGCCGGATGGCACCGAGGCGAAAAAGTCGCCGCTCGCCAGTTCGCAGCGGTCCGCGACACCCGCCGCCTCCAATATGGGCCGCGCGTTCGCCACCACATGCGGCTGATCGAAGAGGACGCCATGTAATGCGGGATTGGCGCGCAGTATCGCCGCGATCAGCACCCCCTGACCGCCCGCGATATCCACGACTGTGCGCGCCGAGGAGAAGTCATAGGCACCGACGATGGCCATTGCCACCTGCCGCGAGCTTGCGCTCATCGTCTGATTGAAGAGCTCATTCTGCGCCGGATGTTGCGCGAGATACTGGAAGTGGGGCGCGCCAAAGACCCGCTCGAAGGCATTCTTGCCGCTCATCACGCTGCCGAAGAGCTCGCCACAGGCGCGATAAGGCTCGTCGCCACGGAAGACCGCCTGCGGACGCAGTGAATGAGGATGGTCTTGCTGGAGCAGTTCGGCCAGAGGCGTCAGTGTGAAACGCCCTGCGGTATCCTCCGCGAAGACGCCAAGGCTCGCCAGGGCGCGCAGTACGCGGTAGAGCGCATCGGGGTTCGCGCCTGTTGTCGCGGCCAGCGCCTCTGCGGGCTGCGGCCCATCCTTGAGAATATCCGCCAGGCCCAGTCTGGCGGCGACATAGAGCGCCTGGGTGACCCGAAAGCCATTGAGCATCTGTTGCATCTGCCGCAGCTCCGCTGGCGGGGGTGTGGCGTCACTTCTATCATCTGTGCTCATGACGTGGCTGCCCTCCTGAACGTAAAACCCCTTGCGCGCAGAGCGTACCACACCGTACTCCGTCTGTCTGTACGCCATTCCGCAGAGCCGCGCTCACTGTATCGGACGACCTCGCCGTATTGTTGTCCGGTTTCGGGTGCGGCGCGCGTTATATCACCAGAGCAGCGTGTGAGCGGCTGCAAACAGATGGATGATCGTGATGTGGCGCGGTTGGAGAAGCTATGGGAATGTCCAATATCGCGGCGGCGGATGAGCTGAACCAGATTCGCCGCGCGGCCACGGGCGATCATGCGGCCTTCGCGCTCCTGGTGCGGCGCTATGAGGCGCGGATTGTCATCTACCTGCGCCAGATGGTCGGAGACGCAGACCTCGCCAGCGATCTTGCCCAGGAGACGTTTCTGGCCGCCTACCAGGCGCTGCCACGCTGGCAGCCACCGCCACCAGACTCCGCAAACCCAGCAAATCCGACACGTCGGACAACTGACCTGCTCTCACCGTGGCTCTATCGCATCGCCACCAACCACGCCATCTCCGCGCTGCGCCGCCAGATGATGTCAGCGCGTAGAGCGCCCGTCTCACCCGCACAGGCGAACTCCTCACTCGAAGACGCGGTGATTGGCCGCGAGCTGTTGCGGGCGGCGCTTGCCACACTGGATGCGGATGACGCCGCCTGCCTCGTGCTGCACTACGTCGCCGGTGAGCGCTATGGCGAGATCGCCGCGCGGCTGGGGATATCGAGCGAGGCGGTGCGCAAGCGCGTCGGGCGCGCGCTTTCTTCTCTGCGCCGGGCCTACGCCGCGCTGGAAACTGAGGCACAGCGATGAGCAACTACCCTGAGATGCCGAATGGGCGATGGCCCAATGCCTCACCAACCCTCGATGCCAGTAACGGCGCGTCGCCGCACCTGAGTGATGAGCAACTGGCGGCCTGGATGGCTAATGAGTTAGCGAGCGACGAGTACCGCGCGACACGTCGCCATCTGGAAGCGTGCGTCTACTGTCAGAACGCGCTAGCCGAGACACGGCGCATCCGGGCGCTGGTGGGCGCGGCTGCCAGTGGGCCACAGCCAGTGCTGTTGCCATCGGTGGCGGAGCGTGTGCTGGCGCGGCTGACGGATCATTCTCTCGAAGACACCCTGCCCCTCAGCGCCATTGCTGGGCCAGTGGAACGGCGCTCTGAACGCGCCAGGCGACTCCAGCGGCGCGACCTCTGGCGGCGGGTGGGCGCGCTGGCCGCCGTGCTGCTGCTGATCGCCTCCAGCGCGCTGCTCTTCAGTCGGCTCAGCTCGCGCGGACAGACCAACAGACCGACGCCAACCGCCACGCCAGCCATAACACCCACGGTCCCATTTCTGGGGAACTGGGCTGAGGTTGTTCCCGCCCAGGCGACAATTCTGGATATCGCGGTTGTCAGCCGGGATGATATTTGGGCTGCTGGCACAGCCGGGACGGATCATGGCGTCGCGACGTTGCTGATGCACTATGACGGCGCGCGCTGGCAGGTCAGCCCTGATACGTTCGACGCGGCGCAGCTCTATAGTATCTCGATGGTCTCCGCCACTGAAGGTTGGGCAGCTGGCTCGACCAATGGCACGCCATTCATGCTCCACTACACCGGCGGACACTGGCGCGACGCAACGGCATCTATTGATACCGGCGCGCTCCGGGACCACAAAATCAGCCTGACGAGTGTGCGGATGGTCACGGCGACTTCGGGTTGGGCGCTGGGGCAGGGCGATCAGGCGCCGCAGCATACCACGCAGATTCTGCAATATCTGAAGGTAGGGTCTACCTATCGCTGGGAGCCGACCGAATCGTTCGAGGGGGCGACACTGACCGCGCTCTCGGTGGTCTCCGACCATGAGGTGTGGATAGTTGGGGCATATGGCGCGAAGGCCTTGATTGCCCGCGTGACGGTCATCTATCTCAACAATGACCCTAACTCTACCATCACCAACTGGGATACTCATAGCTGGGAGAATCTTGGCTCGGGCAACCTGACTAGTGTGAGCATGCGCTCATCGACGGATGGCTGGGCCGCTGGCGCCGATAGTAATGGACACGGCATTCTCTTCCACTGGGATGGCCAGCAGTGGAGTCAAGTTGGCATACCATCGACAGTCGAACAGCCTGGCAGTGTCCAGGGCGTCGTCGCGAACGCGGCGAACGCGGCCTGGGTCTACGGAGAATTTCCTGGCACGCATTCATCGTACTTGTATTCCATCGCGGACGGCCACTGGATTGACCATCAGTTCTCACCCTCGATGGACGCGCATCTCGTCACCGGCGCGGCGTTCTCATCAACAGAACTGCTGGCGATGACCGACGGCGCGACGGATGACGGCGCCAATCCAGAGCCGAAGGTCTTCAATATGGGGCAGGGCAGTCCTGTACCGTGAGCATGAAGAAGCAGGAAGTATGTCGGTCACGCAACTCAGCGGTGGAGCGTTGCGCGCAGGTCCGCGATATCCCGGCGGGCCTGCTTGTCCTCGGCCAGCGCCTTCGCTACGCGCGCGCAGCCGTGCATGATGGTGGTGTGGTCGCGGCCACCCAATTGGCGGCCAATGGCAAAGAGTGAGGCGTCGGTCTCCTCGCGCAGCAGGTGCATCGCCACCTGACGCGCCCAGGCAATCTGATGGTTGCGCGACTTGCCGCGCAGGTCATCCACCGTCACCGTGAAGTGGCGCGCCACCGCCGCCAGCACCATCTCTGCGCTGGGACGCTCCGGTCCGGCGAGTGGCTCCCCGGCGATGGGGGCGAGCGCCTGGCGCACCATCTCGCCCTCGATAGGCTGCCCGAGCATCTGCGCGTAGGCGGCGACACGGGTAAGCGCCCCCTCCAGCTCGCGCACGCTCTCACAGTGCAACGCGGCCAGTGCGGCCAGCGCCTCCTCGGGCATCTCAAGCGGGAGCGCGGCTGCCCTGGCGCGCAGAATTGCGAGACGGTGAGCGTAGTCCGGCGGCTGGATATCGGCGATCAGGCCCCAGGCGAACCGCGAGCGCAGCCGGTCGTGCAGATGGCGCATCGCCTGTGGCACGCAGTCGCTGGTCAGCACGATCTGCTTGTTCGCTTCGTGCAGCGCGTTGAAGGTGTGGAAGAACTCTTCCTCGGTGGACTCTTTGCCCGCGATGAACTGCACGTCGTCCACCAGCAGCACATCCACGGCGCGGTAGCGGGCGCGGAAGAGATCGGTGGTGCGGCTGCGGATCGCTCCGATGATCTCGTTGGTGAATCGCTCCGCCGTCACATAGGCCACCGAGAGGCCACGCGCCAGCGCGCTCTGGCCAATTGCATGTAGCAGATGCGTCTTGCCCAGGCCGACGCCGCCGTAGATGAGCAGTGGATTGTAGCTCTGGCCGGGCGTCGCGGCCACCTGTTGCGCGGCGGCATATGCGAACTGGTTTGGCTGCCCCACCACAAACGTCTCGAAGACGTAGCGCGGATTGAGCTCGTGCGAGACGCCAGCGTCGTCGGGCATCAGCAGCGGCGTGGGATGCATCGCACGCGCTGGGGCTGGCTCCGGCTGCGCCAGGGGGAGCGGGGATTGCGCGGCGGCAGGCTCGCTGCCATCGGCGGGACTGGGATGGGCGCGCGCCACGGCGGCGCTCTGGCGGGCCGTCCAGGCGGTGGGGCGCCCGCGTGTGGGGCGGCGTCCGGGCAATCCGCGTGGAGCGGTGGATGGTGGCGATGGTGGTGTTATTGCGGGTGGAGAGGTAGGATGCGGCGCGGGTCGGTCATCGTGTAACACAAAGGCGACCTCAGCCGCCCGGCCCAGCGCCTCGCTGACGGCGGCGCGTGTCACATCGAGGAAGCGCTGGCGCAGATGCTCGCAGGCGAAGGTGTTGGCGACGCCCACCACCAGCGTATCCTGGGTAAATTCGAGGGCCAGGGCGCCGTGGAACCAGGTTGAATAGGCGCCAGCAGAGACCCGCCGAGCAATACGCTCGAGCGCGGCCTGCCAGAGTTGTCGCGCATCGGCAGATGCGCCACCGCCCGGTTGATTCCGCCCCATGATCGCCGTTCTCCCATGACGCGCAAGGACACATTAGAACGCACAATGATGTGCCATCTGGCCAGCAAGATGCTCACTGGCCGATCCGCTCAACCTTGCGACGCTGCATGCCGTATGGACAGTACCAGACGAGCATGGTATGCCACACGGCGCTTCCCTGCCTGATGTCGCCAACGTTATTCTATGATTGCTGCTCTGGTGTGTCGATCATCACGATGACGAATTCCGATGGCACGTTAAGGACGCGCCAAAAGTATGCTTTTGCGCTGATGTATGTATCTGACGAGTAGCGCGCTCGGATGGTTGCGGTTGTGCAACACAGCAATTTTCCAAGCGAACTCTAATCTCCCCTTCAGCCAATCCTCAGCCGACTCCACTATGCTGCCTATGTTATCACCGTCGGCACGCTGAGTGACCGACAACGTTACCCTTAGATTTTGCCTTTGGAGGAGGATTCGTTTCATGAATCGTGGCAACAGGGATGCATCTCGCCAGAAAAACGCGCTCCGTGCCGCACTGGTACTTCTGCTGCTGGCCGCTCTCGTCGCCTTTGGTGGCTGTGGGTTGCGCAGTCATAACACCACGTCGGGCCAGCCGGGCCAGCCGACAACCAGCCAGCCGACAAGCTCAGGCCAGAACACGGGATCGAGCAACAGCGCGGCGCAGCAGATTCAGGATGCCGACCAGCAGGTGCAAGATGCGATGCAGAGCGCCGACAACGCCCAGAACGACGCCAATAACGCCAATACGCAGGCCGGGCAGGAAAACGACTTTGTCCCCTAGCCTGAATACCTCAACATACCACGCATTTGCGAGAAATTGAAACATAGAGGAGTTCACTGCATGCAGTACTTGCGCTTCATAACACTGTTTCGGTCCGCCCCGCGCCATCTGATCGCGCTCGGTATGGCCGCCAGCATTGCCCTCGGTGGCGCGGGCGCAGCCACAGCCCTTGCCGCCCCCGCGCATCCCGCGCTGCCCATCTGCGCGCGCACCGATGTCAAATGCGTCATCGCGTTTGGCGACCAGCGCATCGACGAGCGCACCGCCGCACTCACCAAGCTCAACGACAAAGCCAGCGCCCAGGTTGCCGCCGGGCATATCACCAGCAGCCAGGCCAGCGCGATCCAGGCGGATGTCTCGACTAACCAGAGCGGGCTGACGGCGCTCAAGAGCAAGCTCGACGCCGAGACCGACGCGACGGCCGGCCGCCAGGATGTGAAAAACATCTATACGCAGTTCCGCATCTTCGCGGTGGTGCTCCCGCGAGACTATCACGAGATCGTGCTCGACATCATGACTAATGTCCAGGCGAAGCTGGTGGGCCTCGAGCCGAAGCTCCAGCAGGCCATCGCCAGCGCGCCCGCCAACGAACAGGCGCAGCTGAACTCGCTCTATAGCGACTTCACCGCCAAACTGAGCGCCGCCAGCACGCAGATTACCAACGCCAACGGGATGGTGTCGTACTTCACGCCGAGCAACTTCGACAATAATCCGGCGACCTATCGCACCAACTGGCTGAACTTCCGCAGCGCCGAGCTGGCGGGCCGAGCGGACCTGCGCCAGGCGGCGAGCGATCTGCATCAGATGGCGAAGATTCTGAAGCCATCCACGACGCCTTCGGCAACGGCCACGCCGACCGCGTGACCTCACCCCCAGCCCCTCTCCCCGTGGGAGAGGGGAGCCAGAGTCGCTCCCCTTGCACTCGTTACAAGGGGAGCTTTTTGTGCGCCTCATTTCGACTTACAGAAGATCAAAGGGCGAATTCTGGACGTGGTATGCGCGGGTCTAATTTAACCCGTTGGCCGTGGGCGTTCGTCCCGGCGGCTAGTCCTTGCGTCTTGGGACTTTGACACCAGCGGGCGCCCTGAGGTATACTGCTCCGGTTGGTTGTGGTGTGTGCGGCCTGGTGGATGTGGAAGTCGTTGTGCGGTCGCCCCCTCAGCAAGTGTGTCTTCCCCAGTCGGCCTCGTGTGAAGGTTCACTGCGCCCAATGGCACGGTGGACTTCTTTTTGTGTGACGCGTATCCGATCAGAGTGGTGAGATCAAGCGGCGAGTCCAGCCTGTAGTGGGTCAGATCGCCGGAAAGGAATACGCGTGTCTACAAGTTTGTCTCAGCGGATCTCTTCATCCGCGCCCCAGGCGCATAACAGCGCCGATGCGACCATCTCGTCGCCGTTTGTCCAACTCGGCGCACATAGCGCCACCGTGCGTGCGCTTGCCAGGCAGGGCATCGAGACCCCAACACCTATACAGGCGCAGACTATCCCGCCGCTGCTGGCTGGTCGCGATGTCATTGGCCAGTCGCGAACTGGCTCTGGCAAAACCATCGCCTTCGGGCTGCCACTCGTCGAGCGAGTGGACCCCAGCCTGCGTCACGTACAGGCGCTGGTGCTGACGCCGACGCGCGAGCTTGCCAGCCAGGTGGGCGACGTGATCTCCTCGCTCGACGGCAGGCGCTCCTTGCGTGTTGCCCAACTCGTCGGCGGTCGGCCACTTGGGCCGCAGCGTCAGGCATTGCTCAGCGGAGCCCAGATCGTTGTCGGCGCGCCCGGTCGTATACTGGATCACCTTCGTCAGGGCAACCTGAACTTGCAGCGGCTCCGTGTCGTCGTGCTCGATGAGGCCGATCAGATGCTGGATGCGGGGTTCGCTCCTGATATCGAGCGCATCTTAGCAATGACGCCGCCGACACGCCAGATGGCGCTCTTTACGGCTACGCTGCCTGAGTGGACCATCCGCATCGCGGGGCGCTATTTGCACGATCCGGTGCTTGTGAAAGTCGGCGCGGGTGAGAACCGGCCCACACCAGCTATCGCGCAGACTATCTACGCTGTTCCTCAGGGGCAGCGTCTCAACGCACTCATGGCGCTTCTGGACCGCCGTCGCGATGTCTCAGGCGTCACACTGGTGTTCGGGCGCACCAAGCATGGTGTCAAGAAGCTTGCTCGCCAACTCGCGGCGCAGGGCTATCCCGTCGCCGCACTCCAGGGCAACATGAGCCAGTCTGCCCGTGATCGGGTCGTCGCCGACTTCCGCGCTGGGCAGGTACCGGTGTTGCTGGCGACGAACGTGGCGGCGCGCGGCCTCGACGTAGTGGCCATTGACCAGGTGATCAACTACGAGCTGCCAGAATCTGCCGAACTGTTCACCCATCGCATCGGGCGCACGGGGCGTATGGACCGCGAGGGGGTAGCCATCACCCTGCTCACGCCGGAAGATATGCTCGCCTGGAAGAAGATCCAGCGCGACCTCGGCGGCAGGCTGCAGCCGCAGCCGTGGCCACACGACGACATGCCGCTGCCTGACGTGCGTGAGCACGCGGGGAGTCGAGCTGGCGCCGTCGAGCAGACAGCGCGTGTCAGTCGTCCTGCGCCCATGCATCATCCCCATAATCGCATGAGCGGTCATGCCGACAATTCCTCCGATTCCACGCGCATAGCGCGACGACGGTCACGGCACAGCGCATCCATGGATCGAAAGCGAGCGCCTACTCAGCGTGCCAGCGGCGACGCGGTACGTTAGGGCGTGTTATCACATCGGCGGCGGGAAGCCCGCTGATTGTAGCGATGGAGAGATGAAACGCCTCCCTCCTTCCTCAGCCGAAATTTCTATTGCCACACGCCAGATGTGAACCGCGTCGCAGTGTAATGTAGCTCACTTGTCTACGCGCGGGTCGCCGGGTACACTCGCGGTGATGCAGCAATTGTGCGTATGCATTGCCGGTGCTCTTTCGTATCTTCTTGCCGCGCCGCACCCCTATATCGTCCGCGTCGTCTGCGCGACAACAAACACCGGCTCGAAGGGAAGTCGCTCCCTGGACTCTGGGCGGCTGGGGAGCGCAGTCAGGAGGCGTCCATGCGTATTCCATCCTTCCCACGGTGGTCGCGTTCTCTGGTTGGCATCATTGCATTGGCGCTCGCGCTTGGCGCCTGCGCGTTCGGCACATCAACGACATCAGAACAAAGTGGCAGCTCCACGCCGACGGCTAGCAGCAGCACCCCGACATCGCAACCGGCAGCACAGCAGGCAACTACCTGTCCGAATCTTTCGGGCTTCGGCGGAGCGCAGACGGCAACGGCTGGGTCTGGCTTCGGCGATGTCTCATTCCCCTCGAATTCGATCAGCACGTCGATTGCCACATCCGGCGGCGGCACGGGTCGCTTTACGATCAAGCAGTTCGACGCCTGCACGCCGTCTACCACGACGAGCGCGATCTACTCCTTCTTTGCCAGTGGCTTGCCGGGGTCGGGCTGGTCGGGCGCATCCACCTACCCCTATGATGGCGCCTGGCAGGCGTCGTGTGGCGACCCCTACTGTTGGAAGAAGGGCAATAAGCCGCGCTACGTCTCGCTGGAGAAGGTGACGAATCGTGGCAATGGTCTGGTCTCGTATCATGTCCGGCTGGCGATTCCACCCGCCGGGCCAACCTGCTCATCAGGGATAGACATCTATACGGGCAAGACCTGGGATCCCAATGCGAGCGACGTCCCGACGCAGTCGCCGCCGTTCACGCTGGATGGCCTAGGCGATGGCTACGACGATAGCGCGGCGGCGCATACGGCGATGCAGGATATGTGCAGCGCCGGGAATATGACCGCCGTCAACAATTTCTTCAACACCGAGCTGCCCAAGCATGGCTGGAATCACACCACGCCATCGTCCGCAATGAGCAGCGCGTGCCACACGACCGGCGTGCAATGGTGGAGTGGCAAAAACCTCTTCCAGTGGTCAGCCGATACGGTTGGCAACTCGACCGCCGCCGCCAATACGGTCTACTGGAACTACAACTACTGCCGCCTGCTGTGATCGCATGCAGACGTGGCCAGAAAGCTTGAGATCTCTTCGTCAAGTCTCCCTTTGGCGCAGCCGCTGGCCGAGGATAGCGATCAGGTGGATGGCAAGATCGGGGAAGTCGCGCAGGGTCATACGGAAATCCCAGATGGGCAGCGCCAGCAGGCGTGTCGGTTCGTTGGCGGTAATCGTCTCCGGCGCGGGCGTGTCCTCCAGGAGCGCCTGCTCGCCCAGAATCGCGCCGACGCCAAACTGGCCGAGCTCGTCTTCGACTGTGCCGCCGTCATGACGGCTGAGCTGCACGCTACCCTCCAAAACAATGAGGAGGCCGACTGCGCTTGTGTTGCCCTGGCGCTGGATATGTTCTCCGGGCGCATAGTCGCGTTCGCGGCAGGCGTCACCGAGCCAGGTGAGCTCGCGCGGGGAGAGATCGCGAAAAAACGTAACGGTTGCCAGCAGCTCCTCGTACATCTCGCGCCTCCCTTGCATGCTCTCGCACTCCCCATCTGCGTTCCTGGATGCGATTACCCTCAGGCAGGAGAGGCCACCACCTTCCTCTGCCCGCCTGAGGGGCGCTCGTTCCAGACCTGGGCTGATCACAACATGCGCTGGCCTACGTAGTCCCGGCAGGGCTAGGCGTAGACCGACCAGTCGAGGCTGGCGATATGATCGCCGCTGATCGTGAAGACGTGCATGCAGCGCCCACCTACCTGCCCCGCGAAATCGACTTCTTCATAGGAGTTCAGGACGTTAGGCGACAACAGATATCCAGCGTCTTGCTTCCATTGCGCCACACCCTTCTGCGAGACGACGTGGCAGAGTTTGACGTAGAAGCTGGTGATAGCAGCCATGCCATGGAATTGCTGCTCGCCGAAGGAGCCACCCGGCCCGAACGGTCCGCCAGGTGCGAACGGTCCACCGGTCAGCCTCACGGCGGCGTTTGGCGTGTAGACCGATGAGAGCGCGCTAAAATCACATGTGCCACTCTTCATCCCCGCGTTGAGGATGCCCAAATACTTGTCCACGATGGTCTGTGCGTGATGAGGGCTCACCTGCGCCTGCGGCTGTGCCGACACCGTCCGGGCTTGATAGGCCATGCCGATTACGACGCCCGCGACAAGTGCGACAACTACAAGAACGGCAAACAGACCGCGGCGGAGGACTTTACTTGACACTCCATTGTCCCCTTTCAATGGCGCCTTTGGCGTCTTTTGACTGAATGGATAGGTGAACACGCCCCCTGACCACACTCGCCACTGTAGGGTGGAATGTATGTCGAGCGCGGAAGGGGTGGTGCGCCTGAAGGCCATTGCCTTCTGCCGACCAGCGTAGCAAAGCGGCATTTCATAACCGCGAAATACCCATCTGAAAACTTCACAGTTTCTTCACAGTGATCGCGGCTGCGTACGATCACCATCTGGATACATCTGGAAGCGGGGGAAGTAGATGCAGTCTGCCAGCCTGTGGTATGCTGCGCGAGATAGGTATTTTGATGGAGCATTCCCCTGTATTTTTGCTGCTGGTATGTTACATTTGCGCCCATTCGCAGTGAGAGACGCCCCATGATGCAGTCGGACGACCTCGACCAGCTGCCCTTTGGCTCGGTATTGCAGTATTTTCGGCGCGCCGCGTTGCAGACGCAGGACGACCTGGCGCGTCAGGTGGGCTACCAACCGACGCTCATCAGCATGATCGAGCGAGGCCAGCGCTTCGTCAAACGCGAGAGCGCCGAGGATTTCGCCACTGCGCTGGGACTTTTGCCCGAAGAACGCGCCGCATTGCTGGCCGCCCATTCCCGGACCGCCGCCGCCCGCGCTGTCCGTAAGGTAGTCCACGTGCAGGCGAAGCCCAACGCGCCCGGACTCGCCACGACATTGGGACCACTCATCGCGCGCGAACAAGAGATGAAACGCCTGCTCGCAATGCTCCAGCATGCGTCTCATGGCGCTGGACCCTGGGTGGCGCTCGCTGGGGAGCCGGGTATCGGCAAGACGCGGCTGGCGCTCGAAGTCGCGGCGAACGCCCAATCGTTGGGCATGCGTGTTGCTCTGGGCCACTGCTATTGGGAGCAGCAGTCCTCGGCCTATACTCCCTGGATGGAGATGCTGAAACAGGTGACGCGAGCGATCCCCGATTCGCTACGTGAGGCGCAGCACGCGCGTTGGCCGCTCGTGCTGCGGCTGCTGCCTGATATCCCCCGCGAGGAGCTATCCGAAGCCGGGGACGGCATGGCAGATCAGCAGGTCTTCTTCCGGCAAACGGCGGAGTTCCTGCGCACAGTCGCTGAGGAGTGTCCATTGGTGTTGCTCATCGACGACCTCCACTGGGCAGATGAAGCGAGCCTGGATTTGCTGAAGTATCTGGCGAGATACCAACATCAGGTAGGGCAGCAACTTGGCGTGAGCCGACTCTTCCTGATCAGTACCTGCCGTCATGCTGAGATCGCGCGCCATGCGACTCTACGCGATGTGCTCCATGCCCTGGAGAAGGAGCATCTGGCGGAGCGCGTGTTGCTCTCGCCGTTGACGGAAGCGCAGACGACCGACCTCTTGAATGCCTACCTGCCCGGAGGGACAATCGCTCCTGACGCGAGTAGTCTCATGTATCGCATCGCCGAGGGCGTACCTTTCGCGACGGTTGAGTTGCTTCAAGGTATGCGGGGACGTGGCAATCTAGCGCTGCAAGATGGGACATGGCAGTACGTGGGAGCAGGCGAGATCGATCTGCCCACGAACATTCTGGAAGAGATTCGCGAGCGCGTCCGACGGCTGCAGTCGCGCGCACAGGATATTCTCCGGGATGCGAGTGTGCTGGGCGAGGTGTTTGCGCCGGAGACGGTGCAGCGGATGGGTGATCGGTCGCTGACCGAGATGGAAGACGCTCTGGCCGAGGCAGAGCAGGATGGTCTGGTGCGTGACGCAGGCCGAGAGGGTTATCGCTTCGCACACGCATTGGTGCAGCGCGCTATCTACGTGGCGATTCCCACGCCGCATCGCCGCCGTCTGCATCGCGCGGCGGCTGAGGCCTTGGCGGAGACATCCACGCGTCGGGGGAACGCCGCCGAGCTGGCATGGCACTTTCGCGAGGGAGACGATCTCGCGCAGGCGATGACCTGCTCGTTGGCGGCGGGGGATGACGCGGAAATCACCTACGCGCACAAGGATGCGCGGCAACACTACAAGATGGCGGAGAGCCTGGCGCGTGATCTGGGCGACCAGGAGCATGAGGCAATCGCGCTGGAGTATCTTGCCGATGTGAACTATTTGCTGGGGCTGTTCCAGGAGGCGAATGCTAATCTCTCCCGCGCGACAGCGATCTATCGGGCCGTGCGCAACTGGGAACGGCTGGCGTGGGCGACCTGCCAGATGGCGAAGGTCTGTGACATGCTGGACAGGATTCCTGAGAGCATGCGGTTTACCGAGGCGCTGCTGGATACGCTCATCGCGGCCCAGGGCGCTGACCTTGCCGATGAGGCTATTTATTCCGACGCGCTGGCGGAACGAGCGGAACGTGCGGTCTCCCTGCTGACAGAGCGCACCGCCACGCGCGTTTTCCTCTGCCTGGTGGCGCGTCTGGTGCATCTTGGACGCTTCGATGAGGTGTATGCGCTCAGCCTCGCCACTGCCGCACATGCGCGTCGGGCAAACGACCTGCGGATGGAAAGTCTCAACTATGCCTTCAGAGGAACTGCTCAGGTACACCTGGGGTTGGTGGATGAGGCGCTTGCCACATTTGACATCGCGCTGAGAACAGCCGAGGCCAGTGGCGACTACGAGGCGATATATCTGGCTCTTGCCAATAGCGGCGCTCTGCATGAGCAGCGTGGGGATCTCCGTGCCGCGCGGCGGATGCTCCTCCGCACGCTGGATATCCTCAGGCAGCTGGGTGATACCATGCGGACCGGCTCGGCGCTCCATGGTCTTGGGGTGAATGCCTTCATGTTGGGGAACTGGGGAGAAGCGCGCGCGCGATACGAGGAAGCTGTAGCGATGGCAGCGCAAGGTGACCTGTCACAATCGCATCTCGCGCAACGTAGCCTGCTCTATCTGGATCTTATTGAGGGGAGGCTGCCTGTCGCCGAAACGCTCTCCAAGCATGACATGGCGGCGGCCTATCAGCATGAGGATGTTGGCTTCACCCTCTTTTCGACGAACACACTCGCGGAGCTGAAGATTATCGCGGGATTCAGTGGCGCGGTTCGCGAGAGCATGAGGTCCACGATAGCTGACCTCGATGCCAATGATTCGCTAGGGTGCGAGTCATTGGCGTTGCTTGCCTGGGCTGAATGGGAGTCTGGCCATGAGGACGTCGCGCATGATACGCTGGCCGCGGCGCGCCAACGTGCGGATACGCTCAGGTCTCGCCTGGCGTATGCCACGATCTGGCGTGTTGAGGCCATCATCGCGCTTGGGGAAGGGCGCTGGGAGGATGGGACGCGGGCGCTTGACGCGCTGCTGGCTCTTACACGTGAGATGCCCTACGCCGAGGCGAAGGCGCTCTACACGTATGGGCTGCTCCACCATCAGCGTGGCGAACCAGACATGGCCCGCGCGCATTACGAGCAGGCGCTCGCAATTCTCAATCTCCTGGGCGAGCGGTTCTATGCCGAACGGATCGAGCGTGATCTGGCGACAGAATAAGACGGAATATATTGAACGGAGCCTGGTATGACATTCCCCGATTGGAATCGCTTCTATGGCTACACCAAAGACAGCCCGCCGTGGCCGTTGCTGATGCGGGCCGCCGCACTCGCGCCGAAGGGTGGCCGCGCGCTCGACCTTGGCGCTGGCGCTGGCCGCGACACACGCTACATGCTGGAGCAGGGCTTCGATGTGACGGCGGTGGATGCCGAGCCTGGCGCGATGGCGCTGCTTGCGGCGCTTCCACAGGAACATCTCCAGGTGGTACAGTCCTCATTCGAGGACTTTGACTTCGCCTCCGCGATCTATGACCTCATCAGCGCGCAGTTCGCGCTTCCATTCATGCCCAAAGAGCGCTTTGCCACCGTGTTCGGGCGGTTGAAGGCCGCACTGGCTCCGGGCGGCGTCTTCGCTGGCCAGTTTTTCGGCGTCCACGACGAGTCGAATAACCCCGAGCGTGCGCATGCGATGACCTTCCTCATGCGCGCAGAGACCGAGGATCTCCTGAGCGACCTTGAGGTCATCGAGCTGACCGAGGAAGACGCCGACGGCCATAAGGCTGATGGCTCGCCGAAACACTGGCACGTCTTCCATATTCTGGCGCGTCGACCTTCCCCGTAATTCGCGGTGGCTCTGCCTGAACAGTACAATCGGCCTGTGATTAGCGTCTTTCCGCTTGACCAGCGACGAAACTCTGGTACAATGCGGAGGAGATGGAGTGCGCAACACATGTGGCGAGGTGGTGGCGCTGAGGGGGATTTGGCGCGCACGCTGGATTTGGGCCGCGTCCCATGCGTGATCTCGCATAATATCAACAATGCAATGACGCATGAGGCGCGGTCTCCACAGCTTCTGTGCGGAAGCGGAGGTTGGCACGCGCATGGATCATCCAGAGCAACTACGGCGCGACCTCGCCCTAAGCCCTGGCGCTGATCAGGCGCGCGCGTATGGCGAGTCTCCGCGCCCTGGCACGATTCTGGTTGCTGAGAACGAGGCAACCAATCGTCACCTGATGGAGCAGATTCTCCGCATTGCCGGCTATGATACCCTGACCGCCACGAACGGACGCGAGGCGCTGGAGACGCTTGCAACCGGGCATGCCGACCTCGTGCTTGTCGATATCTCTATGCCGGTGCTCGATGGCTACCAGATGCTGGCCCTGCTTCGGGAGCAGCCAGCGCATGCCACACTGCCGGTGGTCGCTGTGACGGCGCACGCCACACCTGAAGATCGCCAGCGCGCCTTGCGCTCCGGGTTCACCGAGTACCTGACCAAGCCGTTCCGTCCACGCGATTTGCTCCGTCTGGTCGAGCGATTGCTCGCGCACGACTAGCCC
>DATBIB010000112.1:0-6924 GCA_036557205.1 Ktedonobacterales bacterium | reverse complement strand
TCGGATCTGGAGTTTCCCGGCGGCTGATGCGCGAGACGGCCATGTCACGGTCCAGCAGATACTGGATACACGACTGTCTATTTCGTCGTTTGGTGAAGACGCTTCTGGCGAGTTGTATGTCGTCAGTCTGGACGGCAGCATCTCGCGCATCACCGGGTGAGATGCTATGGTCGATGTGACGTTTTTAGCCGCGATATGATCGCGCGGGGCGTCGCACCACTTCTCAAAAATGTCCCCTGGATGGGGTGGGCAAAGCAACTCCCCGTATCAGGGCTAGGGATATACCCACCCTTCGGCCAGCCCAAAAACCCCCTGGCGGACTCACCCTTCATGCGGGGCGCTTCCGAGGCGCTTCGTTTACGCTGATAGGTGCGTCCCCGCCATACTCTGCCGCCAGAAACTCATAACACGCTCGAAACGAACCCTCACGCAGAGGTTATTGGACGCACGACGGTGGGAGCCGACACCGATATGAGAGCGAATAATAGGAGAGGAAGCACCCCCATGGTTACCAAAGTGCAGGCAACCGCCAAAGAAGCCGCGCAGGAGACCGCGCAGACAGCAGCGCCGGTTCCGGTCGATTCCCGCAAGCTAGCGGCAGACGTCAAGTCGTTGACCGTGGAGGAGCGCATGGAGCGCGGGCGTGGGCTACGCGCCAGGGTGCCACGCAGCAGCCATGCGTTCTGGGCGGAGACCCCAGATCGTCCTGATCCTATCGCGTTGCTCGAATCGCAAGAGGTGACGCGCGAGCAAGACCTGATTCCCATCCGGCACTCGCGCATGCGCGTCTCGGCTTTTGCCTTCTACCGCGGGTCAGCTATCGTGATGGCCGAAGACCTTTCGCGGACGCCCATGACCGGCATACGAACGCAGTTATGCGGCGACGCGCATATCTCCAATTTCGGCCTCTACGCCTCGCCCGAGCGCACGCTGCTCTTCGACATCAACGACTTCGATGAGACGTTGCCAGGGCCATGGGAATGGGATGTCAAACGCCTGGCTGCGAGCGCTTATATTGCCGGTCGGGGCAACGGCTTCACCGAGGTGGAGTGTCGTGATGCTAGCCTTGCCGCCGTGCGCTCCTACCGGCTGCGTATGGCTCAGTTTGCCACGATGGGATTCCTGGACGTGTGGTATTCCCACGTCACCGCCGACGATCTGCTCGCTCTGATTCAAAGTCAGAAAACGCAGAAGCGCGCGCAGAGGGTGCTGGGCAAGACCCGCCAGCGCAATAGCTTACAGGCGCTTTCGAAACTGACCGAGGAGGTGAATGGGCAGCGTATCATTGCCAACGATCCCCCGCTCGTCATGCGCATTACGGCGGAGAACATTGCGAACGGATTGCAGGGGCTGTTCGAGACATACCTGGGAACGTTGCGCGGCGCTCAACGCAATCTGCTCCATCGCTATCGCATAGTTGATTTTGCGACCAAGGTCGTCGGTGTGGGCAGCGTTGGCACACGCTGCTTCATCTTGCTGCTACTCGGACGCGACGACGATGATCCGCTCTTCCTCCAGGTCAAGGAAGCCCCACTATCCGTGCTGGAGCGGCACCTGCCCAAGACCGAGTTCAAGCAGCAGGGCGAGCGCGTGGTATCCGGTCAGGAGCTGATGCAGGCTGCATCCGACATCACCCTGGGCTGGCTGCGCGGCCCCGAACGCGACTTCTACGTGCGGCAGCTGCGCGACATGAAAGGCTCGGCCGAGATCGAGAATCTGACGGCGACGCAGCTACAGTTCTGGTCGGAGGTATGCGGCTGGGCGCTGGCGCGCGCCCATGCGCGTTCAGGCGACGCCGCCGAGATCGCGGGCTATCTGGGGGCGAGCGACGCCTTTGATCGCGCAATCGCTACGTTCTCCGAGGCCTACGCGAATCAGGCCGAGCGCGACTATCAAGCTCTCCTGGCGGCCATTAAGTCCGGACGCATCGTCGCCGCAACCGCGGGCGTCTGACATGCGTTCCGGCTGGGTGGTTGACGTTCGGACCCTCCCGGACGTCAACCACCCGTCTCTTTCCTCCGACTGGCGCATGCTAGAGACATTTCAGGCGACATGACTGCTGACCCGGTGTTCCTGTCTTATCCTCTCCGCTCCTCTTAGAGACCAGATGCTCCCGCTGCCCCGGCTCATCGCGCTTCTTGTATCTTCGCTCTGGCGTCATGATGCCTCGTAACGCCCGTCGTAACGCTCCGGGAACGCCGCGCGGGGTACAATGGGCAGCAGAGTACGTCTCGCTCTGGATATCTGAGGTCGAGAGGCGACCACAATGAGGGGGCAGAGCGCAATCCTAACAGCGCCGCGATCCGACGACGCGACACGGCTGAGCGGTCGGCGACTCGTGGTCGTGCGTGCAGGAGTATTTGCCATTGTGGCGCTCACGCTTGCAATCTACGCACTAGCCCTACCTGGGCTTGTTCCGCATATGTCCATCCCCTGCGAAGACGCGGTCAACTCCTGCATCATCTCTCCACAACAGGTTGTCCCACTGGCGAGACTGGGCATTACTCCGGGCGCGCTGGCTGTTGCTGCCGCCATAATCTCGTACCTGTCTATCCTGCTCGTCTGCGCGGTCGCGGCGGTGTTGCTCTGGCGGCGTTCCGACGACTGGATGGCGCTGCTCGTTGCTCTGACGCTGATTCTCATGCCAGCGGTATTTACTCCAGTCATGCAGGGGCTGCCAGCCAGCTTACAGTGGCTTGGCCATGCATACGGTACGGCGGCCTTCGTTTCGCTCTATCTGCTGATCGGCCTCTTCCCCAATGGTCGGTTTGTGCCCCGCTGGGTGTGGGCGCCGGTTCTGCTCGAGCTGGTCGTTGAGAATATCCCTAGTCCTCAGCCTCAGCCGACCGGATTCCTCGTTGTCGTTGTCACGATGGTGAGCGCCTTCGTGATTCTCTTCAGCTATGCCTGCCTCATCGGCGGCCAGATCTATCGCTATCGCCGCGTTTCCACTCCAGTGCAGCGCCAGCAGACGAAGTGGGCGGTTGCTGGGCTTGTTCTCACCCTAGTCGTGAACCAGCTCTTTTGGCAGCCAGCTATCTGGATTCAAGCGTTGCAGCAGCCAGACTCACTCTATCCACTGCTTGCTGGGCCAGATAGCTTCCTGATGATCGCCATCCTGGCGGTCTCGTTCGGCTTCGCCATGCTACGCTACCGGCTCTACGACATCGATATCATCATCCGGCGAACACTGATTTATGGTTCGCTGACGGCCATTTTGGCGGGCGTTTACATCGCGGGCGTGATCGGGGCGCAATCTATTGTCAACACCATCGCGCGCACCCCGAGCGGAAAAACTTCGCCGGTGCTGATCGTCATCACCACGTTGTTGATCGCCGCCCTCTTCCAGCCGTTGCGCCACGCCATCCAGCGCTTCATTGATCGGCGTTTCTACCGCAGCAAGTACGATACGCGCAAGACGCTCGAAGCCTTCAGCGCCACCTTGCGCCAGGAGGTCGACTTATCCACGCTGACGGGGCAACTGGTGAGTGTCGTCACCGAGACGATGCAGCCGGAACACATCTCGCTTTGGATACGCGATAGAGACGCCATTCGCTGAGCAAGAGAGGGACTAACCAGGTGCGGGACCAACAGCACGCTGGCGTGGCGTATGCCCATGTCTTCTGGATCGGCGGCTCGCCCTGCGCCGGCAAGACCTCCATCGCAGATGCGCTGGCTGCCAAGTACCAGGGCAACGTTTACCACTTCGACCGCATGGAGACGCATCACATCGCACGCTCCAGTGAGACGGCGAATCCCGAATTGATGGCGTTTCTCGCGATGGACATGGACCAGCGCTGGCTCACCAGGTCGCCGGGCGCGATGGCCCGCAACGCCATTGCTTCCTGGCAGGCGCGCTTCCCGCTCGTGCTCGAAGACATCCGCGCGTTACCCACGAATGCCCCACTCTTTGCCGAAGGACCAGGGCTGTTTCCAGCATGCGTCGCCCCACTGCTGATCAATCCTCGGCAGGCGGTCTGGCTCGTGACCACCGAGCCATTGTGCATGGCCATCCGGCGGCAGCGAGGAGGAAGCGCGCTGGGAACCAGCGACCCCGCTCGGGCGCTACGCAACATCGTGCGGCGCGATCTCCGCATGGCGCGCTATGTAAAACGCCAGGCCGCTGCGCGTCAACTTCTCTGCCACGAGGTGGATGGGAGCCGTTCGCTTGCGACGATCCTCGCGTTCGTGGAGGAGCAGTTCGCGCCTTATCTGGCCGCCAGATGAAACGAAAAGGATTGGGATGCATGCCAGCGCTCGTACACAAAGTGCTCGCCTACGTTACCTGGGATGATAAGCTGCTGGTCTTCAGCCACCCCGATTTTCCCGAGGCGGGGATTCAGGTGCCCGCTGGCACGATAGAGCCGGGCGAGAAGCCAGAGGCGGCGGTGCTGCGTGAGGCGTTTGAGGAGACCGGGCTGAACGGGCTGACGCTGGTCGCGCCGCTGGGCGAGCAGGTACGCGATGTGACGCCGTTTGGGAAAGACGAGCTGCACCACCGCTTCTTCTTCCACCTGCGCTACGACGGGACGCCGCCGCGGACCTGGCGGCATTGGGAGGAATTTCCCTCGGATGGCAGCGAGCGCGTCGCCTTCGATTTCTTCTGGGCGCAGCTTCCCGATGGCGTGCCGCCGCTGATCGCCGGGCATGATGCTTGCCTGCCCGCTCTTCTGCGTTCGATGGGGCTGGCGTCGGCGTGAGTCGGAGAATGGCAAAAAGAAGAAGCTCCCCACATCCGTGCGGACGGAGGAGCCGTTGCGGATCAGCCGGGACAGATTATGCCATCTGCCCGGAATTCGCGGGCTGGGTTGGGCCAGCGAAGATGTAGACCAGCATCGTAATGCCGCTGAAGACGATCAGCAGGATGAACCAGAGCCACTGGCCCAGCTTCGCCGTCTTGACTAGCGCGCCGATCCACGCTACGAGGGCAAGAACGCCGCCGACGGCCAGCACAAGGATTGCAATCAAGCCTAGGATGCCAAAGCTCGTTGCCCCAGCGTCACTCGGGACTCCATTTGCATCCGACGTTGCAATCGCTGCCGTGGTCCCAACGATGAAGAGGATGATGCCGACGATTTCCAATACGAGACCGATGAGATAGAGGTTGCGTGAAGTTGACCGTTCCATGCTTTCTCCTTCAACCCTGATGGTTGCGGACGCACCATGCGCCACGCAGCCCGATTATACAAGGAGCGTGCGCGCTGTCAAGTGATGAATTGCACAGATATTCATCCCGCAGTGACATTCAGCGTTTAGTGTGTCAGAGCGCATCTTCGGGCAGGCGCGCCACCTGCTGAGCGACGACCGCCAGCATGTCGTCTAACTCAAACGGCTTTTTCAGGAGTGTCAGCCCCAGATCAGCGCATTGTTCTTGCGGGATGCGCCGCAGAGCCTCGTGATTGGCGCTCATTACAATCCAGGCATGGCGACGAGCAAGTTGGGGATCATGCTCCAACATCTCGATTACCGTCTGCCCGCTCATCCTTGGCATCAGCAGATCCAGCAAAACGACTGCGTGGTACGGTGTGGCGTGCAAGACATCCAAGGCGACCTCGCCGTCTCCCACCTCTACAATCGCGTATCCAGCGGCGTGCAAGGCAAACTCCAGCGATTCCCGAATTGGCGCATCGTCGTCAGCGATAAGTACCCAGGCCATACCATCATCCTTGTCCCATACTGGTTTCCGCAATCCTTACGGATTCACCAGACAAAGCGTCCTGGTAAGGCTCTATGCAACATTCGCGCCAATGCACGCCAGGTCAGTCGGGAAGGCGCGTCAGGCATTCCAGTGGAACCCAGCCCCTGGCCCCTTCCGATGTGTGGCAGAGCGCCCATCCTGCCAGCTCTCGCTCGACGATAAGCCGCGCGCCGACCACGACCGTCAACTCGCGCGCATCGTAGTCTTCGCGGAGCGTCGCCTTTGTGCCATTCACGATGAGCAGCGCCTCGGCTACCCAGCCCTCCCGTCCGCGGCTATCGCGACACCAGCGCCAGCTCCATCCCGGCGTCTCGCGCCAGTTTTCCACCCGGTCAGTCGCCTCTAGCCGCTCGCCCGCGCGCCCAGAGGGTGGATTCGCATTCTCGGCCTTCCACTCCACGCAAACGGCCGCGTCATAGCTGCTGCCAGCCTCGTTCGTAGCGCTCATCCTGGCCCGTCCTTTCGCTCATGCTCGCGTATGTTGTGGGCGTTCAAGCATCTCACTGATGCAGTGTAGCCCTCATTCATGACATCTGCTGTCATGAATAGCGCCGAGTAGCGATTTGCTCTTCGGGCCATCTCGGACGAAATAGGAAGCATGCATGCGGGCGTCTTGACAAACAACGCGCACAACAGCGATAATACCCCGTGGCATTGTTGGCGCAATCCGTTGCGGCGGCATGCCACATGCGCATTCACAACTCTGCATGGCCAGATACCGAAGTGGACAAACGGGACTGACTGTAAATCAGTTGGCTTACGCCTTCGTAGGTTCGAATCCTACTCTGGCCACCGCCTGACGAACGTTCTACGACGTTCAATAAGGCGCCACCACACATTTATATGCCCGCGTGGCGCAGAGGTAGCGCACAATCTTGGTAAGGTTGGGGTCATGGGTTCGAATCCCATCGCGGGCTCCAACGGTTCCCCGCTGATTCGCTGGCGCAAGCTGGCTGAGATGCGGCGGAACGTTTTATTGTGTACTGGGTCGCGCGTCTGCCATCAATCTCAGAAGATGATGTAAGAGGCGCAGTACCCGGTTCGTGTGCCGGAGAGCGCGAGCACACAGGAGGGTTTTCAGCTTCATGGCGAAGCAGAAGTTTGTGCGGAGCAAGCCGCATGTGAATGTGGGGACGATTGGGCACATCGACCACGGCAAGACGACGCTGACCGCGGCGATCACCAAGGTCTTGGCGGCGGCGGGGCGCGCCAAGTACACCGCCTTT
>DATBIB010000111.1:0-5293 GCA_036557205.1 Ktedonobacterales bacterium | reverse complement strand
GTCGTCATAGCGGGCGAAGACACGGGCAGCGATCTCCTCAGGATAGCGATTGACGCTCTTGGCGAACTCGGCGGGCGAGAGCAATTCGTTCTTGGCGCGCGAGATGATGCTGTGTACCATTCGCGGATTGAACTGCTTCGGGTCAAACTGCATATCGAGCAGGATGCGCTTGACCAGCGCAATCTGATCGTCGTCGTCGTAGATGACAAAATAGCGGTTCAGGCCGATAGCGCTCCGCTCGACCTCACGCCGCAAGACCCGGGCGCAGATGGCATGGAACGTCCCCACCGCCACGTCGCGCGCCGACGAGCCGATCAGCTTCTCCAGCCGCTCCTTCATCTCGGCGGCGGCCTTGTTGGTGAACGTCACGGCGAGGATATTCCACGGCAAGACGCCCTTCTCGCTGACGAGCCAGGCGATCCGGTGGGTGATGACGCGGGTTTTGCCACTCCCAGGGCCGGCAAAGACCAGCAGCGGCCCTTCAGTTGTGGTGACGGCGTCGCGCTGGGGCTGGTTCAGCCCGGAGAGCAAATCAATCTGCCCATCGGCGTCTGGCGTGGGGGAGGTCATAGGGCATCTATCCTCAAATGGCAATGGCCACACATAAGATCATCCGTACAACCGTTCTATTGTACCGCACAAGCGCCTGGCAGGCGACGAGTCCTGACAATTCGCTCTTTCGCTTTTTCGCTATGTGGCCTGCTATCTGCGTTGTGGTGGATTGCGCAGAGGCGCGAGCAGCGTCGCCGGATCATCTTCTTTCAGGCCGAGCGTCCGCTGTAACCAGAGCAACGCGCGGGTGACGGCGTCGAGCTGGTGGGATCGCTCATCTGGAGACACCGGCTGCTTTGCCAGCAGATTCAGCACCGTCAGGCAGAAGCCCATCGGCATCACATCGGTCGCCAGCCGCAGTCGCGCCTCCAGCGTCGTATCGCCCAGATCGCGCATGCCCGCGAGGTAGTTGGGCATGAAACTGGCGTACTGCTCTTTGGTCAGCGAACCAGCCAGCGTCGCCAGCACCGCCGCGCGCCCAACCTCAAGCGCCGGGTCGCCCAGGCCAAAGCCATCCCACTCCACCAGCATCATGCGCGTGCCATCGTGGATCAGACTGGACGGCGCCGGGTTGCCATGGCAGGGCCGCCGCACCACCCCGCGCCACTGCTCGCGCTGCACGTCAATATGGATGCTCACCACTGCGGACATCCGTTTGAGTGAATCGAGCAACGGTCGATAGACCGGCGCCGCATAGGCGCTCTGGCAGGCCAGCCACGGCGCCTGCATGCGCTGCCACCAGGTCGCGGCGTCTGGACTCATACTGGAGACAACATCCACCCGATCAGGCGCCAGGTGGTGCAGGGTCAGCAGGAGAAACAGCCACCACTTCACGTCGTCGGCGCTCAGCGGCCCGCTGCCCGGCGAGCGCCCATGCGGCGCCGTATAGACGACCACCGGCCCGCCCAATGCCTTACCACTTTCGTCCGCCAGTAGCAGCGCTGGCCCTAGCCCCATCTCCCCCGCCAGCCGCAGCCCGGCCGCCTCACGATGCGCCCGCTCGCGCGCGGCTGGTGGGTAGCGCACCAGTATCAACTGCGACGTGGCTGTCGAGATGTGGAAGCGTTCCTCATCCCCATAGCTCGGCTCGCGGCGAATGGTGGGCGAGCTATCCGCCCCAATGACTCCCGTAAGCTGCAAGACGGCGCGTATGGCATTGCCATTGACGGAGGACATGACGTTCGACACCTCTGGCCCAACTGCCAACTCAGGATGTTCCGCTAGCGCGTGGATCGTTGCGCTTGCTCAACGAGTGATAGCATACGATACCATACGCCAGAATGCGCGCGCACGCAAAAGGGACGCGCACCCATCGCTGGATGACGTCCCCTGGTTCCCTCTGGTCGCGGCGGTCCTGTTAGCCTTGCTGGTAGCCGTAGCTTCTAGTTGACCCACTCATCGCCAATACCGGGCTTCTCCAACCGGATGGTGGCGTTGGTCTTGCGCACGACATGGGCGGCGCGCTCCTGAAGCGTTTCCTTTTTCTCGCTCTTATCCACGTAGGATGGCAGGAGCAGCACGGCAAAGACGAACGCGCCCGTCGCGATGAAAACAGTCGTCCAGTCCAGTGGGAACGGCGGGTGGGCATGCAGCACCAGCTTGCCGATGAGGATCACCACCGGCAATGCCAGCGCCACCACACCAGCGATAGAGCGCGCCAGCGCCACCATTGGCTGATTACGCCGGGCAAACGCAAGGGAGAAATTGATGATAGCAGCCAGAATGCCTATCCCGCTGATAACGTACCAGAATGCGTTCACGTTGTGCTCCTCTCAATGGTCCGGCGTCGAACCGCCCTCCTTGAACTATCCGCGCCGCCGTCGGCCATAGCGGTCATCCGGTGAGCATCCCATCGCCAGCGCCGAATAAGTACGCTTCAGGAGTCTACCATACTCGGACTGAGCGAACACTACAGCTTGTTCCTGACTAGGACTTCCGGGTACGCTCGTAGGCGGGTCGCCCGCCGCCGTGGCACGATAGCCGTGCACGAAAGGCGCGGATGGGCGCTTGCAGGCACGCGCGCCCCAACCGTACAATGCCCTGGTACAGTCGGCTCCTCCATATGATGGAGCAGAGCCAGGTGCAATTTGCGGGATGGGGCAGCATATGGCTGGCGTGATTCTGGCGCTGGATGTTGGCGCGAAGCGTATCGGCGTCGCGGTGAGTGACGAGCTGGGCATGCTCGCCTCGCCGCGCATGGTAATCGTCCGCCGCTCAACGCAGGCCGCGCTGGATGAGATCGTGCGGCTGGTGCGGGCGGAGGAGGCCACGCTGGTCGTGGTTGGTCTGCCGATCAGCTTCGACGGCCAGTTGCATAGCCAGGCACAGACCGTGCAGCGATTTGCCGAGCGACTGCGCAAATTGCTCGATGCGCTCAGCGTGCCGCTGGTCTACGCGGACGAGACACTTTCGACCGTGCGCGCGGAGGAGCGGCTGCGGGCGATGGGTGTGCGCCGGGAGCGCATGCGCGAGCGTATCGATGCGATGGCCGCGGCGGTAATTCTGGAAGAATATCTGGAACAGCAGCGACGGGGCGCGCCAGCACAGCAGGGAGAAGACCCGGTGGAGCGCCCAATAACAGGACGTGAGACTGAGGAGGATGAGCGCCGATGAAACGCGCCGCAATGGTGGTGACTATCCTGTTCGCGCTACTGGCATTTGGGGTTGGCCTGGTCGGGACGACGGTGGCGCTGGATGTGACACGCCCGGTCGTCTCTGGCTCGAATGACACGATCAACTTCGTCGTCAACGACGGCGACACCTCGACCGAGATCGCCGACAAGCTCGAAAAAGCCGGACTCATCCGCAATGCGCTCATCTTCCGCCTGTTGGCGCGCTATAAGCATCTCGACAGCAACCTCAAGCACGGCACATACAGCCTCAGCCCCAACATGAACATGGACCAGATCATCACCACGCTCGAAGGCGCGCCGGTGGATGAGCATATCGTTATCCTGGTCCCGCCCGGCTCGCGCGTCACCCAGTATCCGGACTATTTTACCAAGCTACCCAAGTTCAATGCAGACAATTTCGCGCAGATTGCAAAGACAGGCATCCTGATGGATAGTGCCCAGACGCCGCTCTGGACGAAATACTGGTTCATCCAGCCGATGGCAAAAGGCACCAAGGTCAAGTACGCGCTGGAGGGCTATCTCTTCCCCGACACCTACTACTTCACCAAGGATGATGACGAGACGTCGGTGATCGATACGATGCTCGATAATCTGGGCGAGAAGCTCTGCCCGGGGCCGGATAACGACCCGAAAGCATACTTTGCCGACAAGGACCAGTGTCTGGCTCACGCCGCGCCGGTAGGCAACAGCAATATCTTTGCCGCGGCTGAGAAAGCGTATGCCACCAAAGATCCTGTGGTGGCGCTACATACCGCGCTGACCATGGCATCGCTGACAGTGCGCGAGATCAAGGATCCCAACGATGCGCCAGGCGTGACCAACGTCTACTACACCCGCTACATGGCGCTGCTTGGCAAAACGCCGAATCTGGGCCTTATCAGCAGCATGGGCGCGGACCCGACAGCTCAATATGCTCTCGAGAGCGCGACTCCGCCGACAGACGGTAAGTGGTGGAAGCCGCTTACAAAAGCTGGCTCACAGGTCGCTACTACTGACCCCTATAACACCAACGTCACCACCAACGGGAGTCTGATGCCCGGTCCGATTGCCGCGCCACTCTGGGCGGAGATCGAGGCGGCGACGAATCCCAGCATCTCGAAGTACTTCTACTTCGTCCAGGATTGCAACGGTAAAACACTCTATGCCACGACGAACGACCAGAATGAGGCCAACATACACAAGCCATGCACGCCCAATAGCTGATGTGGCGAAAGTCTAGCTACGCGAGGAGCGCCAATTGAGACAGGTGGGCGCTCCTACTCTTCCAGGTCGTCAGCGTCGTCGAACTCGTCGTCTTCATCGTCGTCAGAGGCCTCATCTTCGTCGAGGTCGGCGACCAGGTCTTCCTGATCGGCACGGAAGGTGTCGTTGAAGAAGCCCACCTCCTTGCCGCTGTAGACGCTGACGAGGAAATCATCACGCGGGGTATCGGCGGAGAGCACAAGATCCTCGTCGATGCGCTCGATCAGTTGAGCCAGCGCGTCGCGCTCCATCTCCTGCTCGATAATCAGCGTGCCGTGCACCGTGGTCGAGGTGAAATGCAGGTCAACCATCCCGATACGGGTCTGCCCGCGCACGAGATAGTAGCCCTCGGAACTGGGAGTGCGGAAGTGACGGTCGAAGCGGAGATCATCCATCGTATCCATGCTGCTCCGCGCGGCCATTACGCCACGCGCCTCCTTCTCGGACAGATACACGGCGGGGCAACATATACCCCTGCCCCATCATACATCAATCGCCGTACCAGCCACACAGCATTATACTAGCTTCGCCTGGGATGTTGGCGCTTCGGCTACCGCCCCCTCCCCTAACCCCTCCCCCTAAAGGGAGAGGGGAACCAGAGCCAGAGCGCGTTTCTGGCATGCTGGCCTCTGGCGTTTCTGGCTCCCCTCTCCGCTACGGGGAGGGGATGGGGGAGAGGGTCTATTCCAGGAATCTCACCACAAGCGGTATTCCTGGATTTCCAGCGTTTTGTCGCTGCATGCGTACGGCACAGTGTATCCGCTGAGACGAGGTGATAGCAAACACAGGCGTTGTGGAGCGCCCGCTGTCCATGAGGTAGCGCACGGCGATAAGCGCAACAGGAGCAGCGGTGATTTCGCGGAAGC
>DATBIB010000110.1:0-21892 GCA_036557205.1 Ktedonobacterales bacterium | reverse complement strand
GATGCGCTTGTAGCCATAAAGGAAGAACCAGCCAGAGGCCGGGGTGAAGTCCTCGCGGGCGATATGCGTCGCCGTCACCGGCAGAATCGTGCGCGTCGGGTCGAACTCAGCCATCTGGTAGGCCCAGGTCGCCTCGCGCTTCACCCACTCCGACGCGAAGGCCGCCTTCGAGAGAATCACCACAAAGACCGGGCGCGTGCCCAGCTCACTCTGGATAACCGACATCAACAGGCCCGATCCCATATTGTGCTCGTCGTACCAGACGTCTGCGCCCGCATCACGCAGCGCCGTCACGATGGCGCGGCAGAAGGCGTCATCCTCGTGGCTGTGGCTGACGAATATCCGCAGTTGCTGTGTTGCCTCGGCCATGTGTCGCCCCTTCTCTCAAAGCTCGTGCCATGCCCGTGTCGCGGTCCGCCGACAATGCCGCTTGCTCCTCCCATTTTAGCACGTCTGGCATACTGTCTCACACGCAATCTCGCCCGCGGAATGGACCGGTGATTGGCGCGATTTGCCAGGCCCGCGACCGTCCACTGGCGCATGATTGCGTGGAGCGTTATACTCCATCTGCGCGGATGTAAGGCTTGCGGCGGGCGCAAGGCGCGCGACATGAAGGGACGGGCAGACAATGGAGACCACCTCCACATCCCAGAAGTTGCTGGAAGCCTATGCGCGCGGAGAACGAGACTTCTACCACTGGAACCTGGCCGGGGCCGATCTGGCTGAGGCTGATCTGGCCGATATCGATCTGCGCGGGGCGCATCTGCACGGGGTCAACCTGGCGGGCGCGAACCTCGAAAACGCCGTCTTCGCGGGCGCGGATATGAACGAGGCCGATTTGAGCGAGGCGGACCTGAGCGACGCGGTGCTGGCCTATGCCAGCCTCAAAGGGGCCAACCTGCGCGCGGCGGATTTGAGCGGCGCCGATCTGGAAGAGGCGAACCTGACCAACGCCGACCTCACCGAGGCCACGCTGCAAGACGCCTTCCTCGACGGCGCGGAGCTCAAGCACGCGCATCTCGATGGGGCTGATCTGACCGGCGCGAGCCTGGAGGATACCGACCTCACCGGCACAGACCTCAGCAACGCGATTCTCTCGGATGAGAGCCTTGATACCGCGTTCTGGGTCGACGAGGGGCCGCATGGCCAGCATGCGCAGCAAGAGGCAGAAGACGTCGGCGAGACCGACGAGTAACAAAGCGTCGTATACCCATCCAGCGTGGGCCGCAGCGTGTACGCTATATATGAATGACCCGGAAATTCGCTGGAGCATTCGTGCTCCAGTGCGTTGCTGATGATCGGCCCTCTCAAAATCGGCGCGGCACAACAAGGAGCCGAAACACCATGCGCGTCTCACGCTGGGTTCTCTGGGGACTGGTCGCGCTCTTTGGCGTGCTGACGCTGATCAATAGCTGGCTTATTCCCCACTCGATTCCCACGTCCGTCCTGGTGCTGATTCCGGTGGCGTTCGCGCTCATTCACGGTTCCATGCGCTACGGCTGGGGTGGCATCCTGGTCTTCGTCATCATCTGTCTGGTCGTTAGTAACGCGCTGGAAAATCTCAGCATCCTGACCGGCTTTCCATTCGGCCACTACCACTATACCGACGGCCTGGGGCCAAAGCTTTTCCTGGTGCCGCTGCTCATCGGCCCGGCCTACATCAGCACCGGCTATCTCGCGTGGGTGATCGGCAATGTACTTGTGGGCGACATCCACCGGAGCACGGGTAAGTTCACGCTATTCGCCACGCCATTTATCGCCGCCTTCGCGATGGTCGCCTGGGATGTCTGCCTTGATCCAACACTCTCTACCATCCTCAAGTTCTGGATCTGGGAGCAGGGCGGCGGCTATTTCGGGGTGCCGCTCTCGAACTACCTGGGGTGGTTCTTCACGGTCTTCATCTTCTTCCAGCTCTTTGCGCTATATGTCTATTTCCGGCAGCCGGGTCGCGTGGATTCCACGTCGCTGCCGAAATGGTATTACGCGCAGGCGATCACGACCTATGCCATTACTGGCTCACAATTCATCCTGAACTATCTGAGCGCGCACAACCGGGCGGTGACGGATGCGACGGGCGCGGTCTGGCAGACCATCAACATCTATGAGACGGCGGCGATCATGGGCCTGTTCACGATGATCTTCATCGCGGCGCTGACGGCGGTGAAGCTGGCGCAGCAACGGCCGTCGCGGGCAGGCGCGGGTGGCGCTGCCGACACGAGCGCGACCCCGCTTGCCGAACGAGTTGGGTGAGTGCCGAGGCTGGTACGGATGGCTGGCGGCTAAAGCCACGCCTAAGGGATGCACGCATGTGCATCCGCGAAGCCTGCCTGCGCAGGCTCAAACCATCCTCATAATTCGAGGCCAGGCAAGACAACCGGGCATTTATAGGCGCCCAGCGCTCTACGATGGAGGCTGCTGGAGCAGCTCGTAGGCTTCTTCGAGTCGTCCCGCGACGATGCTCAAGCCGTCGAGCGCGGTAACAGCGAGATTGAGGCGCTCAGCGTTGGCGCGCAGCATGCGGGCATACTGAATCATCGGCGGCAGAGAGGTTGCCACATTGCGCAAGAGATAGAGCGTTTGCTGATGGCGCTCGTTCACCCACACCGGATCGTCCAGGCGCGGCTCTTCGCTGCCAGAGGGATTTTCCGCCGGGTCGAATCCCAGCGGCGCGCGGCCAAAGAAGTCGGCGAGAAACTGGAAAAGCTCCCCACGCGCCACTGCCAGCAGACTGATTATCTCAGTCAGCAGTCTCGCCTCGGGGAGCGCGCGCCCCAGCAGCCACCATTCCTGAACGGCCAGCCCCTGCTCGATCTCCACGATACGGTGTAACAGCATCTCACTCCGGCCAGCTAGCTCGTCCACTCCCTCACCAGGTGCGCCTGGCCCACGGACCGCTCGCAACTCTGGCGAGGAGTGGCGGTAGGGCATCGCTTGCATCCCGCGACTCCTCTCCCGTGCTACTCCCTGAAATATGGGGAAAATCTGTTGCCTCTTGCTTTATCACACCATGCGCCGCTCGGCAACGCGATCTATTGTCCAACACACTGTACTGAGTTATCCACATTCCGTCAACTGTTCATGCCAGATTGTCATCAAACTCGTATGATAGTTTCCATACACGTTCCATGTCAGGCACAGCATTTTCAGTAGATGAGCTTGCGACGTGTCTATGGAGAGGTATCTGGCTGGCCACCTACTCGGATGATAAATCGCATATTGGCAAGTGACAGGTATTGAGAGGCGAGACTTAATATCGCTGCAACGGTATCCTGTAGTTCAGTCCGTGACTGCACAACATAGAGAACCCCATCGTGGCCCAGAGCATAGGGGACTTCTCGCAGAAAGTCAGTATCTTTTGTGATAAGGATAAGACGTCGTTGCTGTGCCTCAGCAAAGATTTCCGGATCCGTTGCAAGCCCAGTCAGCCCAACATCTTCAAGCTGGAAGACGGCAGGGAATCCAGCATCGAGTAAACGTCGCTTGGTGCGATAGTTCACGCCTCTATCAAGCAAGAATCGCCAATCAGGCAGCATCATGCCCCTCGCGCTTCACATACTCCGCAGCGAATTGAAGCGCAATGCGAATATGCTCATCGGTAATGCCGTAATCTTCACGCATCTCTTCGCGAGGGAAGCCCTGTGCAAGCATATCGAGGATGAGATAGATGGGAATACCAGACTCGATGACTGGCTGGCCACCATGAATCTCGGGATCCGAGTAGACCCCCGGAATGCCCAATGGATGTTGCATGGATGAGTTTCTCCAATGAATATGAAAGTAACACCCTGATATATTCTATCTCATTCGAGGTCATCAGCTTATTGTACCCTATGCTGGCCACCTACTCGGCGGCCAGCCAGGTGGACTTCTCCTCGTTGGACATCTCGGCGCTCAGGCGCACGGCATCCGCGAAGGACATCGCCTCGGGCGCGGCGCTGTCTTTGCGCTCGCCCTGTCTGCTGCGCAAGAACGCGGGTGCCTGCGTCGGGCCAGCCAGCATCGTCTGAAGCTGCCCGGCGGCGGTATCGAGCAGTGCGCTCAACCGCTGGAGCAGCCGCTCCGGCACCGTGCTCGCACGTATGCGCCCGGCCTCCAGCGCGCTCAATACGTCCACACCCAGCCCCAGCCCGCGCGCGACCTCACGCAGACTCTTGCGCTGCGCCTGGCGGAGCGCCTTGAGGGTATGCGCCTGGGCAAGCGCGGCGGTGGCAACGGGCGCAGCCTGCTCAGCGGCGGCGACACCCACGCTCCCGAAGACGGCGGCAAATGCGCGGGCAGAGGCGCGTTCGGCAATGGCGTCCATCGCCGGGGTGATGGGCGCGTCGTCGTAGCCCCCAGTCGCCAGCAGCGCGGTATAAAATGCTGTCAACTCCTCGGCGTGCGCTGGATGCTGCGCCAGGGCAGCGGCCAGCACGCCCTTATTGCCATCTTCGCTGGCGGCGGCCAGCTCCATCTTGACCTGCATCAGCGGATCGCGCTGTGCAGCTGTTTGCTTCGTCATATGTTTTCTCTCCTTGCCCTGCCTCATCAGTCGTCAGGGGCGACCCGCTCATTGCTCTTCCGCGTTTTCAGCCGCAATCCGCTCGCGTAGCAGCGCCTTCGCCTTCTCGAAGCGCAGACGCATCGTCCGTTCCGTTTTGCCGCAGAGCGCGGCGATATCGTCCCAGCGCATCTCCTCGAAGACACGCAAAATCATGATCCGCTGGTCGAGCGGGTCGGTCAGGTAGCGCAGGATGCGCTGCGCCTCCAGCGAGGCCATCCGCGTCGCCAGCTGATCGCCCGGATCGGCCAGTTCGCGCCCGGCAGTCTCCGTGCCATCGCCCTCGCCAAGCGGCACATCCAGCCGGTCTACCAGCGCCTGGGGGACGTGCATCCCGCGCCCAACCGGGTTGCCCTGGGCATCGCGCCGGTAGCTCAGCCCCTCGTTACGCAGCACCCGTTGAAAATTATCGGCGCAGAGGCAGCGCAGATAATGAATAAAGTTGGCCAGCATGAACTCTTCGCGCGGATTCTGCGCCTCACGCAGCAACTGCTCGATCATGCCAGCGATTGCCTCTTCCATCAGGTCGGGCCGGTGGCGCAGGCCATAGCTGCGGCGCTGAAACTCAGGCATGCAGCGGGTGACCAGCACCTCGCATAGCCCGCGCACGCACGCGCTCTCGCCCCGCGCCTTCCAGGCCCGAATCGCGCGCACCAGATCGGCATCGCTCACGACATAGCCACCGCTGGAGGTGCGCTGTTTCAGTTGCTCGGCTGTACGTGGATTACGCGGATCAGGTGGATTGGCGGGCATTTGCTGCGCCGCCCTCTCCTGAACTATCTGTTCTGCGGATGTCGCACCCATTACCGGAATCGCCTCCCTCGCGTCCGGCTCGCGCTTCTGGTGCGCCCGCCGGGCCGCGTGTTCTCGCTCATCCATTGTTGCTCACATCTCCATATCTCTATCGCTCTCGCTCAGCCATATCATACCGGCTTTTATGTGAGGTGATGAGAGGGTAGAAGATGCGCTCCTTTCGACATCTTCTTCCTCTCTGGCCAGAACCGGAAATGGCGAGACGCGGGCGGCTGAAGCCACGGCTAAGGGTCTTTGGCCGCAAAGCCCGCCTGCGCAGGCTAATCAGACGCACCGCATAGATCCCTGGACAATGCGCTAAATAGCACCATGGCCGAGAAAGCCATTCCCCCAACAGTGTGCCACATGCGTCAGGGTTTATCCCCCTGTGCCGCCTGGCGGCGCTTGCTGCGTCGTGAAGAGATAGAACGTCGTCGTATGGTTGGCGGTGACGTACGGCGTGAATGAGCCTGGCGGCAGCGTTCCGCCCGCTAGTAGCGTCTGTTCGAGATCATTCACGCGGCTCAGCGTCACAATGGTCACCGTCGGGCCGGTGCTGTTCGCCAGCGCCTGCGCCAGCTCGTCCGTCGTGACGACACGGCTGCCCGTCGTTCCCGGCCCCAGATAGCGCAGCGTCGCATAATCCGCTACCAGACTATCATCGCTGAACAGGATGAAATGCGTGCCCGCTGGCAGCGTGCCCAGGTAGCGCCCGATGTCGGTGTAGGTCGTCCACCAGGGGTCGTGATTCGTCTGGTGGGGGTAGTCGATGAAATAGCGCTGGAGGTTCCAGTTGGCGCTCAGGCCCACCAGCACGAGCGCCAGCAATGTCGCGGCCAGCCTCGGCGCGAGGCTGGGCAGCCGAAGCGATGGCAGGTGATCGGTGAGTGAGACGATGCCCTGCTCGACCCGCTCCAGGATATCTTCCAGCAGCAGCGCCGCCAGCAGGCAGAGCGCCGGAAGCATCACCAGCAGCCGCTGCCAGTCGGGCATATCTATCGTCAGTATGCCACCAAACACCACCGTTCCCACAATCCAGATGGCGAGCAGCAGATAGACCGGCTTGCGCAGGCGTAGCAGGGCGTAGAAGAAGCCGATGGTGACCAGCGTGGCGACGCCAACATCGAGCAGGCTGTAGAGCGGGCCATATTGCGTGCTCTGGTCGGCGACCGCCGTGGGCAGCAGCGGGACGACGGCAAGCTGGCGCAGCAGCACCTGGGGAATATCGGCGGTACCGAACTGCTGGATCAGATGGTCGCGCATCCAGGGCGTCTGGTTGAGAATCAGTACCTCATCGGTGCGACTGTTGAGCGTGTCACCGGCCGTGCGGAAGAAGGATGCCAGCGGTCCCAGCGCGACCAGCAATCCGGCGATGAGCCAGCCGAGCGTTGGGCCGCGCCCGGAGAGCAGGCGGCGGTTGAGCAGCAAGAGGCCGACGATGAAGAGCGGGACGATGACAAAGACAAGCCGGGCGCTGAAATAGACCTGGGCGGAGACGCTCATGGCAATGGCGGCCAGCACGGCGGTGACAGCGCTCCGGTCGCGCAATGCGCGCACCAGCAGCCAGAGCGTCAGCTCGACGGCGAGGAGCGCGTGAATATAGTGGATGCCTGAGCGGCTGAACTGGATATGCAGGTGCGAGACGGCCAGCAGCGCGGTCGCGACGAAGGCGACGCGGCGGCCCGAGAACTCGCGCGCGAGCAGATACATCACGATCAGCGAGAGCAGCCCCACGATCACTGAGGAGAGGCGCAGGCCAAAGAGGTCATCTCCCGCGAAATGCATGACCAGCGCGGGGATGCCGTAGCCGAGGGCCGGAAGCCCGTACCAGCCGGTCGAGAGCAGTGTATGCACCTCGCCGTGCAGCCAGCGGAGCGCTTCCAGCGCGCACGACGCCTCGTCGCCATGGACGACATACGGCATGCTGGCCAGATTTGGCAGCCGGAGCGCCGCGCCAGCCACCAGCAGCGCGCCCAGCAGCAGCCAATCGCCCCAGGTGTTCCAGAGCGCGCGCCAGCGCGACCACTGTGGCGAGGTGACGCCGAAGGTCAGCCGCCAGCGCAGCCGATGGAGCGGCGACGGAGACGCCGACGGCCAGACGCACGCGGCGACAAGCAGCAACAGCGTGCCCGCGATCCAGAACCACTGGGCGGCGAGCACGGGAACGGTGGCGCCCGCCAGCGCGGAGGCAATCAACGCCAGCACCAGGGCAATCCAGGCGAGCGAGAGGGCCGCCCAGTGCCGCCAGGTCGTGGCGTGGAGCGCGATCCGCCAGCGGTCGAGCAGCGCCTGAAGAGCCGCGCGCCGCGACAGCAGCCACGCGCGGGCCGTCCGGGGCAGGCGGCGGAGATACTGAACCGCCTCAGGCGTTCGTCTCAGCGACCACCAGGCCTCAGCCACACCGTCAAAGACATCCTGCCAGCGCAGCAGCGCCGCCGCGCCGAGGCTGGCAATGAGCAGCAGGGCGACGAGCATCGGTGAGGCAACCACGCGATTCGCTCCGCCGCCCGTTTTCACCAGCGCGCTCAACTGCGACTCCGCCGCCAGCACATCCAGCAGACAGAGGACGAACGTCACCCGCCGGAGCAGCAGCGACCAGTTGATACGCCGAATACGATCTCCGCGCGCGGCTGCCTTCAGGCGGGACTCCGCCTCCACACGACCCATTGCCCACCCCTGTCCTTCACCTATCCTTCAGTGCCAGCCGTCCGCGCATCGTCGCTCGCTATTCATTCGTATCACCGTGACGCGCTCTCATGCCCAGATGTTCCTGTGAGGTCGGTTGACGCTGGCGACGCCTCCAATATGACCAGCCCGCCCTCCACACTGTAGACGTAGGCGCGTGACTGCACCGTTTCGGGCAGGCTGGTGGCGTCGGTGATGGTGAGCAGCACCTGATCGAGATCGCTCACCGCGTCGAGGAAATCGGCGCGGCGGCGGGCATCCAGCTCGCTCAGCACGTCGTCGAGCAGCAGCAGCGGCTGGTCGCCGGTCTCCGCCTCGATATACGCCAGCTCGGCCAGCTTGAGCGCCAGCGCGACGGTGCGCTGCTGGCCGCGGGAGCCATAGGTCGTCAGGTTGATGTCTCCGGCATAGAAGGCGAGATCGTCGCGGTGTGGCCCCAGCACGTTCGCGCCCTGGGCAATCTCGCGCCGCCGCAGTTCCACCAGCCGCGCGCGAAACGCCGCCGCCAGCTCGTCGTCGCCAACATCCACCGGCCCCTTATACGACGGTTCGTACGCCAGACGAAGCGGCATCTCCGGCAGTCCCTCATCGCGGGCCAGCACCTCGTAGAGCTGTCCGGCGGTCCCCTCGGCATGCGCGATGAAGCGGGCGCGCGTGCGCATCAACGGCACGGCGAGCGTCGCCAGCTGCTCATCCCAGAACGGCAGCGCGTGCGGGCTTTCCTCGCCCTCTTTGATACGCCGCAGCAGCGCGGCCCGTTGTGTCACCACCTTCTGGTACTGCCCGAGCGCGCGGCAGTAGCCCGCGTGCACCTGGCAGAGCGTCAGATCGAGGAAGCGCCGCCGCTCGGAGGGTGAGCCAGTCACCAGCTCCAGATGGGTTGGCGCGAAGACGACGACGGTGACTTTGCCGAGCAGGTCCATCGCGCGGCGCGGCATGCCGTTGACGCGGATGCGCTTGCGGAAGGGGACGGCGGGCAGCGGCGGACTGGCAATGGTGCCGCTGGTTGCCTGGGCAACGGAGCTGGCGGGCGCTTCGACCCCGGTATCGGCGACGATCACCTCGACATCGAGGGTATCCTTACGGCGGACGACCTCGGCCTCGACGCGCGCGAAATGGCCCGCCGCGCCCCAGCGCACCGCCTCGCGCTCGCTATTGGTGCGGAAGGAGCGGCTGGTGGCGATGAGGCTGATCGCCTCGAGCAGATTCGACTTCCCCTGAGCATTGCGCCCGCGAAAGACAACCAACCCGCGAGGCAAGGCAATATCCAGCTCACGATAGTTGCGAAAGTCGGTCAAGCGCAGGCGCTCGATATGCATGGCATCCTCCCTGAGCGCCGAAAATACGGCGATACGGCTGGCAGGCACCCAAGATTGCGGCGCGTTGGCCGGAAGCCAGCAGGCCTATTTTTCCTATGTTCGGGCCAGTATGAAAGAATTGTCATGAAACTGGTCTGTAGCACAGGGCATTTCCCGGTAATCATGAAAGATTTGTCATGGAATTTGTGGCGTCTTTCATGCTCGTGAATACCCACTCAGGATATACTATTTCTGCGGTCACGAGAAGACGGGCTGTGGTAGCTGGGTGGTTGTGCGATCCCGCGCGGCATGTGCGGGGTCGGTGAAGATGTTGTGGGTCGGCGGAATCGCACAGCGTGGTCGTGCATATACCCCTTCGTAGTTGGCGCCAGCCAGAACGAAGGGGTATATGTTTTCCTTCCTCTGGATGGCTAGCATTCAGGAATTCAAGAGTGGCCGCCGCTCAGCCGCGAGCCGTTCGAGTAGCTCCAGGGCGCGCTCTGGCCCGGGCAGCGTGGCAATCTCATCGCGCACTCGCTCGGCGTTGCGCCGATATTCCGGGTTGGCCAGCATCTCCTCCACCGCCGCGCGCGCCATCGCTGGCGTAATGTCCTCTTCCCCGATGGTACGCCCGACGCCGAGCGCCGCGCATCGTTCGGCGTTGAGGGGCTGGTCGGCGTTCAGCGGAATCAGGGCGAGTGGCACACCATGCGCCAGCGCGCCCATCACGCTCCCCGAACCACCATGCGTGATGACGAGGTCGCAGCGCGGCAGGATGAGCGCTTGTGGGATGTAGCGCTCGATATGGACGTGGGCGGGCATCGCGCCGAAGTCAGCCGGGTCAATGCGCCGCCCCACCGTGACGATCAGGTTGATTGGCGGGTCGCGCAGCCCGGCGATGACCCGCGCGAAGACATCGCGCAGGCTGCTGGCGAAGGCCGTGCCGAGCGAGAAATAGACGATTGGCGCGCCGGTCAGGTTTGCGGCCCAGGGTGGCAGTTGGTCTTCACGAGTTGGCTCAGGCAGGAGCGGGCGAAGCGCATAGGCGGTGGCCGGGAGCGGAAACGCCGGGTCGCGATAGCTCGGCGGGAACGGCGCGAGGACGAGATAGCGGCTGAGCATGGCTACATCAGGATCGGACGGGAGCCCTTGTTCCAGGCGCAACGCATTTAGTGGCTCCGCCACAAGCTCGCGACGGACGAAGGAGCCAGCGGCGATGACGAGGACGTTGGCGTGGGGAAGGCCCAGCCGCTCCGCCGCGACGGCGCTGCCAAAGTCTATCTCGTCGCGGACCAGCAGGTCGGGGTTCCACGTCTCGCAGAGGGCGACGATATCCGCCGCTTTGTGGCGCGCGTACCATCCCGCGAACCCCTCGCGCAGCAGGTACGCTTCCCGTTCGGCGATATCTGGGGTCGCCAGGTAGTGGTCTTCCATCGCCTCAGTCTCAGGCGTGCTGCCGACGTCGATTCCAGCAGGAAATGCCTGGAATCCCGCCGCGCGGACCATGGCGAGCTGTCCCGGCGCGCAGGCGAACGCGACGGTATGGCCCGCGGACTCGGCGGCGCGGGCAACGGGGACGAGCGGATTGTAGTGACCGCTCCCACCCTCGAAGGTGAAGAGGATTCGCATGACCATATCCTTCATGGATGGCATGATGTAGCCCACTGCCGATCTCGGCGCGATTCGGGATTGTACAGTATCATGGCTACGGCGGGCAAACTCTGTCGGACTGGCGGATGCCCTGTGACTGGCATGGATGCAATCGGCCATGGCCGTTCGGAGGATACGTCATGAACAGCGACTTTCCGACATCCAACGCTGACCTGAACGCCGTGCTACGGGAGCTTGTAACAGGCGCTCAAGCGATTCTTGGCGACAACTTCATCGCTGCCTATCTTCAGGGTTCGTTTGCGGTTGGTGATTGGGACGCCGATAGTGACGTCGATTTCCTGATCGTTATCGAACACGACACGCCAGAATCGGTTGTAACTGCGTTAGATGCGATGCACGCCAGCCTCTTTCGCCTCGAATCCCCCTGGGCCCAACACCTTGAAGGCTCCTATTTTCCGAGAGAGCTACTCGAACACCATGACCCAACGAAAACCCCGATACTCTTTCTCGACAACGGCAGCCAGAGACTGATACGCTCGGACCACGACAACACCGTGGTCGTCCGCTGGGTCGTGTGCGAATATGGCATTACCCTGGCAGGCCCACCGCCAGGCACACTGATCGCTCCCATCTCGGCAACCGATCTGCGCCGGGAGGTACATGAGACAATGCGCGACTGGGCAGGCGACATCTTTGCTGGCCGCTATCAGATAACGAATAACTGGGCGTGGCCGTTCGCCGTGCTCATGTACTGTCGCATGCTCCATTCACTTCAAACGGGCAGAGTCGGCTCGAAACCGGCGGGCGCGGCCTGGGCGCACAATGCGCTGGATGGCCAGTGGTTCGGACTGATCGAGCGAGCCTGGGCGGAGCGGCCGAATCCGTCCTTGAAAGTGCGGCAGAAAGCGGCTCCAGCGGACGTTGAACACACGCTGGCGTTCATTCGCTATGCGCTCGACGTCAGCGGCCAGGGGGCGCCGTCGTAACTATGAGGGGAACATCCGCATGTGATAGGTTCCCCCGCGGAGGCCACAAAAGCTGGCAGAAACATTACCAGGAGGGCAAAGAGCCCCCTCTCTCCTGAAGCGTTATGCTGCTGCCACGTTCTCGCGCCCCAGTTGTTGCTCGACCACCACGATGAGAATGGCCAGCGCAGTCACTGCGCCAAGTGAGGCCGCGCCGCCGCCGAGCGGGCCAACGATCCCCAACAGCAGCGCGATGGCTGCCCCCACCGCGCGTACCACCACAGGCCGTATGCCCATAACCCCACGGAACCACACG
Organism: Ktedonobacterales bacterium; assembly: GCA_036557205.1. Taxonomy (GTDB): domain Bacteria; phylum Chloroflexota; class Ktedonobacteria; order Ktedonobacterales; family JADMIN01; genus DAHUXT01. The sequence continues at coordinate 9,685 of DATBIB010000110.1, read as the reverse complement.
TCACCGACAAGGTAGATTGCCAGCCCGCTCGCCAGAAACCATACTGCTCTCTGCAGGGATTCTCTTTCATTGGCGACCACTTCTTTGACGCCGGTCGCGATCAGCACAACGCCCGCGATCATGGCGAGATGGGTATACCAGTATCCAACCAGGGCCAGATGTGACCGGGCATCTGACGACGCCGAATCCATGACCTCTCTGGCGCGTTCGTCGTCGCGGTCAAAATACGTCCACCAGAGGGCGGCGATCAGGATGAGCGCGAGGAGGATGGCGGCGAGTGTTGTCAGATCGAGCGCGTGGCCCGCCGCCCCTGTGCCGATATCGACCACCGATTCACCGAGCACGATGATGATGACCAGGCCATGCCGCTCGACGAAATGGGCCGAGTTGACCGCGACTCCCCGCTCACGTCGCAGAAGCGTCGTCACAACAAAGGGCAGTACAGCGGCGAGGTAGAACAGCCAGCTCCAGTTGGTGTGCACGAGGCCAGCCACGATCACCAGCACCCCCGCTATAACATTCAGGGGCGCGATACCAAGCATCGCATGCGCCGCGCTCCGCCCGCCCTGAACGAGGAAAGCGACCGAGTGGATTATGATGACGTAGAGATAAGCAAGGCCAAAGATCAGCCCATTAGCGCCGAAGACGCCGGGGAGCGCAATCGCCATCACGAGAAAGCCTGCCATCGCGGCAATAAGTACCAGCCGCATCCGTCGTCCCGCGCCGGTTGTATTGGTCAACCAGGTGTAGCCGTCGTACATCCACCAGATCAGCATCAATATCAGCAGGACCAGCAGAAAATCGAGCATGCTATGCGCCTGCTCGACCAGATGCGTCAGCTGGGTGATGGTGAAGACGAAGACAAGATCGAAGAACGACTCGATGGTTGAGACGCGCATCGGCTCATCGTTTCGTATGTCCTGTGTGTCCTCTGCGGCCTGTCCCTGCATGTGCATGCTCTCTACTGGCGCTACCGGCGCGGCGGGCGGCGAAACGTCCAGAAGCGCACGCCGCTGCTCGACTCGACGTCCTCGACAACCACCTCAAACCCATGTTTTCGATAAAACGGAACGTTCGTCGGGTTGTACGTTTCAAGATAGCAGTAGACGCCCTCCGCGTCGGCACGCGCCAATATCGGCTGGAGAAGGCGGCTGCCGACTCCCTGCCCGTGCAGGTCACGGTCAACCCCCAGCAGGGCGAGGTAGTAGTGGCTGGCCGGAACCGCCTCGTCATGCAGCGGCTCCAACGCGCCGGTGACGGTCACGAAGCGGGCAAAGGCATCCCGTGGCAGACCAAGCGTCGGGTCTTCCTCGCCGCCAGTCCCTTCCGCCTCGCTCCCTGGCTCATGGGGCGGAAACCAGACCGCCGCACCCTCCGGGTCGCCACGTGTCGTATAGACCTCGCCAGAAACACAGCCAAGCCGGAGGAAGGCGGCGAAGTGCGCCGGGAGCAGTCGCACGCGCTCATCGGCGTTGGGGAGCATGTAGACAGCCAGCGGGTCGTTGTGAAATGCATGGGCGAGCGCCAGCCCGGCCCGCTCAAACTGGTCCGCGTGGATTGGCGCGACCGCTGCCCCGGCGGAGAATCGCGGTGTCGTCATGAGAGCGCCTCCTCCTGTTCACCATCACAAGTCGTTACACCTCGCGCACGTCAGCGCCGAGCAGCCGCAAATCCTCGAAGAACGACGGGTAGCTCTTGGCGACGGTGTCCGCGCCGGTGATGGTCAGCCCCGCGCGAGAGCGGAGCGCGACGAGGGCCAGCGCCTGCGCCAGCCGGTGGTCGTCGTGGGCGTCCACCGTCACGCCGCCCACAACGCCGCCCGGCTGACCGCGCACCACAATCGCGTCGTCGAAGGGCTGCGCGTCACAGCCCGCGCGCTGCAACTCGGCGCAGAGATCACCGATGCGGTCGCTTTCCTTCAGCCGCAGATTGGCGACGTTCTCGAAGCGGCTCTCACCCTCGGCGAAACAGGCGGCGGCCACCAGCACCGGTATGCTATCGATCAGCGGATCGCCGTCCAGCCGCACCGCGCGTAATGGCACTCCCGCGCCGATGGACAGCATACCGCCCGCCAGCGTCAGCGGCGCGCCCAGGGCATCCAGCGCCGCCAGCAGGGCAGCGGACTCTGGCCGAGCGACATCCAGCGAGGCGAGCTGGGCAGGCTGGCCAAGCACGAGCGCCGCAACCGCCAGCGCCGCCGCTGAAGGCACATCGCCCGGCACGGTCACATCGAGCGTGCGATAGACCTGCCCGCCTGCGACCGCAAACGCGCGGAGATCGTCAGCCGCCTCGACGTGGATGCCCACCTCCGCCAGCACGCGCACGGTCGCCCGCACGATGTCCGACGAGCGCAGGCCATCGGCGACCGAGATGCGCAAGCCCCGCGGCAGCAGCGGGGCCAGATAGAGCAGCGCGCTGAGATACTGCGAGCTTCGCGCGCCGGAGACGGTCGCCTCGCCGCCAGCGGGTGGCCCACCACGCAGCGTGATCGGCAGCAGTCCATCTGGCCCACGAGCCTCAGCGGTGATCCCAAGTTGAGCCAGCGCGGCCAGCAGATCGGCGTTGGGCCGACGACCGAGTGAATCAGGATGGTCGGTGGTGAAGGTGATCGCGGGCAGGAGCGCGCCGATGCCCACGAGCAGCCGCAAGACGGCGCCCGCGTTGCCCACCGCCAGGGTATTATCTGGAGGCGCGCTCAGGCGTCCGCCTGTGCCGGTGATGCGCAGCGCCCAGTCGCCATCACTTTGTGTCTCAGCGACATCCGCGCCGAGCGCCCGCAACGCCCGCACCAGCGCCACGGTATCGTCGCTCCGCGCGGGATTGCGCACCTGCGAGACGCCGTCGGCCAGCAGCGCCGCCAGCAGGTAGCGCAGGGTGTAATATTTCGCGCCCGGCAGTGAAAGGCGAACTGCCTGCTCCCGCGGCGTGCCGCCACGCACGAAGACGCGCGCGGGGACGCGCCAGCTCAGCCCGGCGAGCGGCTCATCCTGATCGGCCATAGAGATACCCATTTCGATGGTATAGTACGGAACGGCGTCACCCATATCATATCCAATGTCTGGAAGGCTGCGATGGACGCGATGGACGCGACACTTCTGAATGGCCGCGAGCTGGCCCGGCGCACCATGGACGATCTGCGACGTGAGTCGGAGCGCTTCGCCCAGGCGCATGACCGCCGCGCCTTGCTGGTGTTGGTGGCGGTCGGCGAGAATCCCACGGCGCTGCTCTACGCCGAACAGGTGCGTCGGTCGTGTCTGCGAACGGGGGTGGAGTGTCAACTCGAACAGTTTCCGGCGGAGATCGATGAGACGACACTGCGGCTGCGGGTGGCGGCCCTCGGCGCGCGCGGTGACGCCGACGGCGTGGTGTTGCTGTTGCCGCTGCCCGCGCATATTCGCCAGCGGATGGTGACGGAGGTGCTGCCGCCCGAAAAGGATGTGGACGGCCTGGGGCCGCGCAACGCGGGCCATCTGATGCTCGGCTTCCCCAGCTTCGTGCCCAGTACCGCCGACGCCGCCCTCGCCCTGTTGCGGGATGCTGGTGTGGCGTTGCAAGGACAGAACGCGGTGGTGGTCGGCAGAAGCAACGTCGGCGGCAAGCCAGCGGGGCTGCTCTTTCTGCGCGAGAACGCGACCGTCACCTTCTGCCACTCGCGCACGCCCGATCTGGCCGCCATCACCCGGACGGCGGACATCCTCTTCACCAGCGTTGGCCGCGCGAACTATCTGACGGCGGAGATGATCCGTCCCGGCGCGGTGGTGCTGGATGCCGGGATGAACGCGGTGGACGGAAGCCTCGTCGGCGACGTGGACTACGAGAGCCTGCGCGCGGTGGCTGGCGCGCTGACGCCCGTCCCTGGCGGCCTGGGACCGCTGACGCCGCTGATGCTGATTCGCCACACGCTGCTCGGGCCGGATTGAGTGAAAGGCTGATTGCCTTTTGGGCGTGGTCCTCGTGAGCCGACAGAAATATCAGGCGACTACCTAAAAATTGGGAAGGCGACACCCCATGACGATAGATGCCGCATTTACCACGTTTCCCGAGCTGACGACGCGGCGATTGCGGCTGCGGGAGATCGGGCCGCGCGACGCCAGCGATTTATACGCGATGCTCTCCGATGAGGAGACAATGCGCTACTATAATGAGCCGTTTCAATCGCTCGCCGAGGTCGAGGCGCACATCGCTCTTCGGCAGGACGACTACACCCAGCGCCGGGAGATCCGCTGGGGCATCACGCGACATGATGACGACCGTATCATCGGCTCGTGCGGCTTCCACGACTTCGACGAGGGGTACCACCGCGCCGAGACAGGCTATATCCTCAATCGCGCCGCCTGGGGGCAAGAGATTATGGCCGAGGCGCTCTCCGCCATCCTGACCTATGGGTTTTCGGAGATGGCGCTGCATCGCATCGAGGCGGTGATCGACGACGCGAACACGCGCTCGAAGAACCTGCTGCTCAAGCTGGGCTTCCACTACGAGGGCAACCTGCGCCAGCGCTTCCTCTCTCACCACGGCTTCGAGGACCAATACTACTATGGCCTGCTCCGCGACGAGTGGCAATGACCACGAGATTGCGCCGCTGACGCTGACTTACCATATGCTGCCCGGGCCGGATTGAAACCCTTGTGCGAAGGTGTATTCGACGGCGCCCGAGAATGACGATTTGGAAGAGTTCATCGCGGATTGCGCCAAGGAAGCTCCAGATTTTCCCGCAATGGGTCGCGGCTGCATCGCAGTGCCGCATTTTTGCGCGCAGGCGAGAATAGAAGGCTACTTGACATGACGATAGACGAGGCGTTTAGTACGGTCCCAACGCTCACCACCACGCGCTTGCGGCTGCGAGAGATTCGGCCAACCGACGCGGAAGCCATTTTCGCCACCGCCTCGGATGACGAGGCGATGCGCTACATAGGCCGCGAAACGCACCAGACCATCGAGGATACGCGCGACTACATGCGCCTCCAAGAGTTGCGCTACGCAGAGCGTACGGTGATCCGCTGGGGCATCACATTGCGTGATGACGGACACGAACGGGTCATCGGCAGTTGCAGCCTTCATCACTTCGGCGAGGGGTACCATCGCGCCGAGATTGGCTATGAGCTGAACCGCGCCTACTGGGGCCAGGGCATCATGCCTGAGGCGGTCTCCGCCATCCTGACCTATGGGTTTTCGGAGATGGCGCTGCATCGCATCGAGGCGGTGATCGACGACGCGAACACGCGCTCCAAAAGTTTGCTGCTCAAGCTGGGCTTCCAGTACGAGGGCAACCTGCGCCAGCGCTTCGTCTCCCGCAATGGCTTCGAGGATGAATACTACTACGGCCTGCTCCACGACGAGTGGCGCCCATAGTTCTCAGGCGCTTTCGACATTCGCGATCTCGTCTTGCTCCTCCACTGGTAGCGCGGCTGGACCGATGGCGCGATGTTGCAGCGGCGAGGCGAGCACAATTGACGTGTTTGGCCAGCCATAGGGCATGAGCCGCGCGATCACCGCTTGCAGGTGCGAGACCGAGGAGACGACGGCGGTTAGCGACATGCAATCGTCGCCGGTGATGTCGTGGCATTCGATGATCTCGGGGCAGTCCTCGATGACGGCCATGATGCGCTCGTGGGTCACATTCGCCCCTTTGAAGCGGATAATCGCGGTGAGCGAGAGGCCCAGCTTCGCCGGATTCACCGTCGCGTGGTAGCCGGTGATAATCCCCGCCGCCTCCAGCCGCCGGATGCGGTCGGCTACCGCTGGCGGCGTCAGCCCCACACGCCGCCCAAGGTCCGCATAGGAGCTGCGCGCGTTCTCCTGGAGTGCAGAGAGCAGCGCCCATCCCGTCTCATCGAGCAGCTTCTCAGGATCGTTAGTCATAGGGATATTCTACCTTCCGTTTGCGCCTCTGTGGCCTCATTTGCTTTGGGAATCCCATTCACATCCCCCATGTTCTTTTCTATCATATCACCACGCAACTTTTGCTAGCTATCGCCGGTTTCTCTATCCGAGGAGTGAACATACATTTATGGCAACCACGACCGCACCTGGAGTGACCCTACGAAAACATCTGTCGCTGACCGACGGATTTGTCCTCTATACCAGCGCCGTTTTGGGGCAGAGCCTGATCGTGCTGCCCTCCATCGCCGCGCGGCATGCCGGGCCGTGGTCCATTCTCGTCTGGGCCGCGCTGGCCGTCGTCTCGTATCCGCTGGCGCGCATCATGGCCGAGCTGGGCGCGCGCTACCCCTCGGCTGGCGGCGTGATCGCGTTCATCGGGCAGGGTCTGGGCCAGCCCGTCGCCTGGCTCACCGGCACGCTCTATCTCACGGCCATCGCGGTGGGCGGACCTGCCGCGGCGCTCATCTTCGCCGAGTATGTGGCGAAGCTCGTGCCGCTGCCTGGCCACTGGAACTTCATCGTCGCGGCGGGGCTGCTGGCCCTGCTCGTGCTGGGCAACTGCTTCGATGTCTCGCAGATCATGCGCCTCCAGCGCTGGGGTTTCTTCGTCTGCCTCGCCGCCATCACCGTCACGATGCTGCTGGCGCTGCCACACGTCACCACGGCCCGGCTAACCGATGTCAGCGGCTATGATCTCGCGGGCGTCGCCTCCACGGCGCTCATCTGCTTCTTCGCATTCGTCGGCTGGGAGAACGCCGCCTTCTCTGGGGAGGAGTTCGCCGATCCGCGCACGCTGGTCAAGGCGCTGGGGCTGGCCGTCGCCGTGGTCGGCGCGCTCTTCGTGCTGCTGGGCGTCACCGTCGTCGGCGGCCTGGCGCGCACAGTCATCGCGACGAGCGACGCCTCGCTGGCGGACCTGGCGCGCCTCTCGCTGGGGCTAGCGGCCACCCGGCTCGCGGCGGCGATTGCGCTGGCGCTGATGCTCCTGTTCATGTTCACCTGGGCACGGAGCGCGACCCGCTTGATCTATGCGCTGGCGCGTGACGGACTGCTGCCATCCTCGCTGACGCGCATCCACGGCGCGACCGGCTCGCCGCGCCGTGCGGCGCTCGCGCTTGCCGTCGTCTGGGCCGTGGCGCTCGTCATCCAGTTCCTGCTCGCCATTCCCATCGAGACCTACATCCAGCTCTCCAGCGCCAATTTCCTGCTGACCTACGTGCTCATCGTTCTGACGGCGTGGCGGCTGCTCGCGGCCCGCCGCTGGCTGCCCGCGCTGGTCATCTCGTCGCTGGCCATTCTCGCGCTCGTCGTAGCGGGATTCCAGAGCCTGTGGTACGCGCTGGCGATTACGGCGCTCTTTGCCGCGGTGATTGCCCTGCGGCATACGCGACAAAAACACCAAGCTGCGCGACGCGAGGCCCAGCGAGATGCGGCGTAGACAGCATGTGACTCAGGCGCTTCAGCGTGTGAGCCAGGTGACGGCTCCGCTGGCGATCTCCGGCGGGACGGTGTGCGGGCCGTCGAACTCGTGATAACCCACGTCATAGCCCGTGCGCTGTAAGACCTGGGCAACGCGGCGGCCACAGCGGTTGATAGGCAGAATCTGGTCGTGGACACCATGCGCGACGAAGATATGGGGCTGGCCGCGCCGCTCGCCGGGGGCCCTGAAGCCGGGCGAGAAGGCGATGATGTGGGTGAAGAGGTCGCCGTTGGTTAGCCCCAGCGAGAGGGCATACGACGCGCCATCTGAGAAGCCGCCAATGGCGAGCCGTGTCGGGTCCACGGCGTAGCGCGCGAAGAGATAGGCCAGCGCGCCATCGATGTAGGCGACATCGGGGCCGTAGCCGCCCATGATGACATCCCAGGTGAACTGGCGGGCGTTGGGGGCGAGCAGCAGCAGCCCAGCCGCGTCGGCCCATGGCAGCAGCGGCGCCAGCACGGTATCCGCGTCGTGGCTGGCTCCGTGCAGCAGCAGCGCAAAGGGAGCCGGACGCGTCGCAACATATCCGGCGGGTACGTAGAGGAGACCATCCCGGTCATCCACGCCTGCGAGGCCAAGCGCGTGCGGTCCGGGCGCCGCTGGCGTCTCATGCGGCGGGAACGGACGAGCGAGGAGACGCCCCTGCCTGGCATCGTCGGTTGGTGGCGCGTTCTCAGCCATAGCCGCCGCTCCTTAGATTCGCGCGCACTGACACTGACACAGGCGCATGAGCGTATGAAAGGAAAATACCCCTTCCCCAACACAGGAGAAGAGGCATTCCTTCAAGATTCGCCGTAGTCTTCAGGCTACAGCCTCAAATACTGGCGGTCAGTCTACGTCGTAGACATCAATTGCGCCATCGGCGCCAGCCCAGACGATGCTCGAATCGCACGCCTCGACCCACGCCGCCGACCGCACCAGCGTGTCAATCGCGCTCGACTGATGGGTGCGCGCATCCCATGCGTGCATCGCGCCGCCCGCGCGCCACAGCACCGTCTCTCCGGCGACACGCACGCTCTCGCTATCAACCGACTGCGCGATGGTCCACTGCTGCTGGCCACCAGAGAGCGCCTCAGCCTCGAGCGTGCCCGGTTGTCCCTCGACCCAGATTAACATTCCATTAGCAATGTGCGGGGCGAAGGCGGTGTCATCCGCGCTCATCTGATGCGGCTGGCCCGAGGCGTTCCGCGACCAGATCAGGCTGTGCTGGCCGGTGGTGTCCTGCCACCGCTCGGCCCAATAGAAGGTTGAGTTGTCCGCTGAAGGGTCGGCCAACGCATGCCCCTGTACCGCAGTCTCCGCGATGGTGACGGGCGCGGCATTCGTCGCGGGCAGCGCAAACTGAAGCACCTCGCTGCCGCCCGCGTTCGTCGTGACGGCAACCAGCGCCATATGCGCATTCGCCCAGACGCCGTTGAGCGCCGCCGGAGCAGCGGCAGAGGTATCACTCTTCACCAGCGTCATCGCGGCGCCAGCACTCCCGCCTGGGCGCGCGGCATAGAGCGTCCAGGATGAGGCGCCGCCCGCGCTCCAGAAGACCCAGTCATTCGTCACGGCGCGCAGCATCACCGGGGCGGCGGAGGAGCCATGCGTCAGCGGGGCAATAGCCTTAGTCTGCCGGTTCTCGGCATAGAGCGTCGTCGCGCCCGCCGTATCGGCGGCGCTATAGACCAGCCATTTCGTCGTCGCCAGCGCTCGTGTGATCGCGTGCGCGCGGGCATCGGGCATATAACGGGCGACCGAAGGCTTCGCCGTCTGGCCATTGCCGCTATGCGCCGCGCCCAGGCTGGTCGCGAGTGAAGCGAGGCCAGAATGCGGCAACACCTGGATCGAGAGCACGCCCAGCAGGACCACCGCGGCGGCGGCAACCAGCGCAATCCGCGGATTCAGCCGCACCGCGCGGCGCTTGCGGGCCGCGGCCAGACTGATTGGCCGGTGCGCCGAGGAAATCACCGGCAGCTCCGGCGAGGTATCCGCCTCGGTAAATGCGGCGACGGCGCGCCCCATGCGCTGCTCATCGGCGCGAATTGCGGCGAAGACCGCCTCGCGGAATCCCGGCGGTGGTGTGATCGAGGGCAACTGGCGGACCGACTCACCCACACTTCGATACGCGAACTCGATTTTGCGACAGGCGGAGCAGGTGCTCAGATGCTGGCCAAGCGCGGCCCGGTCGCGCGGCGCCCAGTCATCCCGGCGGTACGCGGCGAGCAGCCGATGCGCCCGCCTGCACGTCATTGTCCGCTGACCTCCTGTCGGTACAGGGTGATGAACCGCTCGCGCGCCCGCATGAGACGCATCTTCACGGCTGATGGACTGACGTTG
>DATBIB010000109.1:0-8103 GCA_036557205.1 Ktedonobacterales bacterium | reverse complement strand
CCATCAAGCGGCTCTACGCCGGGCTGCACATCCGTCCTACCGGGCGGGCGCAGGCGGTGCTTTTCAGCGAGCAGCCGCCGGAAGGCAGCGTCTTCGCCGCGATGCGCGCCATCCGCCAGGCCGCGACGCCCGCCGAGCAGGCGCGCGTGCTCGTCGAGCATCACATCCCGTACCGGGTGGCGACCTCGCTCGTCAAGCAGATGTCGCCGACGGTGCTGGCGGCGCTGGTCGAGGTGATGACCCCACAGGAGGTCATCAACAACATCGGCTCGCTCAAGGCGCGCGGCGCGTTCGACAACGAGGATGTCAAGACGCTGATCGAGGCCAAGTTGGAGGCGGCCAAGAGCGACAAGCGCGTCTCCGCTTACAAGGCGAAGGTCGCGGTCGAGGCGGCCAACGTCTCTGGCGAGCTGGCCGAGCAGCTTGACGCTATCACCGAGGCGCAGGTGAAGGCCAAGGGGCGTATCACCCGCTCCACGGCGCTGCTGCTGGACAAGTCGGGTTCCATGCATGTCGCCATCGAGGTGGGGCGGCAGCTGGGCGCGATGATCTCGTCCATCATCGAGGCCGAGTTCTTCGCCTATGCCTTCGATACCATCGCCTACCCCATCGAGGCAAAGGGCGCGTCCCTGGCGGAGTGGGAGAAGGCGCTGACGGGCATCACCGCGGGCGGTGGCACGTCGTGCGGCGTGGCCATCGAGATGATGCGACGCAAGGGGCAGCGGGTCGAGCAGATCATCCTCGTCACCGACGAGGGTGAGAACCAGGCGCCGCTCTTCGCCAACGCCTACAAGGACTACAGCGAGGAGACGAAGACCCGGCCCGACGTGATTCTGGTGAAGGTGGGGCATGCCTCCAACATCCTGGAGCGCGCCTGCACCGGGCTGGGCATCGCGCCGAGTGTCTTCACGTTCAGCGGCGACTACTACGCGCTGCCGAACCTGATCCCGCTGCTCCAGCGGCCGTCGATGGTCGATGTGCTGATGGAGATTCTGGAGTACCCGCTGCCGGAAAGGAAGGCATCCTGAGTGATGGATGTACGCGATGACGGGGTGAGCGCGCTCGATCTCGCCTTCGTGGTGGACACCACCGGCAGCATGACCGGCCTCATCGCCAGCGCGCAGCAGCGCATGATCGCCATGATTGACGCGCTGTTGCGGGCCGATGAGGTCAGCCTGCGACTGGGTATCGTCGAGTACCGCGACCACCCGCCGCAGGATCCGCTACCATTCCGCGCCTATGACTTCACCGCCGATCTCGACGCCGCCCGCGAGACGCTCAACGGGCTGACGGCCGAGGGCGGTGGCGACGGCCCGGAGTCGGTGCTGGATGGCGTGCTGGCTGCGGTGCGCGAGCTGGCATGGCGTCCCCATGCCCGTCGGCTGGCGGTGCTGGTCGGCGACTCGCCACCGCATGGTGTGGGCGCGCGTGGCGACGGCTTTCCGCAGGGATGTCCCTGTGGCGAGACCATCGAGAGCGTGACGGCGGCAGCCGAAGAGGCGCGTGTGACATTCTATGCCCTCGGGCTGACCAGTGGCGTTGAGTCGTCCTTCGGCGCGCTCAGCAACCTGACCGGCGGCGAGTTCTTCGCCATCTGGCGTGGCGGCTCTGAGGGGCAGGACGCCATCGAATCGCTCCAGGCGATTCTGCTAGAGGAGTTTGGCAACCTGGCCTTCGACCGCACAGTACTGGCAGCGCGGCGCGAGCATTCCAACGACAGCCTCGACGAGCTGGCGACGCGGCTGGCGAGCAATCGTCCCGCCGTCTCCGCCGCGGTCAGTCGGCTGGGCGCACGTGGTCTGCTGGCATCATAGGGGGAGATCGCTATGGGTATCGATGACATTCTCAACCGGCTGGAGGCCGCCGAAAACGACTTTCTCCAGCGCGAGGTGCTGGCGCCTGTTCTGCCGGGACGCGGTGTCATCGTGCGCATTGCGGGCATCGTCTGCACACTGCAAGTGACAGGCAATCGCTTCACGGGATGGGGCGTCCTGCGGCCAGAGTCGCTGAAGACGGCGAAGCTCGTGCGTCCGGCGACGCTGGCGGAGACAGCAGCCTATCTCAAGCTCTTCTCGGCGCTACGGCTGATCGTCGTCGCGCGTGAGGGGCATCAGTGGTACGCGCGGGCCGCCAACCAGGGCGAGAAGGGCATCCAGCTCAACGGCCCCGTCCCGGTCTTGCTGGCAGAGGCGGGTATCCAGCCGTTCGAGACGGTGTTTGCCCGCTTCGATGGCCACTTCTTCTGGTACGAGCGGCGCGATAACCGGCGCAATCCGGCGCTGGCGGCGTATCTGCGCGAGGCGCTCGACGCCGGAACAGCGGCCGAAGACCTGCGCAAGTCGGGACTATCCGCCGAGGAGCGCGCGGCGTACGACTGGGCGCGGACCCTCGTGGCCGAGGCTGAGCGTGCGGGCATCGTCGGACGGCTGGCGAGTGCGCTGGCGCACGCTGGTGGCCGCCTGATCGCCTTCACCGAGCGCGACGACAGTTACACCGTCGCCTATCTGGTTGGTGACGAGCGCGCGGTCAGCACGGTGCGCAAGAGCGACCTTTCGGTGCTGACGGCGGGCATCTGTCTCTCTGGCCAGGACGCCAACTTCGACCTGACGAGCATGGTCAGCGTAATGCGCGAGGCGGCAGGCCAGCCGATTCCCCGCTACGGCGACGAACTGGGCGAAGACGACAGATAATTGGCCTTTTGTTCCGCACCGACACCGATTCGGCCCCATCTGGCCCCGTGCAACCACCCGCCGTTCGTGCTACGCTTCCAGCAGAGACTATCGACGTGGTGTTGTCCGTATTTGTGTGGCGCTGACGCGCCTTGGGGAGATGACGGATATTTTGTGTTACACCCCCATGTGAGTGCGCCGCTTCACTCCGATCACTGCGCAAGGCGCATCTCCATTTGGACGTAGCCGCGTTTCTTGTCCGCAGTTGATGCCCCAGCCCATCGAAAGGACGACATCCCATGGCGACAGAGATGCAGCCCGCGCCCGTCGCGTCACCTACACGCCAGCGCGTCGCCGCGTGGATAGCGTTGGCGCTCGCACTCATAGTGCCGCTGACGGTGGCTATCAACGCGCTCGCAACGGTGGCGCGCATCCCCGGCGCTGGAAGCGATATCGTCATCAGCTCGCTCTACACCGTCTTCATCTGTTTCGAGTGGCCGCTGCCAATCTTCGCCACCTTCCTGGCGGCCCTCGTGCTCAGGGATGCGAGAGGCCATAGCACCGTTGCCTGGGCGGCTGTTGCGCTCTCCGCTCTCACGGTTGTTGGCACGATTGCCGCGTTTATCATCATCACCAACAACCAGTAGCGCGGCGCGTGTACACTGGAAGGCATGAGTCTTCTCTTCCTCAAGGCGTTGCTGACGCCCTCACTGATTGGTCTGGTGAGCGTGGCGGGTCGGCGATGGGGTCCGGCGGTAAGCGGGTTGCTCGTCGGGCTGCCGCTGACCTCCGGCCCGGTGCTGCTGATCCTCGCGCTGCAAAACGGCACATCCTTCGCAGCGGATACCGCGCGCGGCGTCATCTTCGGCACGATCTCAGTGGCGATCTTCTGCCTGACGTATGCCTGGGCGGCGCTCCGCTGGGGCTGGCCAGGCGCGCTGCTCGCAAGCTGGCTCGTCTTTCTCGCCGCGACGGCGCTGCTGCAACTGGCTATCCTGCCGCTTGCGCTGGCATTCGCCTTCTGCATCGTCGTGGCGGGGGTAGCGCTGGCGCTCTTCCCGCGCGTCCCGGTCAAAGAGACCGTCGTTATAGCGCCGCCAATGTGGGATATTCCCGCGCGGATGGTGGTCGCCACTGTCTTCGTGCTGCTGCTGACGGGACTCGCGCCCCAGCTTGGCCCGCATCTCACCGGGCTGCTGGCGCCGTTCCCGATCTTCGGCACGGTGCTCGCCACCTTCACCCATGCACAGGCAGGCACGGCGGCGGCGCTCCGGCTGTTGCGCGGACTGCTGGTGGGGCTGCTCTCGTTCGCGTCGTTCTTCCTCGTCGCGGGCACGCTGATCGTCCCGGCGGGCATTCTGCCCGCGTTCGTCGCAGCTATCATCGCGACGGTCGTCGTTCAGGGCGCGTCGCAGTGGGTATTCGCCCGGCGGAGGGAGCCTCGCTATGCCTGAAAGACCTGAAAGACCTGATGGACCCGAGCAGCATGATCCGCTGATCCATGAAGCGCTCTATCGCGGCGACGAGGCGCTGGCGCGACTGGCGGGCGCGCGTCTCGTACTGTGTGGCGTGGGCGCGCTTGGCTCGCATCTGGCCGAGCATCTGCTGCGCCAGGGCGTCCGTCAGTTGACAGTGATCGACTTCGACCGTGTCGAGCAGCACAACCTTGGCACGCAGAGCTATGAGGAGAGTGATATCGGCGCGTTCAAGGTGGATGCGCTGCGCGCCCGCTGCTACCGCGCGACGGGCGTGGAGATCGCGGTGGTGAGCCAGCCGCTGACCGAGCGCAACGCCGCGAAGCTGCTGCGCAACGCCGACCTCGTGCTCGATACCTTCGATACTTCGGCCTCCCGCCGCCTCGTCACCGAGAGCTGCGCCACGCTCGGATGTCCCTGTCTGCACCTCGGCATGAGCGCCGACTATGGCGAGGTCCACTGGAATGAGGGCTACCGCGTCCCCAGCGATGTCGTCGCGCCGGATGTCTGCGCCTATCCGCTGGCGCGCAATCTGGTGCTGCTGGTGGTGGCGCTCGGCGCGGAGGTGGCGCTGCGCTTTCTGCTGGCGGGCCAGCGCGAGAACTACTCGCTCACCCTGCGCGACCTGACGATCAACCGCGAAGGATAGCGGATTCCGTTCACTGGTAGTACGCTGTGCGTGAATCGAACCGCGAGAGGAGCTTCATCATGATAACTGAGCGATTGCGGCAGGTAATAGATGAGGTGACGAAGCTTCCGCCTGAGGAGCAGGACCGCGTGGCCGCCGCCATCTGGGCTGTGCTGAAGCAACCACAATTGTTACCTGAGTGGCGCAACGCCGTCGAGCGAGTCATGCGAGATCAAGCGGAGACACTGGAGTAACTCAAAGGCAAGTGAACGTGATCTATCCTGCCAGCGCGATGAGGTCCATGACGATGAGCGCGCCGGGCTTGGCCAGATTGGATACCTCAACGCAGGTGCGGGCGGGCCGGTGCGCGCCAAATAGTTCCTCGTAGACCGCGTTCATCCGCGCGAAGTCGCCCATATCCTTGAGATAGACCGACACCTGGACGACCTGCGCCAGATCGCTGCCAGCCTCGCCAAGAATCGCCTGGAGGTTACGCAGAATCTGGCGCGTCTGCTGCTCCAGACCCTCGACGAAGGCATTCGTTGCGGGATCAATCCCCGCGATTCCCGAACAGAAGACGAAGCCATTGGCCTGAATGGCGTGCGCGTAGGGGCCGATGGGCTGCGGAGCATTTGGCGCGGTAATGATCTTCAACATGGGTATCCCACCCCTCCTTTCTCCATACTATAATACGCACTCATGCGCACATCTCTCTACGTGGTGAATGCATCGCATTATGATATATATTCGCGCCCAGACCCTTGACGCGCGCATCCATGCCCGGCCTAGTATCTAACCAGTTAGTTTAACCATCTGGTTAATCGCTGGGAGGCAGGCCATGACCGCGCAGGGGAGTGTCAGGGAGCAGCAGCGGCGCGAACGGCTCTCCGCGCGCGAACGCCGCGTGGCGCGGGCCGACCGGCGCGAACGCGAGGCGCCTGTAGCGCGCGCGGCCATCCTCAACGCGGCGGAAGAGATCTTTGCTCGCGACGGCTTCGATGGGGCGCGGGTGGACGCCATCGCCGAAGCCTCTGGCTACAACAAGGCGTTGATCTTTCACTACTTCGGCGACAAATTGGGCCTCTATAGCGAGATTGTCTGCATGCAACGCGACGAATCAGAGTTCCAGCGGACAGAGATGCTGCTCACGGCGGCGGGTAACCCAGAAACGCCAATGGATGCCGGACATGTGCGTGGGTTCATCGAGACGTTTGTGGGCTGGCACTTCGATCACCTGGTGGCGCATCCACACCTCCGCCGGATTATGGCCTGGGAGGCGGCGGAAGGCTGGGGCACGTTGATCGAGGCGAAGCGTGGCACTGGGCAGGCGTGCCCTGTCTGGGTCAAACCTATCGCCGAGTTCATCGGGCGGGCGCAGGCGGCTAGCCTCATCCGAAAGGACGTCGATCCCTACGTGGCGATGGCGCACGTTAAGAGTATGGTGCTGATTCACCTGCTCTCGCTCCCGAACTACGAGGCGCTCTTTGGCGGCGTCGATTTCTCGTCGCCCCAGGCGCTGGAGCATGCGCGCGACCAGCTCATTTCATTTGCCATCCATGCGCTGATGGATCCCGCTACCCTGGCGCGACAACAGGAAGGCTCACCGTAGCGCCAACACGTAGCGCCATCAGGCGTTGACCCGCGCAGGCTTCTCTCCATGCGAGCGACAGCGGTTATCCGCGCCCCTTGACGGCTACGATGTATTTCGTTATAAAACGATATATCTTATCACTCACCCGTACAGAGAAACAATGATGTCACTCTGTGCGCGTAAAGCCGCACCGGCGCCGCAATCACCATTTGTTCGACGCAACAATGACCGTTGCGCTAACCGCGTCGCTGCGTGACGATTTCCCGGTTCTCAGGCGATAACGTATGACGACAACGCTGGAAGGCTTCGGGTTTCTGGCGGATGTGAGGGGGAAAACAGGACATGAGGCTGGACTACAAGTGGCAGGCGGCGCTGATTACGGCGCTGGGCCTGTTCATGGCGGTACTCGATAACACGATTGTGAGCGTGGCGCTGCCTCAGATGGCAGACGCCTTCCATATCGATTTTGGGACGATCACCTGGGTCGCCACCGCCTACTTCCTGGCACAGGCCGCGGTCATTCCCGTGACCGGCTACCTCGCCGACCGTATCGGCACCAAGACCGTCTTCTTGAGCGCGCTGGCGATCTTCACGATTGGCTCCGCTCTCTGCGCCATCGCGCCGACCCATACCGCGCTGATCGCCTTCCGCGTCTTGCAGGGCATCGGCGGCGGCGCGCTCTTCCCGACCGCCTTCGCGATCATCTATCGCGTCTTCCCGCCTACGGAGCGTGGCCCAGCCTCGGCGGTGATTGGCGTGCCGATTTTGCTTGCGCCCGCCTTTGGCCCGACCATCGGCGGCTACCTGACGACGACATTCGACTGGCATGCGATCTTCACCATCAACCTGCCCATTGGCGTAGTCGCCTTCACCCTGGCGGCGCTCTTCCTGCGCGGACGCGCCGCCGACAACGCGGCGATGGGCGAGTCGCCCGCTGCCAGCAACCGCTTTGATCTGCTCGGCCTGGTGCTGGCGATGGGTGGCTTCACGACGCTGGTCTATGGTATTACCGAGGCTGGCCCGCATGGGCTGGGCGACCGTACCGTCCAGATTTATCTCGCCACCGGCGTGGTGCTGCTGATTGCCTTCGTGATTGTCGAGCTGCGCTCAAATGATCCGGTGATGGATATGCGGCTCTTCAAGAACTACACCTTCACCATCTCGAACGTGCTGATGTGGGCATTGGGCGCGTTCCTGTTCGGCAGTCTCTTCCTGCTGCCCTACTTCTTCGAGCAGGTGCAGGGGCTGACGCCGCTCTCGGCGGGCGAGATTCTGATTTCGCAGGGACTGGCCGCCGCCGTCGCCACAGTCGTCGCGGGGGCGCTCTATAACCGTGTTGGGCCGCGCATCATGTCCTTCCTGGGCTTTGTGCTGGTGACAATAGGCACGTGGGGCTTTGCCCATATGGATGTGAATACCACCGGGCAGTCGCTCCAGATCTACCTGATTTTGCGCGGGCTGGGTCTGGGATTCATTAACATCCCGTTGCAGACACTGGCCCTCTCGGTCGTGAGCAATCGGGCGATGGCGCGCGCCTCCTCGCTGGTGAACGTGACGCGGCAGGTGGCCTCGGCGCTCGGTGTGGCGATTCTGACGGCCTATCTGACACAGAGCGCGACCACACACGGCAACGATATCGCCGCTGCCTTCCAGCAGCGCCCGCCGACGGGTATCGCCGCCGCCTGCATCAAAGCGGCAGGCGTGACAGTCCCGACGCCACAGAACCTGCTGGCGCATATG
>DATBIB010000108.1:0-53048 GCA_036557205.1 Ktedonobacterales bacterium | reverse complement strand
CGCGCGAGATCAGCGCGCCAGCCTGTCGCCGCGCCGCGACGAACTCATCTGATGCGTTGGTCAGACCATCGCGGCTATGGGCGACGCCCGCCGAGACACGCCCAAGCTGCTCTTGCAGGCGGGCAAAGCGGCGGTTGTAGTTGTCGGCGATGCGCGAAACCATCACCGAGACATTGTCGAACGGCGTATCAGTCTTGATGGTATGTACCGGGGTAACCGAATCGTTGACGTTGAACCGATTCAGACCCTCAGTGATGGGCAACACTGCGCCGGTCATCCGGGCGTTTTCCTGCTGCACCTGCACCATCGAGTCGAAGGTGTCGAGCAGCAGATTGAGGCTGTTCTCCACCACCTCCAGATCGCCGGGCATCACGGGCACGCGCACGGTATAGTCGCCGGTAATCGCCTGCGCAATCGCCACCTGAATGGCGCCGATGTTGCTGTCGAGCTGTTCTTGCCGTTCGCGCTCGTGCGTCTTCATCTGCTGGAACTGCGCCTGCCGGAACTCGAGATCCTGCGCATGCTGGGCAGTGACCGCCGTCGCGTAGATGAAATGCGAGAGCAGCCACGAGAGGATGGCTGTCAGCGCCAGCGGACTGAGGGTATAGAGCATGACCACATAGATCTGCGACCCCGTGACATCGTTATTGACAGCGATTAACAGCAGCATCGCCCCGGAAAGCGCCAGCGCGGCTGCCACGACGATCACCGTCACCTGGGGGATCATCAACAGGCCCGCTTCGAGCATGACCGCCAGAAAGAAGAGCGCGATGTGGCCCGTGGTCTCGGCGCTGCCCGTCAGCATGGCGGCGATAACCTGCGCCGTGATGGCAACACCGCCGCCGAAGACCAGAAAATAGGCGGCGAGGCGGTCATCCTTGAAGACATTGCCAACCACCAGCGCGGCCAGATAGACCACCAGCGAGCCGAGCATGATCGGGAAGATAAGACCAGGTTTATCATGATAGCCGAATGAGACGGCCGCGGTGATGAGCAGCTGCACGATGATCAGCGTATTGATGAGGTTATGGCGCTGCTCCTCGCGCTCATCCATCACATTGATCGTCTGGTCGATCACCACCGAGAGCGCCAGACGTGGCTCCGGCGGGGTCTCCTCTTCGCGGATTGGCCGGGTCAATCTGGGATTCTCGCGCGGCGTGAATGCGCCGTTCTCTGCTCCTTCAGGGGCCATCCGGTTCTCTGGCGATGAATTACTCCGGCGCAACCATTGCGGCGTCCGGCGCGAAGGCCTGGGTTCCTTGTTCATCATATATGGTGCCGTTTCTATCGCGCTTCTCGCGCGCACGCGAAAGCACGCTCACCCACCTCATCCCCAGTAGACTGAGGTGGCGCGTCGTCTGAAACAGTCTCTAGCGCATCGCCCCGGCAAGGCTGTTACATCATCGTCAGCCTCTGCCATCCCACGCCCGGAAAAGAACCAGACGGGCGGCATCCAGCCAGCAAGCGTCATCAAGCACTGTATTTTAGGCGAGCGCGTGGTATCTGGCAAGGGGCAATAAGGCAGAAGTCGTGCCAGCCCGCATCGCGCCCACAACACAAGAAATAGCGCCGACTGGTACTTGTGTCAGGGGGTAGCGCTGGGTAGCGCCCCGGCAAGGCGCCCGGCTCCTCGCTGGCGGATGAACCGAACGGTGTGTGCGGGTGGGCAGGGGGCCGGGCTTCTGTTATAATGAACTTTGGGCCACCGTGCGCCCCCGCGTTACAGCGCCCGCACGGCTCCGCCACAAATACTCACAGATGCTCATTCAACACCGTCGGCGCGCGATGTCCCCCTGGCGCGTAGCATGCATGTGCCCGGCCAGGCGCGCGAACACGAAGTCGCGCCGATGCGGAAGGGATCGCCTTCGTCATGAGTACAGATAACGCCAATAACGCCAATCGCCCCGCGTCGGGCAGTGGTGTCTCGCGCGGTATTTCCGTCCAGATGCTGGACCAGAGCACCAAGCGGCGCACCGGCGAATATGTTCCCGGCAGCCAGGAGGGGCAGGTGGCGCTGACCAGCGTCGCCGACATGCTCAAATGGGCGCAGAACTACGCGCGCAGTCGCTCAATCTGGCCGCTGGGCTACGGACTGGCCTGCTGCGCCATCGAGATGATGGCCGCCGCGCAGAGCCATTATGACCTCTCGCGCTGGGGTTCCGAGGTCTTCCGCTCCAGCCCACGCCAGGCCGACCTGATGATCGTCGCGGGGACCGTCTGCGTCAAGATGGGGCCGCGCCTCGTGCGCCTCTACGAGCAGATGCCCGACCCCAAGTGGGTGCTCTCGCTCGGCCAGTGCGCCACGTCTGGCGGCGAGTTCTACGATAGCTATTACACCGTGCAGGGCGTCGATACACTCGTGCCGGTCGATATCTACGTGCCGGGCTGCCCGCCCCGACCAGAGGCGCTGATCGAGGGCATTCTCAAGCTGCGCGAGAAGATTGAGAAGCAGGGCCTGAAGATTCGCGGCGAAGACTAGAAGACTAGAAGACTAAAGGCAAAGACTACATAAGGAGCGAACGATGCGCGGAATCCTTCAGGGTCTGGGCCTGACCTTGAGCCACGTGACCCGGCCCAAGGTCACCCGGCTCTACCCCTATGAGAAGCGCAAGCTGCCGCCGCGCAGTCGCGGCCTGATCCAGCTGATCCAGGAGGATGGGCAGGCGACGCCGTTCAACCTGAAGTGTGAGGCGTGCCTGCTCTGTGAGAAGGCCTGCCCGCCGCGCGCCATCACCATCGAGGCGCGGCCCACGTTGCGCTTCCGCCGTCGGCCTTACTTCTCGCCGACCTCGGTGGCTGGCTATTACACGCCCCGCATCTCTGAGTACGCCGTCAACTATCCTAATCGGCCATTCTCGCCGCCAGTGCTGACCCCCGTCACGACTGAGCTGGAGCAGCCAGTGGATCTCGCCAGGGCCGACGAGATTCTCGACCATGCGCCGTTCGACGCCTGGGATTTGACGGCGCTGCTCGACGAGCTGATGGATGCCTATGACGGGATGCCGCTGGCCGTCGCCTGGCGCGTGGTGGAGCGACGCGGCGTCGATATGAGCGACATCTTCGGCATCGTGACCGCCAGCGAGCGCTTCAAGCCTGCCGCTGCCGCCACAGTGGGCGTGCTACGCACCGACGGCGTCGAGCGCGGCCCCTCGGCGGCGACGCGCGGCAAGTATGGCAGCATCAACCATCGGAGGGCGCAGCGTGCCTGAGACGCAATCGTATTTGCTGACAACTTCTGGCCCAGCGCTGACGAGCTTTGACGCCTACGCGCAGCAGGGCGGATTCACCGGACTTCGCCAGGCGCTGACGACGATGACGCCAGCGCAGGTGCTGGGCGAGTTGCGCACCGCTGGTCTGCGCGGCCGTGGCGGCGCGGGCGTGCTGACGGCGGAGAAGCTCAAGTTGGTGGCCCAGGCGGTGGCTGACGAGAAATACCTCGTCTGCAACGCCTACGATGCCGACATGCGCTCCGCCGTGGCGAGCAGCCTGCTGGAGCGCAACCCGTTCCTGGTCATCGAGGGCATCGCGCTGGCCGCCTATGCCATCGGCGCGACCGAGGCCTACCTCTATGTTCGCAGCAGCCGCACGGCGGCAGCCGAGAGCATCCGCGCGGCGCTCACCAGCGCCCAGGAGCGCAATGCGCTGGGGCGGGGCATCTTTGACTCGCAGACCGACCTGAATATCACGCTGGTTGGGGTCGAGCGCGGCTTCATGGCAGGCGAGGAATCGTCGCTGCTCGAAATCATCAAGGGCCGCCCGATGAAGGCGCAGCAGCGCCCGCCCTATCCGACCGAGTATGGCTTACAGGGCCAGCCCACCGTCGTGCAGAATGTCGAGACGCTGGCGAATCTGCCGGTGATCGTGGCGCGCGGCGGCGATGCCTTCCGCAAGCTGGGCACCGAGGGCAGCCCCGGCACAAAGCTGCTGACGGTTATCTGGCCAGGCTCCCCACAGGGGGTCATCGTCGAGGCGCCCTTCGGCACGAAGCTGCGCGACGTGCTGGCGAAGGCTGGCGCGCCGGTGAGCGAAAGCAACACGCGCGCGGTGGTCGTCGGCGGCGGCGAGGGCGGCGCGTTGCCGCTCAGCCTGCTGGATACGCCCTATGACTACGAGCCGCTGGAAGAAATCGGTGTCATCGTCGGCTCCAGCATCATCGAGCTGCTCCCGGTGGATACTTGCATGGTGCGCTGGGCCACCGAGCGCTCGAACACGCTGGCGCGCGAGTCCTGCGGCAAATGCGTGCCGTGCCGGGTGGGCGTCAAACGCATCGGCGGCACGCTCGAAGGCATCATTAGCAGCCTGGGCTCGCAAGATGATTTAGCGCTGCTGACCGAGTTCGCGCAATATGTGCCGGATGGCTCGCTCTGTGGCTTCGGCGTCAACGCCGTCAAGCCGCTGATGACGGCGATGAAATATTTTGGCGATGACTTCACCGCCCACCTGGATGGCAAATGCCCGACGGGCGTCTGCGAGCCGGTACGCGCCCATCGCTACGCGACCAAGCATGTGCTTTAGGCATTAGGCAGCTTGAGACACTAGGCAATCTGGGAAGAGGCATTCTATGGCAGTCACGATTCGTGATGATTCCGCCGCAACGCCGAGCGGGCAGCCGTTCGAACGGAACGACCATGGCCAGCCGTCCTTCACGCTGACTATCGATGGCCGCCCGATGCGCGCCTATGAGGGGCAGACCATTCTCAGCGTTGCGGTGGATAACGGGATTCTCGATATTCCGAATCTCTGTAACGATGAGAAACTCGAACCCACCTCGGCCTGTCGCATGTGTCTGGTGGAGATCGAGGGGGCGGAGCGGCCGCTGCCGTCGTGCAATACGCCCGCCGCGCCAGGGATGGTCGTGCGCACGAAATCGGACCGGCTGCAGCACATCCGCCGCACCAACCTGGAGATGATGCTCTCCGACCACAACGCCTACTGCCAGCCGCCGTGCCAGGTCGGCTGCCCGACGCACATCGACATTCCCGGCTACCTGGAGCTGATCGCGCAGGGGCAGAATCGCGAGGCGGCGCGGCTGGTGAAGGAAGTATTGCCCTTCCCTTATATCCTCGGCCTGACCTGTCCGGCGCCCTGCCAGGAGGTCTGCCGCCGCGGGCTGGTGGAAGAGGAGATCGCCATCTGCCGCATGCATGGCTATGCCGCCGAGCAGGTCATGGACGACCCGCCCACACCGTGGGTGCAGGAAGCCGCCACGGGCAAGAAGGTTGCCATCGTCGGCGCGGGGCCGTGTGGGCTGACCTCCGCCTACTACCTGGCGCTCAAGGGCCACTACTGCAAGGTCTATGACATGATGCCCCAGGCGGGCGGCATGCTGCGCTACGGCATCCCGGAGTATCGCCTCGAAAAGGACCAGATCGACCGCGAGTTCGAGGGCGTCTGGAAGCTCGGCGTCGACGTGCAGTACAACGTCAAGCTGGGCGAAGACTTCACGATTGACGATCTCTTCAACGAGGGCTTCGACGCGGTCTACCTCGCCATTGGCGCGTGGACCTCGAACGAATTGGGCCTCGATGGCCAGGACTTGCCCGGCGTCATCAACGCCATCGCCTATTTGCAGGACAAGACGCGCGGCCTGACGCAGCCGGTGGACGACACCAAAGAGGTGATCGTGCTGGGCGGCGGCTTCACGACGTTCGACTGCACGCGCACCTCGCTCCGCCTGGGCGCGAAGGTGCATACAGTCTATCGCCGCGGACGTGGCGAGATGACGGCCACCTTCGAGGAGGTTGAGGACGGCGAGAACGAAGGCACCGACCTGCAACTGTTCGCGTCGGCGACGAAGGTGCTCCACGACGGCACGAAGGTGACAGGGCTGGAGTTCCAGCGGATGCAGTTGGGCGAGCCAGACGCATCGGGCCGCCGCCGCCCGGTGCCGATCCCCGGCAGCGAGTATCAGATTAGCTGCGACACAGTGATCCCGGCGTATGGTCAGAAGCCCGATAAAGCGGTGCTGCCGGAGAGCAGTGGCATCATCTGGACGAAGCACCAGACCATCGAGACCGACCCGTACAACTTCATGACGGCGCGCAGGGGCGTCTTCGCGGGCGGCGACGCGGTCATCGGCGCCTCGACCATCATCGAGTGCGTGGCGCAGGGCAAGCTGGCCTCACGTTCGATTGACGCCTATCTGCGCGGCGAGGATATGGCGGTTGTCTCGAAGACCATCGAGGCGGAGGAGCGCAAGCCTGACCTCTTCGACATCGTGCCCTACAAGCCGGTCGAGCCGAAGGTGAAGATGCCGATGCTGCCGTATGACGAGCGGACGCGCAACTTCCGGCTGATCGAGATGGGCTACACGCAGGAACAGGCCGAGCGTGAGGCGGGGCGCTGCCTCCAGTGCGCCTGTCCGGCGGCGGGGCAGTGCGATCTGCAGAAGTACAGCATCGAGTACAACCTCGAAAACAACCGCTTCCACGACGGCGAGCCGAGCGACTATCACGACTACGAGTTCGATCTCTCGCACAGCTTCATCCTGCGCGACCCGAACAAGTGCATCAACTGCACCCAGTGCGTGCGCGTCTGCCACGACGTGATCGGCCCGAACTGCTACGGCATGTTTGGCCACGGCTTCGATACGATTGTCTCGACGCCG
The DNA here is from genome assembly GCA_036557205.1 of Ktedonobacterales bacterium. Classification (GTDB taxonomy): domain Bacteria; phylum Chloroflexota; class Ktedonobacteria; order Ktedonobacterales; family JADMIN01; genus DAHUXT01. The sequence continues at coordinate 46,441 of DATBIB010000108.1, read as the reverse complement.
TTCAACGCCTCGCTGCATGAGACGGACTGTGTCTCATGTGGCGCCTGCGTGCAGGTCTGCCCGACCGGCTCGCTGATGATGGCGGAGCGCGAGCTGGTGCGCTGGGACTTCGCGCTGGACCGCTGCATCTTCTGTGGCGACTGCGTGGAGGTCTGCCCCCACGGCGCGCTTGGCGAGACGCCCAACTTCGAGCTCTCGTTCTACAACCGCTTTGGCCGCGACATCTCGATGCCGATGCAGGATGTGGCGCGCGCGCCGTCGTTCCTGGTGCGCCAGCCGGTGCCGCGCAACGAGGATGAGCGTCCCCTTGGACCGAACCCGCTGGTGCGTCCGCTGCCCGCGCGCCAGATCCGCGAATAACAACAATAGCCTGAGCTAGAGGGGGTGATCGGTGGAATACCGGTCACCCCTTTTTGTGCTTATTTGCTTCTTGAAAACAATGTTCTTAAGCATATATACTGATGATAGACAGTGCTTAGCGCGGTACATGTAGCTTTGCGTCATTCGACGCGATCCTTCTTCGCGACGATAGTGGGCAAGGGTATCGGTCTGGGTGCAAATTTATCGTGGTGCTAGGTAATACGTACTTTGTCTCGGTCATGATCATTCACCGAGTGAGGCCACGGCATGCAGCGGTCTCGGCGCAATAGCGAATGGCATGGGCTAGCCTAAGTTGCTATCACAAGCAGGTTGAAAGGCTCAATACAATGTCCAGTTTCCCCAACTGCGAGCACCTTCGTGAGCGAGATTACTTCGATCCAGGCTTTGATCTTAGCTTTGACCCTCATGACACCCATTGGTGTCGCTACTATTCACGAAATGTCATCCCTTTCGATGAGTGCAGTCCTGCTTGTCCAGGTTTCATGCCGTGGCAACAAGCAAAGGCAGCTCGGCCTAAAGGTGACATCGCAGCACCCTATGTCCCCACTCTAGCGAGTAGCCAAAGTGTGAAGGCACTCCAATACCAGTTTGACGAACTCACCAAGCAATTCCAAACCATCCTTGAGTCGTTGCCTCCAATCGATGACTCCAACCCCACCGTCCCAATCATCCAGTCCCTAGAAGAACAGGTGTCCACCCTTGAAGATGCGCAACAGCGTAAACAAGCAGAAATAGACGCAGAACTACAGCATGTTTATGGTATCGCCGAGCGCATTTACACTTTGTGGCAGACACGACTGAAGATATTGCGGCAGACGATAGCTCAACTCAATGCACAGATAGCGGAGTTAGATAATGCTAAGCATGACAATCCTGAATGGGTAAAAGAACGGGAAGAGGCGATAACGCAAAGGGATATGATAAGAGAAGAACATAACAAAATCTGGGGCTTCACGAACTTTGTATCGTTGTCCAAGGCCGCAAATGTGCGCCAAATACACTCTTATCTCACCGAGGAACGCGTTCGGAGCTTACCACATTCAGATTCTACATTTGAGCGCCTCAGGCAACTGCTTGGCGATGATGCAAAGTTAGCGGCACTGAAGGAGACATTTGAGAAGGTGAGCGCTCATATTGATAAGTTGACTACCGATCGAGCTGCTATCGGTCGCGAAATTTACCACATTAAGGTCGATCAAAATCTCGATGATATGAAGTCTCAATTACATCGTGACATCGAACACCAGGAGCTCGTTCAGTCAATCTGCGACACGTTCACTTCTCGCGGGCGTGATGCATTAGCTCGCCACACTACATCGGTGAGCAACTCGACCGTGGGATCTATCAGGCAGTTTTTTTATGAGGCCGAGAAGATTTTGAAAGTGCTCACTGACTCTCCGTCAGTGTCTCATGTCGAACTCGGGCGACTTCATCGTGTGTTACGTGAGTTGCCATTGGACTAGCTCTGCGATTAACCTTCTTGGCGTACAGACGAGCGCCAGCGGCATGCGTAATTCAAAGGCACGTAGCTACCCAGGCCATCAACCGAGCGCAAGAAGCCCGCGAGAGTAGTAGTCATGGAGCTTCAGACCATCTAGTCGGCGCCGACTAAATGGTTGCCCCCCGGAATCGGGGGCAGCATTGTCAACATTGTCAGCATTGACAATACTGTCAGCATATGTCAAAATCTAGGTAATTATTCATAACCACCTAGAAATTAGCATGGCTCGATTGACAACGAAGCGTGAGGGGCTATCCGACGAGGAGCGAGCGCGCCAACTCATCCAGGAGATGGGCGTGCTGCGTCCGCGCGACCTGGCCGCGCATGGCATTTCTCCACGCTATGCATCTCGCCTTGCACGGGAAGGACTGCTAGAGCGAGTTGAGCGCGGCCTCTACACAGTGGCCGATGGCGATATCCACGAATATCAGACACTGGCCGAGGTCAGCCGACGGATGCCGCATGCTGTGATCTGTTTGCTCTCCGCACTGCGCTTCAACGACCTGACAACCCAGGCGCCATTTGAGGTATGGGTGATGGTAGATCTTCACGCATACGTGCCGCGCGCAACGGACTTGCCAGTGCGAGTAGTCTATGCTTCGGACATGGCGTTCACTGAGGGCATTGAGGAACATCACATCATGGGCGTGGTGGTCCGCGTCACGTCTCCTGCCAAAACCGTCGCCGACTGCTTCAAATACCGCTCGAAAGTTGGGCTTGATGTCGCCCTGGAGGCGCTACGTGAGACCTGGCGCGAGCGGCGGGCGACGATGGACGAGTTGTGGCGCTACGCTCAGATTTGTCGCGTCGCGCGGGTCATGCGACCGTATCTCGAATCACTGGAGACGCTCTCATGAGTGGTTCTGCTGGTGGCAAGACACCTCCAGGTACACGAGCACCCAAAGATCTGTCAGCGTCTATCCGCGGGCGGCTGAAAAATCAGGCGCGGGCACGTGGTGAGGATATGCTCTACGTGCTGTCCCGTTATGCGCTCGAGCGGCTGCTCTATCGCCTTGGGCGCTCTCCGTATACTGACCAGTTCGTGGTGAAGGGCGCGCTGCTCTTCTCGCTCTGGAGCGACCATCCCCACCGCCCGACGCGCGACCTGGACTTGCTCGGTTTTGGTTCGGAGGATGCCAACCGCATCCAAACCATCTTCACTGATCTATGCACGCAGCCAGTAGATGACCCTGATGGTCTCATTTTCCAACAGGAGACCGTGCAGGTAACGCCTATCCGAGAAACCCAGGAATATGGTGGACTGCGCGTGGCAATGTGGGCATTGCTTGGGCAGACGCGCATTCGCGTGCAGGTGGACATCGGCTTTGGAGATGTCGTCACACCCACTGCTACCTACGCCGATTTCCCATCATTGATCGGCTTACTTGCACCACACGTGCGCGTCTATCCGCCTGAGACGGTCGTCGCCGAAAAATATGAGGCGCTGGTGCGTTTAGGGACAGTCAACAGCCGGGTGAAAGACTTTTATGACCTGTGGACATTGGCCCACGAACGTACCTTTAGCGGCGCAATCCTCGCAACGGCAATCCAGGCGACGTTCACCCGTCGTGGTACCCCGCTCCCGGTAGTTACGCCGCTCGCGCTTACCGACGACTTCATCGCTGATCCGGCAAAGCTCCAACTCTGGCACGCTTTTGTGAGTCGCAATAAACTCGATCCTGCCGCGCCTACCCTCGCCGCGACAGCGGAATTGCTCCGTACATTCCTCTTGCCGCCCACACAATCGCTGTTCTCGGGAGAATCATTCGATCACCAATGGACACCAGGTGGCCCATGGCAGCCATCACTCTTCCCCAACCCGGATTAGATCGTCTCGATGCGTCAGGGCTGCGTGGCGCCCTACCAGTCACCCTCATTTCGCGGCCAATATACAGCATCTGTTACAATAGGGCTTGCCGGTAAAGACTGGATGAGATCGGGCGTCGTAGCCAGTAGCTAGAGATAGACGTCATTGGAGCGAGGAGTAGCGCGCGCATGCAGTGGGGGACACCGCAGAGTCAGGGCGACGGGAATCGGTCGGACGGGCCGTACCAACCCTATCAGCCATACGAGCCATATCAGCCATATCAGCGACCCGCCGAGGATATTGATACCGCGCCCGTAATGCCCGCCATGCCGTCGATGCCCATCACACCCGCTAGGCAGGCCGCACCAGCCACATCAGTCGGCCCAAAGCCCCTGCTGCTGGCACAGGATGTCGTCAAGCAGTTCAAGGTCGGTGGCGGCGGCACAGTCACCGCGCTACGGCATGTCACACTGACCATCGGCGAGGGGCGCATCATCGCTATTCGCGGGCGCTCCGGCGCGGGCAAGACGACGCTGCTCAACATCATCGCTGGGCTGGATTCCCCCACCAGCGGGCATGTGGCGCTCTTCGGACGCGACCTTGCCACGCTGAGCGAGCGCAAGCGGACGGAGCTACGGCGACATGATCTCGGCTTCGTCTTCCAGGCGGCCCATCTGAACCCGGTGCTGACCGCGCGCGAGAATGTCGAGGTGCCGCTACGGCTGGCGCGCACCGCTCGCAAGGAGCGCGAGGGCCGCTCGCACGAGGCGCTCTCGCTGGTGGGGCTGGCCGAGCGCGAGAAGCACCGTCCGCCAGAGCTTTCCGGTGGCGAGCAGCAGCGGGTGGCCATCGCGCGGGCGCTGGTACACGCGCCACGAATTGTGCTGGCCGACGAGCCGACCGGCAACCTCGACAGCCATACCGGCCTCGCCATCCTCGACCTGATGCGCCGCGTGGCCCATCGCGCGGGCATCACTTTCATTGTCACCACACACGACCCCCAGGCGTCGCAGATGGCCGACGAGGTCTACGACATCAGCGACGGCGTGCTTACGCCAGGGCAACGCTAGCCCTCTCCCCCTACCCCTTCCTCTAAAAGGGAGGGGCCGCAAGCCGAACTAATGCGCCATTCTGTCTACTGGTACGGCTGATCGAACCGCTCGCGCGAGACCACCTCGCCGAGCGGTTTGCGCTTCTTCTTGCCCGCGCCCGTCGCTTTGGCCGGATAGCCAAATGGCACAATCGCCAGTACATCGAAGTTGTCGGGGATGCCCAGCAGCGGCTTGACCGCGTCTAAGCGCCCACTGAAGCCAACCCAGTTCGAGGCGACGCCGTGCGACCATGCCGTCAGAATCATCGACTGGATCGCCCGGCTGCCATCGGAGAGGGCGAAGGGAGTATTCTCGGTCGCCACGACGATAGCCAGCGGCGCTTGTGGGATATAAGGCCCCGTTCGCGCCAGTTGCCCGAGTTGCTTCAGCGTATCGTTGTTCTGTATGACGATGAAATGCCACGGCTGCGCGTTGCTGGCGCTGGCGGTGAGATGCGCCGACTCGATGATCTCCCGTACGACATCGTCGGGGATTGGGGTATCGCGGAACTGGCGCGTCGCCAGCACCGTGCGCACGGCATCGAACGTCTCCATAATGTTACCTTCCTTGCACTGATAGTATTCTGACTTATTTCTCCAGCGAGACCGCCGTGAAGCGCTGGCGGATCGCCTGTGGCTGCTCGATCTCGTCCAGCAGCGCATAGGCGTAGTCCTCGGCGGAGATATAGCTTTCGCCCTGGTCGTTGGTCAGCAGCTGGTCGCCGCCACGCCGATACTTGCCGATGCGCCGTCCCGGTTGAATCGTCCGCGCGGGGCAGAAGAACGTCCAGGTGATTGGCGCGGCGCGATACATCACCAGCGTCTCAGCCTGAGCGTTCGCGGTTGGCCTCGCCGCTGCTGGAAAATCGGGCGAATCCTTCAAGAACTGCCCCAGCGCAAGTTCCAGACTGCCCGCGCCGCCGACGACGATCAGCCGCTTCTCGCCCGCGCGCCCGAAGGCTTCGAGCAGCGCCTGGGTCGAGTCAATGTAGAAGGCATGGGTGTCGAGACTCTTCCGCCCGCTGGTCGCGTTGACGACGACATCGGTATCGGCGATCGCTTCGAGGATGCTGGCGGGGTCGAAGATATCTACCTGCGCCTCCGTCAGCCGTGGATGCGTAATCGGGCCGTTGAGATGGTGCGCCAGCGATTTCACATCATGCCCGCGCACCAGCGCCTCCAGCGTTACCCGCTGGCCAATCATGCCGCTCGCGCCAAAGAGACCAATCCTCATGGTTTCTACTCCCATTCGCTGAAGTTACCAATCCATCCTTTGCTACATAAACGGAAGTAAGCTGTTCAGAAGAATAGCACACGCTGTCGAATCTCCATTTCAATTTATTAAAGCCCGCCTGGTGTATACTTTGAGCATTGGTGGGCTAGTGTGTGACACGAGATAAGGAGACATCAGTGATGGCGCAGGAGACACAGTGGCGTATCCGACTGGCAACGGTGGCCGACCGCGCATTCCTGGAACGGCTGGCTCCCCGGCTGACGATTGGCATCCCGCCCTGGCGCAGCCACGAGGTGATGCTGGCGACGGTGCGCGGCTGGTTGCTGGAGAATCTGGACGGTATGGGCGTGGATGGGACCGTGTTCATCGCCGAAGATGCCGATGGCACGCCGGTCGGCGCGGCGACGGTCGAGCGGAGCGCGCACTTCACTGGCACGCCCCAGGGCGAGCTGGGCGAGCTGGCGGTGATCGATGCGGTCGAGGGGCAGGGGGTCGCCGCGCTGCTGCTGGCCGCCGCCGAAGACTGGGCGCGCGAACAGGGGCTACCTTTCCTCGCGCTCGGCACGGGGATCGCGAACAGCCGCGCCCGCGCCTTCTACGCCCGCCACGGCTACCAGGAAGAGGACATACGGCTGGTCAGGGCGCTGGAGCCAAACTAATCCAGTTTGCGGATACCGGAGACGGTCAAAGCGATCAAGTCCAGCGCCAGATTAAGCGCGCCGCCCGCCACGAACACCCATGATGCACCAACGCGGTCGGTCAGCACGCCGACAAGCGCCAATCCGACGGGCAGCAGCGCCAGCGAGCCAACCCAGTCAACACTGGAGACACGACCCAGCTTCTCGGCAGGCACGATCTCTTGCAACGTGGTCACCCAGATCAATTCGAAGATGGCGAGACCCGCGCCAAAGAAGACACTGAAGGCGATGGCAATGGCGGGCGCATACTGGTGTGGCAGCGGTAGGCCAAAGACGATCACCGCGAGACTGGAGGCGATCAGGCCGCCATAGGCAAGGATGCCACGGTGGCGCAACCGCCGCGCCTGGCCAATGAGCAGCATCGTGACCAGCGAACCAGCGGCGACGGCCGTTCCCGTTGCGCCGAGCAGCCAGACGCCCTGCCCGTAGACCGATTTGATGAGCTTGGGTAGCGCGACCTGCATTGGCGCCAGGCCCACATTGCCCAGCGACGCGATGGCAATCGTCACCCAGAGCCACGGCGAGCGCATCACGTAGCCCAGTCCCTCACGGATATCGCCTACCAGCCCACGCAGACCACCTGGCTTCACGTCGTCGCGCGTCTCCTTTGGCAGCGGCGGCACCCGCACCGCGAGCAGCAGCGCCGCCGAGACGCCAAAACTGAGCGCGTCTATGGCGAAGGCCGCCGAGGGGTCGGAAAGCGCAACCAGCGTCGCCCCGAGCGCCGGGCCGAAAAGCTGGCTCATCTGGCGGCTCATGCCGTTGAGCGCGTTGGCCGAGGGGAGCGCGCCAGCGTCCACCAGTTGCGGCGGGATAGACTGATAGGCCGGGAAGAAGAAGGCGCTGGCCAGGCCGAAGATCGCGCCAAGCACGATAAGATGCCAGAGCGCCAACAGCCCCATCCAGCCGAGCACAGCAATCGCGCCAACCGCCACGCCCCGGATCGTATCGGACCAGAGCAGCACATTGCGCCGTGAGAAGCGGTCCGCCACGACGCCGCCCAAGAGCAGAAAGAGGACGCGCGGCACGGTTTCGGCCACCAGCACAGCGCCCATCGCCGCGCCTGATCCGGTCAACACCAGCACCTGCCACGCCAGCGCAGTAATCGTCACGCCATCTCCCAGCGCCGAGATCGTCTGGCCAGACCAGACGATCGCAAAGGGCTTCGAGCCGAGCGCGCGCGCAAACCGCACGCGCCCGACGAGTGAGGAACTGCTCAAGAGGTCACCTCATCTTTCGGGTTCTCTGGGGTAGGATCGCTGGCGGTCTCGAAGAGATAGCGGCGGCTCTCATCCAGCAGCGCGCGCAGCGCCTCGGACTGGATCTGGAAATAGGTGCGCTGGCCGCGCCGCTCCAGCCGCAGAATGCCAGCCCTGGAGAGTTCGCTGATGTGATGCGAGATCGTCGCCCCGCTCACACTCATTAGTGCGGCCAACTCCTGGCCATAGCGCGGACTCTCCATCAGCAATCGGAGGATGCGGAGGCGCGTGGGATCGGCCAGCGCGGCATGCAGCTGTGCCCAGCGCTCGACGGGATCGGGTGATGTCAGGGCAGGCGGACGCAGACGCCCTGAGCGGCGAGCATAACCAGGCTCGGTGAGCACACGTTCGGTACCCACCATCGAGATCAGTGGCTCGAAGTCCATGCCATCGAAGAGTGACCGGTCCAGCTCGTGGTAGTACGTTGCTGTCTGGTTGCCCAGTAATACTAACGGCGCCAGAGTTGCTGACTCATGCTCACCAATCCAACTAAGCCACTCTGGGAGCGCATCGGGCAACCGATATGCTGCCTTCGTCAGGTGCTCGCCAGCAGCTACCCGTTCCTCGCGCAATGAGGGTTCAAGCTCGTCAAAATATGAGGCGGCGAAGAAGCGGAGTATGCCGAGTAGATCGCGACGCGCTGATTCCGGGTCGATAAGTATCTGAATTAAGTGGGAACGCTGGCGACCTGTCAGCCCAAGATAGCGATCGATGTATTCCCGCACAGCCCGGCGGTCGCCGATGAGTGCCAGCAGATCGTGGGCCTGCATCGGAGGCGTGACGGCAAGCTCACTACTGCTCACCATCAGCCGCAGAAAGTCGGGCACGGGTAGTCGTTCGAGTTCTGTCAGAAATGCCGGAATATCATGTGCGCCCGGAACGATCGGGGCGATGGCAACACAGACAGCGCCTGGCGCCGATACATCACCGAACCAGTGAGACAACCGACGCGCTTGCTCCAGCTCCAGCGTGGAGGCCGTCTCGCGGGCCCAAATTTCCCAGCGACCCTTTACCTGCGATGGTCGTGCGACAAGCCCCATCGCCAGCAACAGGTCGTAAACGGGCGAGACATCTATGAGAAACGGCTTGCTCATACCGACTCCTCATCTCTCACTGGCACTTTAGATTACAATCTAATCTATTACTTTCGATTGCAATCTAAAGACTAGGAGAAACGAGGAGCATTTGTCAAGAGGAATATCACTCTCGAAGTGGTACGTTGATCGGGAAGGAGGTATTGTCCGGTGAAACTCATAATCAACAACCAGGAAAGCGCCATTGCGACAGTTGAGGATATGGGAGGCGCCTGCGATGCGGTGCGCCAGCAGCAATTCAGCGAGGTATGGCTTGAGGCCAGCGATGATGGCCCTTCGCTGGCGATACTGGTTCACGACGAGCATGCATTGCTGATGTATCTGCCTGATAATGAGGGAGGCCTCGGATTCACCTCACGGAACCCCGCATATGTGGGCGCACCGGATGCGCAGATTGAGTTCATGCTGGCGAACGGGCAAATGGACGAGCATCCCGCGGCATGGACGTACCCGCTTTCGGTGGGGTGCGCAGTATGCAGGGACTTTATCGTGAGACAAGGAGCGCTCTCTTCGCTCATCACCTGGCATGATGACAACAATACTGACGAAGAGTAGTAATTTCGGCTTACCCCGGCTTCGTACCTGCCTGAAGCGCGCGCAGGAAGTCCACGCCCGCCTGGATACGCTCGTTTTGTAGGGCAGTGTCTACCGCGTTGAGCAGTGCACTGGCGACGACCGCGCCATCGGCCATCGTGCCAATCTCGGCGACGTGCTCGGGACGCGAGACGCCGAAGCCCACTGCCAGCGGCAGATCGCTGTGGCTGCGCACGCGTGCCAGGAACGCCGCCAGCTGCTCCGGCAGGCGGTCGCGCGCGCCAGTTGTGCCGCTGAGCGAGACGCAGTAGAGGAAGCCGCCGGAATCTTTTGCCGCCACGGCCACCTGGGCCAGCCGCTCGTCCGGGCTGGTCGGCGTCACCAGATAGATCAGCGCGATGCCGTACTGGCTGGCCGCCGATTGTAGCGGCTCGGACTCCTCCGGCGGCAGGTCGGGGACGATCAGGCCGACGATGCCCGCCTGAGCCGCCCGCTGGCAGAACGTCGCAATGCCCGCGCTGAAGATCGGGTTGTAGTAGGTCATCAGCAGCAGCGGCGTCGCGATGCGCGCATGGATGCGTCCGGCCAGCGCCAGCGCGCCATCGAGCGTCATGCCGCCTTCCAGCGCGTGGTGGCTCGCCGCCTGAATTGTCGCGCCGTCGGCCATCGGGTCGGAGAACGGCACGCCCAGCTCCAGCAGGTCCGCGCCCGCCTCGCCCAGCGCCACCGCCAGCGCCTCACTGGTCGCCGCGTCGGGATAGCCCGCCATCACGTAGGGCAGCAGCGCCGTGCGGCGAGCCTCACGCGCACGGGCGAACGCGGCGGTGATAGGATGTTGCGTTTGTATGTTCTGGCTCATGACTATAGCTCCACATTGAGCGCGTCGGCGACGGTGTTGATGTCTTTATCGCCCCGGCCCGAGAGGTTGATGACCACGGTCGTCTCGGCGGTGAACGCGCCACGCTCGCCCTGCTCTAATACCCAGGCGACGGCATGCGACGACTCCAGCGCGGGGATGATGCCCTCATCCTCGCTCAGTATCTGGAACGCGCGTAGCGCCGCGTCGTCATCGGCGGCGACATAGCTGGCGCGGCCCGTCGCCTTGAGGTAGCTATGCTCAGGCCCAACGCCGGGATAGTCCAGCCCGGCGGAGATGCTATGCGTCTCGATCACCTGCCCGTGCGCATCCTGCAGCAGGTAGCTGAGCGCGCCGTGCAGCACGCCCGGTCGTCCGCCCACCAGCGTCGCCGCATGCGCCCCGCTGGCGATACCACGTCCACCAGCCTCCACGCCCACCAACCGCACCGAGGCATCGTCCGCGAAGGGATGGAACATGCCGATGGCGTTACTGCCGCCACCGACGCAGGCGACCACGACATCAGGCAGCTTCCCCGCCTCATCGAGCAGTTGCGCGCGCGTCTCGCGGCCAATTACCGATTGGAAGTCGCGGACGATACGCGGGTAGGGATGCGGTCCGACCGCCGAGCCGATGAGATAGTGGGTTGTTTCGACATTGGTCACCCAGTCGCGCAGCGCCTCGTTGATGGCGTCCTTGAGCGTCCGGCTGCCCGCGCCGACGGGACGCACCTCCGCGCCGAGCAGCTTCATACGAAAGACGTTGAGCGACTGGCGGCGGATATCCTCCTCGCCCATGTAAACGACGCATTCGAGTCCCTGGCGGGCGCAGATGGTGGCCGTGGCGACGCCATGCTGGCCCGCGCCGGTCTCGGCGATGATGCGCCGCTTGCCCATCCGCTCCGCCAGCAGCCCCTGGCCCAGCGCGTTGTTGATCTTGTGCGCGCCGGTATGCGCCAGGTCTTCGCGCTTGAGGTAGACACGCGCGCCTACCCGCTCGGAGAGCCGCCACGCGAAGTAGAGCGGCGTGGGACGCCCGGTGTAGGTGCACTCCAGCCCCGCGAGTATCGCGGCGAAGTCGGCGTCGGCGCGGGCGGCGTCATACGCCTGCTCCAGCTCTTCGAGCGCGGCCATCAGGCTTTCGGGGACGAAGCGCCCGCCGAAGTCGCCATAGCGCCCGCGCGCGTCGGGGAAGACGCCGTGGCGGTAGGTGGATGATGGTGTTGTCATAGATTAAGACTCCTCCCCCGGCTCCTCCCCGATGCGGGGAGGGAAGGACATGCGCGCCACACGTAGAAACGCGTCGATCTTTTCGATGTCTTTAGCGCCATCAGTCTCGACACCGCTGCTGACATCGACTCCACGCGGGGCAACCGCCGCCAGCGCATCGGCGAGGTTGTCGGGCGTCAGGCCGCCCGCCAGGATGATGGGCCAGCGCCGCGCCGCCTCCGCCGCAAGCCGCCAGTCGCCCGCCTGACCCGTCCCGCCGTAGCTGCCGTCACCCGTCGGCGTATCGAGCATCAGGATTGCCCCGGCCAGCGCATACTCGTCCAGCAGCGGCAGGTCGTCCGCCGAACGCAGGCGCAGCGCGCGCAGTACGGGCAGGCCGGTTGCTTCGGCCGCCATGGCGCACATCTCCGGCGACTCATCGCCGCTGAGCTGGACGGCATCCAGCCCGACGGTCGCGGCGATATCGGCGATACGCTCCACTGACTCGTTGACGAAGACGCCGATGGGGAGACAACGGGCGCTGGCGGCTAAAGCCGCGCCTAAGGGACCTCGCTGACGCTCGGCCACAAAGTCCGCCTGCGCGGACTCCTCAGAATCTGCATGCGCGGCTTCGACCATCATGCGCGCGTGGTCGGGGGTGATTTGGCGGCGGCTGGGCGCGAAGACCAGCCCAAAGGCGTCGGCGCCCAAATCGACGACTGCGCGCGCATGTTCAACCGTCTTCAAGCCGCAAATCTTGACGTAGGGGTCGCCCGTCGCGCCGAAGAATTGGGCTGGTGATCCGCCGGGAGCGGTGGAGAGCATACGAGCCAGCCTATCTGGCGACTCTGAGCGCATCAACGCCTCGCCCACCAGAATCGCGTCGGCGCCGAAACTACGAGCGCGCGCCGCGCCTACTACAGCGCCGATGCCGCTCTCGGCGACGAAGAGCCGGTCGGTGGGGACCAGCGGACGCAGCCGCCGCACGACATCGGAATCGACGGCAAAGGTGCGCAGATCGCGGCTGTTGACGCCAATCACGCGCGCGCCAGCCTCCACTGCCCGCCGTGCCTCGTCGGCGTCGTGCGCCTCGACCAGCGCCTCCATTCCCAGCGAGCGAGCAAGCGCCAGCAGATCGCGCAGCGCCGCGTCATCCAGCAGGGCGCAGATGAGCAGCACGGCATCGGCGCCTGCCGCCCGCGCCTCATAGACCTGATACGGATCGAGCAGGAAGTCTTTGCGCAGCACCGGCACATCCACGGATTCCCGCACCGCGCGCAGGTCATCGAGCGAGCCACGGAAGAAGTCTGGCTCGGTCAGCACGCTGATGGCTGCCGCGCCGCCCGCCGCATAGGCCCGCGCCCGCGCCACCGGATCGAATCGCTCCGCCAGCAGCCCCTTCGACGGCGAGGCGCGCTTCACCTCGGCGATCAGCCGGGCAGGGCCACCGGAGACCGGACGCAGCGCCGTGGCAAATGATCGCGGAGGCGGGGCAGCCACCGCCCACGCGCGCATCACGTCGAGTGGCGTCTCGCGCAAACGTTCGGAGAGGTGGGCGTGGGTCGCGGCGACGATACGCTCCAGAAATGTGGCCTCGGACATGGAGTTATTCCTCCTCCGCAGACCGGGCGAGCAGGCTGTACAGGTGGCGGAGGTTGTCGGTATAGATGTCACGCGCGCCCCAGGCGGCATAGGCGCCAGGAGGCGGGAGCGCCACAATACGTTCGGCCGTCTCGCCGCGCACAATCGCCTCATCCACCAGCATCTCCATATCGCCCAGATACTGGCGGAGCGCCGCGACATCGTCCAGTGTTCCAACCGAACCGTGACCCGGAACGACGGTCTGGATATCGAGCGCCTCGATCCGCTCCAGAATCTCGTCCCAGCGCTCCAGGTCCGCCTGGCCAAATGAGGGATGCATGCGCACGCCAAGCAGATCGCCGAGGAAGGCGATACGCTCCGCTGGCAGGAAGAGAAAAGCGTCGCTGCTGGTATGGCCGCCGCCATAGCTGAGCACATTGACGGCGCGCTCTGAGCCATGGAGTGTTAGCCGCTGCTCGAAAGTGATATCGGGCAGCCGCAACGCCAGCTCAGGCAGGGCAGCGTAGAGCGCGCGATAGTCGCCCTGCGCGACACGCAGGTCGTCGGCAAGTTCCGGGGTAGCGGCGCTGACAATCTCCGCATCGAGGCTGGCGAGGTCGTCGGGCTTTTCACGCATCCAGGCAAGTATCTCGGCGCCACGGTTGGCGATACGTTCGCGCGTCTTCCCGGTGGTGATAATCGTCGCGTCGTCGAAGACGGCGTTGCCGTGGATGTGATCCATGTGATAATGGCTGTTGACGACATACGCTACCTGCTGGCCGGTCAGCGCCTCGGCGGCGGAGCGCAGATCGCGGGCGGCGGCGGGCGTCAGGAAGGTATCGAAGACCAGCATTCTCTCGCCCAGCGCCACGATGCCCGCGTTGCCCCAGGCGCCGGTTCCGCGCGCCACGATGGCGGCCCAGACCCCTTCGGCCAGTTGCTCCAGGTTAAAGTAGGGTGATGTCGGTAACGAGTCAGGTGGTGAAGACATAGAGTGTTTCCTGTTAAGTGCTGACGGATCTTAATCGCTCGTAAATCATGTCTCCCCAACATGTGAGCTGAATGGGAACATTCATCGTAGGGGTGGCGCGCCGCAGGCTGAAGCCCGCAGGTGCGCGAGCCGACAGGCTCGGAGCGAGCGAAGAGCGAGCGTAGCGCCAGCGGCCCAACGGGCGCGGCTAATCCTGACCGCAACGTATCCTCTCACCACGCGCAAGAGGACCAAAAGAACGGGATTAGCCGCAGCATTCATGCCGCGATGCCGCCCTGCCTAATCCATCCTCACCCCGCCGTCGCGCCAAGATGTTGCGTCGTGGCGGCAAGTGTTTCGAGCGTAACAATGCCGCGCCCCTCGCGCAGACCCGCCCGCGACTGGCGCACTCCATCGGCCAGCGAATCCGCCCGCCCGGTGACATAGAGGGCCGCGCCCGCGTTGAGCGCCACCATATCCGCTGGCGCGCCGTCAATCTTGCCGCCCAGCAGCCCGCGCAGCAGCGCCGCGTTCGCCTGCGCGTCGCCCCCCTGCACCGCCTCGCGTGGCGCGGTCGCGCAACCCAGCGATTCCGGTGTGACGGTATATTCGTTCAGCGTACCCGCCGCGCCATCCACCTCACAGATGCGCGTCGGGCCAGAGAGCGAGAGCTCGTCCACGCCGTCCTCACCATATACCACCAGCGCCCGCGCGCCGCCGAGCCGCAGCAGCGCCTCGCCCATCAGCGGCAGGAGCTTCGGGTCCGGCACACCCAGCACCTGATAGCGCACGTGCGCGGGATTGGTCAGCGGGCCAAGGATGTTGAAGATGGTGCGGATGCCGATCTCACGGCGCGTCGGGCCGACATGGCGCATGGCTGGATGGTACGTTGGCGCGAACATGAAGCCAAAGCCCGCCTGTTCGACACACTGCGCCACCTGCTCCGGCCCAAGCTCCAGCCGTACGCCGAGCGCCTCCAGCACGTCGGCGCTGCCGCAGCGGCTGGTGGCCGCGCGATTGCCATGCTTGGCAACTGGAACGCCGAGCGCCGCGACCAGCAGCCCCGCCGCCGTCGAGACGTTGAACGTGCCGGAGGCGTCACCGCCGGTGCCGCAGGTATCCACCGCCCGCACCGACTCCGCCAGCGGCACCTGCACCGCCTGCTCACGCATCACCCGCGCCAGCCCGGTGACCTCCTCGACCGTCTCGCCCTTCAGGCGGAGCGCGGTCAGGAACGCGCCCAACTGCGAGGGCGTCGCCATGCCAGTCATGATCTCTTCCATCGCCTCGGCTGCCTCAGCCTCGCTCAGCGACTGGCCAGCCACCAGATGCGTGATTGCCTCTCGAATCATTCGTCTTGCCCCTCCCATTGGCAGGCGGATAAATCCGCGCCTAAATGGCCTCGCTGGCGCTCCGCCACGAAGTCCGCCTACGCGGACTCATCAGAATCACTCAATCGTCCGAAAGCTCTGGGTGCTGCGCGTCGAGAATGGCCGAGATGACATGCCCACCAGCGTAGGCTTCTAGCAAACCCAGCAGGTCGGTCAGCGCCGCCTCGATTTCAGCATGCGCTCCCTCGTGCTGCGCCTCCACGGTTATCACTACGGCGGTCGTATCGTCGCGGGCGGCGCTCTGATCGCTCTGTCGCCAGCACCAGCGCTCGGCGAAGATCAGCCCGGCGTCGTCGGCGAAGACCACCTCGCCCGCTGTCGGATGCTCGGTGACCTCGGTCTGACCCAGCGGCGTATAGCGCTCCTCGCCCGTGGCGAAACGGACGGTCAGCGGGCCGGTGAGTGGTCGCGTATCGAAGACGGCGACCGGCAGCGCGTAGCGGATGCTGATCAGATTGCCCAGGTCCACCAGCGCGTTGATGCTCGGAATATCGCCCTTCTTCGTCAGGCGGCGCAGCAACGCCTCGGCGGCGGAGCGGCATTGCGTCGGGTCCACGCCGAAGCGGCGGAAGGCGCTCCGCCAGGCGGCGAGCGAGGGCAACTGGCTCAGCGGCGTCTCGCCGATGCGCGCCAGGGTCGCCTGCTGCTCCTCCAGATAGGCGGCGCGGAGCGGCTCAGGCGTTGGCCCGTTGCGCAGGCCTGTCGCCAGGATGACGCCGCCCGTGACGGCGGGGAAGCGTTCGAGAATCGCGGCATCGTAGCGAAACGTGGTCATCGGCGTACGCTTTCCTGAAGCTGCTGTTCATGGATGGCGACCGGCGCCATGCGCAGGAAGTTGCGCAGCAGGTCTTTGCCCGCCTCCGTCAAAATGGACTCGGGATGAAACTGGACGCCCTCGATGGGATACTCGCGGTGGCGCAGCGCCATCACCAGCCCGTCGTCGGTCTCCGCCGTCACCACTAGCGTGGACGGCAGCGTGGCGCGCTCGACGATCAGGCTGTGGTAGCGCGTGGCGCTGAACGGCTGCGGCAGCCCGGCCAGCACCCCCACGCCGTGATGGTGGATAGCCGCGACCTTGCCATGCACCGGCTCCGGCGCGCGAATCACCCGCCCGCCATAGACCGCGCCGATGCACTGATGCCCCAGGCAGACGCCCAGTGTGGGGATGCGCGGGCCAAGCGCGGCAATCAGCGCGCAGGAGACGCCCGCCTCGGTCGGCGTGCAAGGGCCTGGCGAGATGACGATATGCGACGGGGTCAGCGCCTCCGCCTCGGCGACGGTGATGGCGTCGTTGCGGCGCACCAGCACATCGGCGCCCAACTCCGAGAGATACTGCGCCAGGTTGTAAGTGAAGCTGTCGTAGTTATCGATCAGCAGCAGCATCGCGCCCATGCCTCCTTTCCGCCTCATCCAGCGCCCGCAGCACCGCGCCCAGCTTGTTCTCCGTCTCCTCGAACTCCGCCACCGGGTCCGAGTCGGCGACGATGCCGCCGCCTGCCTGGGCATAGGCGACGCCGCCCTTGAAGACGAGCGTGCGAATGGCGATACAGGTATCGAGATTGCCGTCGAAGCCGATATGGCCGACCGCGCCCGCATAGAGTCCGCGCCGCTGGCCCTCCAGCTCCGCCAGAATCTGCATCGCACGCACCTTGGGCGCGCCAGAGACCGTCCCCGCTGGGAAGCCTGCCCGAAGCGCGTCGTAGGATGTCAGCCCGTCACGCAGCCGTCCGGTGACGTGCGAGACGAGGTGCATCACGTGCGAATAGCGCTCGACATCGAGAAACTGCGTCACTCGCACGCTACCAGGCGCGCTCACCCGGCCCACGTCGTTGCGGCCCAGGTCCACCAGCATCACATGCTCAGCGCGCTCCTTCTCGTCGGCGCGCAACTCGGCTTCGAGCGCGGTGTCCTTCGCGGGATCGCTGTCGCGGCGGCGGGTACCCGCAATAGGATGGACCGCCACCTCGCCGTCCTCGACGCGCACGAGCAGCTCCGGCGACGCGCCCGCGACCGCCAGATCGTCCAGCGCCAGATAGAACATGTACGGCGAGGGATTGATCGAGCGGAGCGCACGGTAGACCGCGAAGGGATGGGTCGTTGTGGGGCGGGCAATGCGTCGCGACGGCACCACCTGGAAGGCGTCGCCCGCGCGGATGTACTCTTTGGCGCGCTCCACCGCCGCCTCGTAGGCCGCCCGCGACTCCAGCCGCGAGGGCGCTACATCCGCGCTGGAACGCCCGATCCTTTGGCCGCGTGGCAGACGTGGCGCCGCCCGCCGCAGCCGCCGCTCCATCGCATCCAGCCGTGCCTCAGCCTCGGCCTGTGCCCGCGCATCTTCGCCGTCTGCCGCTCCACTCTCGGCATAGGTGAGCAGCCGCGCGGTATGACGGGCGTGGTCGAAGATCAGCAGGGTATCGCTGAACATGAAGACGCTTTCGGGCAGGCCAAGTGGGTTGTCCGCCGGGATACCAACCGTCGGCTCGTAGCGGGCGGCGACCTCGTAGCTGAGGTAGCCCACCGCGCCGCCCAGGAAGCGCGGCAGCCCCGGCAGCGACGGCGCAACCGTCCGCCGCTCCAACTCGGTGCGAACCGCCTCCAGAGGATCGGCGCAGGGCACACGCTCGACCGTGCCAGCGCGCGGGCCACCCTGCCAGCGGTACGTCGCCAGGCCATCGCGCACCTGTATCACCAGATAGGGATCCGTGCCGACGAAGGAGTAGCGCGCCAGCCGCTCGCCCCCCTCGACGGATTCCAGCAGGTAGCCGTAGCGTCCACTGGCGAGCTTGAGATAGGCGGAGACAGGCGTATCGAGATCGGCGGCCACCTCGCGCCACACCGGCGACAGCACAGGACTGCGCTCGCCCTGGCTGCTCTGCGCCGCCGCGGCCGTATGCTGTTGTGTCAATGTGGTGTGCATGGCGCCCCCTCCTCTAACCCCTCCCCCAAAGGGAGAAGGGAACCAGAATCCAGATAGCGCGTGGGCGGATAATCTGAATGACAAGGCATGTCTGGGTTGGCCGCGTCGTAGGCTGAAGACCTACGGCTAATCCTGTGGCGAGCGCGATCCTCGCCGTTCAATATGGTCCGTGCGGGTGGGATTAGCCGCGGCATTCATGCCGCGAAGCTGGCCCCACCACACACCTCGCCATCGGGCCGAGATCGCTACCGCAGGCCCACCTTCTCCAGCACGGTGCGCAGCGTTGCCTGCGCCAGCGGCCGCACCTTCGCCGCGCCCTCGGCCATCAGCGCATCGAGGCGCGCGGGATCATCCATCAACGCCTTGTAGCGCTGCTGAATCGGCTCCAACGTCGCGACGACGACATCGCCCAGCGCCGCCTTGAACTCCTTATAGCCCTTGCCCGCGAACTCTGCCTCGATGGCCTGCTGGCTCTGACCCGTCAGCGCTTGATGGATCGTCAGCAGGTTGAAGATGGCGGGACGGTTCTCGTCGAAGACGATGGTGCGCTCCGAGTCGGTCGTGGCGCGGGCGATCTTCTTGCGAATCGCGGCTGGCTCGTCGAGCAGCGCGATGTAGGAGCTATCGCTCCCGCTCTTGCTCATCTTCTTGCTCGGATCATCCAGCGACATGATGCGCGCGCCCACCTCGCGAATGATCGGCCGCGGCTCGACAAATGTCTCGCCGAAACGGTTGTTGAAGCTGTTGGCGACGTCGCGCGCCAGCTCGACATGCTGCTTCTGGTCCTCGCCGACGGGCACGGCGTCGGTCTGATAGATCAGAATGTCCGCCGCCATCAGGACAGGATAGGTATAGAGGCCAGCGCTTGCCAGCTCGCGGTCTTCCCCGGCCTTCACCTTGAACTGGGTCATCCGGTTCAGCCAACCGGCCGGCGTGATGCAGTCCAGCACCCACGTCAGCTCGGTATGCTCGTGCATATGCGACTGGACGAAGATGCTGCTGCGGGCGGGATCGAGGCCCGCGGCGATCAGCAGCGCGTAGAGCTGGCGCGTATTGAAGCGCAGCTCGGCGGGATCCTGCGGCACGGTGATGGCATGCAGATCAACGACACAGAAGATGTTGTCGTAGATATCCTGCTCGGCGACCCAGTGCCGGATCGCGCCGATATAGTTGCCAAGCGTCGGCGTGCCCGATGGCGCGATGCCCGAAAAGACCCGTTCGCGTTTTGCCGAGCTGGCGGCCTTCGCGCGCTTGCCAGCCGGAGCCGTTGATGTGCTCATGTTCCTGCTCTCCCTGAACGATTGCCCGAAAAAAGCCAATAAAAAAGCCTCTCAGTCCCACTGTTGGGACGAGAAGCTGTGAAGCCTTCGTGGTACCACCCGAATTCGAGCCTGCATCCGCGCATGGTTTGGATAGCGGGCATGGCTCCTTGGCGAGCACGGGCAGGCGCTTCTAGCAAACTAGCACGCTACCGATGCTCCGCCCCGCTAACGGGAGGCCCCCGGCGAACCCTACGGCGAGATGACTCACCGCTCGGGCTGCTGCTCACAGAACCATTCGGCGGGGGTTCCAGCGCCGGATTCCACCATCCCGGCTCGCTGCGGCTGGCGAGGCGCCCGCGTACTTTTTCTGTTCGCTGCTCTTCACAATATATTGGTTGTCAGACACTGGCAGTATAGCGACAGCGCGCAAGAGATGTCAAGGGATACCAAAACGGGATATGTGGAATGTCTGTTCACGGAGCGATTGCATTGCAAGGCGTCCCCCCATCTGCCCCTTATACATGACGATGTAGCATCTGGCGGCCCTGTCGTACACGCTCCCCGGCAGCGTATCGCAGGCGCAGGTAGGCTGCCTCCAGACCTCGCCCGCCCGAGAGGAGCAGCTTCTCAAAGGATAGCAGGTCGGTATCCGCGGTAACCATCAGACGGGAGAGCGCGTATCGGTCATCGTGTCGCGAGCTCTGCGCATAGCGGACCGCGCAGGCTGAGGTGAAGCCGACCTTCCGCACCAGTGCATGCACCGCGCGCGAATAGTAGCCAAATGGATAGGCAAAGCTGCGCGGCGCATCGACATGCTCGGCTAGCAGGCGCTGAGACAGCTCGATCTCCTGGCGGTAATCGGCGGCGGCCAGCGCATCGAGTGGGCGATGCGTATGGGTATGCGCGCCACACTCAACCGCACTTGAAGCGATCTCGCGAATCTGACTCCAGTTCAGGAGCGCGCGGTCTGCCTCTCCCTCGCGCTGCATCCACCTGCTGGTCTCACCCACATAGCCCGTGACGATGTAGAGCGTGGCAGCGGCCTGGTATTTCCGCAGGAGCGGGAGCGCCGCCGTGTAGAAGTCAGCATAGCCATCGTCGAAGGTAAGGACCACTGGACGCGGCGGCAACTGACCCTCACCCGCGACCCGCTGTATGTAGTCGCTCACGGTGAGTGGCGTATATCCATGGGTAGAGAGGTAGTCGAGCTGCTCCTCAAGTCGTTCAGGCGTCACGGTAAAGCGTCGAAATCGCGGGTTCTCGCAGTATGAAATGCTGTGATACATCAGGATGGGAACGCGGGGCGTCCGTGCTGGTATCGTCATGCCGCCATGTCCTTCACGATATGCTACTGTCGGTGAGAAATGCCGGGTTGTGCCGGAATATTCTCCGCGTGTTGGGGAGAATTGGACCGGCATCAAGCTGGCGATCCATAGCCACTCGACGATGTTAAAGTGGGTATCGACAACGGCTCACTGAAGTAGCGGATGATACGCTGCCTACGCTCCCTGTGACGCATGAAATTGCAATATATGAGCCAGGTGAAACTGGGACGCGCATTCCATTCGCCAGTTCCAAACCCACTCTACCCCTTGTACGTGCCGCGGTTTCACCCTCGAGCGTCCACCTCTCGATCAGGCGCTCCGCCAGTTGCTGGCTTCACGATTGCAGGAACAACGTCCAATGTGGAACCATATGCGTATCTCCTTACGACAGGCGAGGGATACCAGGGGAGAGATAGGAGCGACAGACACATGCGGACGCAGCGGGACGACGGCATCGTCGAGATGATGGACGATCTGGCGCAGGATGACGCCGGGCTGCGCCGCTCGCTGGCCGACATCCGCCGCATAAATACCATCCTCGGCTGGAGGCGCTATGCCGTCCGCGTGGTGGCCCAGGCGGTACGCGCACGCGGCATGCGCTCGTTCTCGCTGCTCGATCTCGCCTCCGGTTCAGCCGATATCCCGCTGGCCATCGCCGCCTGGGCCAAGCGCGCTGGGATCGATGCCCGCATCGTCGTCAGCGACATCCACCCCGTTATGCTGGCGGTCGCCCGCGAGCAGACGCGCGACGTGCCGAATGTCACCGTGGAGACGTGTGACGCGCTCGATCCGTACTATGCCGACGGCAGCTTCGATATCGCCCTTTGCACCCTCGCCCTGCACCACTTCGCGCCGGAGGATGCCGTGCGGGTTCTGCGCGCGATGGCGAGGGTGGGGCGGCGCGTGATGGTCTTCGATCTGGCGCGGGCGCGGCTGGCCTATCTTGGCGCGCTGGCGATGACACGCGGCCTGCGGATGGACCCGATCACCCGCTTCGACGCGCCAGCCTCGGTGCGCCGGGCGTATACGCTGGCGGAGCTATCGGAACTGGCGCATCAGGCGGGGCTGCATGACGCCCGCGTCGGGATGCGTTTTCCGTTCCGGCTGACGCTCGACGCGCCGGGCTTTTCCAGTGACGAAGGCGGCGCCAATGGCTGACGCGCGAGACACCATCTACGATGTCGCGGTGGTCGGCGCTGGCCCGGCTGGCTCTGCCGTGGCAACCTACCTCGCCCGCGAAGGCTGGCGTGTCGCGCTCGTGGACCGGAGCGTCTTCCCGCGCGAGAAGCCCTGCGCCGAGGCGCTGAGTCCCGCCGTCGAGCCGCTGCTGGCCGAGCTGGGCGCGCTCGATAGGATCCTGGAAGCCCATCCGGCGCGGTTGCGTGGCTTCCGTGTCTACGCGCCCAATGGTCACTTCTTTCAGGGCGACTTCGCCGCCACCCACGACGCGAGCGGCAAGAGCATCTTCGAGACGGGGCTGGTCGTCGCCCGGCTACGACTGGACGCGGCGCTGCTGGACGCGGCGAAGCGGGCTGGCGCAGAGGCGCATGAGGGCTGGCGGCTGGCGACGCTTGCCCGCGTGGACGAGAGCTGGCAACTACGCTCCGTCACCGGCGATGAGCTACGCGCGCGGCTGCTGATTGCGGCGGACGGCGTGCATTCGACGGTGGCCCAGCGGCTGAGGCTGCACCAGACGGGACGGTTGCGCAAGGTGGCGCTGGTGGCCCATATTCGTGGCATCACCAGGCTGGATGACTATGGCGAGATGCACGTCGCCAACCGGCGCTATGTGGGCCTGGCCCCGCTGGAGGCGCCCGAGGTCGGCACGCTCTGCAACGTCGCGATGGTGGTGGATGAGGCGCGCGAGCGGGCCAGGCTGGCGGGGCGCCCGCAGCCATTCCTGCTGGAGGCGTTGCACACCTTTCCACAGCTGCGCGGGCGGCTGGAGAGCATGGAGGTCGTGCGCAAGACGATTGCCATCAGCCGCATTCATGTGGTGGCGCGGCGCATCGTCGGCGATGGGCTGCTGCTGGTGGGCGACGCGGCGGGCTACTACGATCCGTTTACCGGTGAGGGCATCTATGGCGCGCTGGCCAGCGCAAAACTCGCCGCCGGGGTCGCGGGCCGGGCGCTGGCGGCTGGCGCCGTGGAGCAGGCGGCGCTGGCGGAGTACCAGCAGGGGCACGCGGCGCTCTTCCGGGGCAAAGGCACGGTCGAGGCGATCATCCAGTCGGCGGTGCAGTTTCCGCCGCTGATGAACCACGTCGCGGCGCAACTCTCGCGCCGCAAGGCGATGGCCGATACGCTGCTGGGCGTCACCGGCGACTTTCTGCCAACCAGCGCGGTACTGAATCCGCGCTACCTCGCCCGGCTGGTGACCTAGCGCATCCTGGCGTCGCCTCGTCAATCAGCCGCGAATTCCACGACCACGCTGGTATCCAGGAAGTCATTGAGGCGCTCAGCCTCGGCGACAATCGCCCTGCGGACTCTGGCGGTGGGCGAGGCGAACATGCGGACCGTGACGAGCGTGCTCGACCGCCTGGTCTTGTACTCCCATACGCCAGCAATCCGCCCATCCACGAGGACCACCGCCGAGATCCAGGCCTGCGGACGGAAGACCAGACCCCTGAATGCCGAAGGGAGCAGCGGGTCGCAATCGAGCAGCCCGTGGGTGTAGGCGTCGAACAGCGGCAACAGGCGCACGATGCCAGACGCTGAGAGGCTTACAATCGCCTCTAGCGAGGAGCGCAGCGCGAATGCCTGCCAGCCTTCAACGTCCACGGCTTCCAGCTCGTCATCCGCTACGAGCGCTGTGAAGGCTTTCCTGGCCTGTCTGAGGCTCCAGCCCCACCAGCGGGAGAAGTCCTGCGGGGTGGCTGGGCCGTAGACGCTCAGGTAGCGACGGACGACCTCTCGTAGCGCCACCGTTGGGTCGATCTCGCGCCATCCCCCGAGCCAGGCGCCAGGATGCACGAAGGCGACGTTGCGGCCCTGGGTCGGCCCGAAACAGAGGTCGCCGCCAAACGCCGACGGCTTGAGCGCCGTGCCCCAACTCGACTCGACCATCAACCGCCGGACACTCTCGATGCCAGTATGCTGTGAGACGGCGACGGCGACTTGTTCGCGCGTCATCGGCTCCGCGCCGAGCACCTGCGGAATGGCGGCGAGCAACGCCTGGTATTCCGGCTCGAAGATGCCGTAAGACTCGAAGTAGGTGGGCCAATAGCGGGACGCTCGCGCGTTGCGGGCGGCCACGACGAGCGGCAAGTCCTCGGCGGCGAAGAGGAAGAGCGTGCCACGCATCGCCCACGTCTTGACCAGCATGCGCTGCTGCCAGAGCGCGGCTTGCACATCGGCCGGGCGCAGTCCATCGACCCGCGCCCACAACGCCAGCTCGGCGGCGGACATCACCTGCGCCTGCACGCCGATCATGCGCCGCACAGCATCCATGAAGCCGACGCGCGGCGCGAGGCCCTGCTGCGCCATCCGCCACGCGCTCACCTGGTCCCACGTCAATGATGTCACGTCCCTGGGTCAACCTTTCGAGTGAAATGCTGCGCTGTGCGCGAACTGTCCGTCAGCTTTACTTGTCTGGGAGATCGGATGGGAAGAGCGCGGGCTGCTGCTCGGCGACGATTCGCTGTTGCTCGGCACGCTCGAGTTGCTGAATGGACTGCTCGGGCGTGGGCAGATCTTCGGGCATCGTGCCGCCCAGCCGCGCAATCGTCTCACGCACCTCGCGACCAACGGTGAAATGCGTCTGGTTGGCATCGGCCTTGTTGTCGGCGCCGTCGCGCCCCAGCTTGGCGGTTGTCTGCGCAGCGCGGAAGATATTGCTGGCAAGCTCCTCGGGGTTCATCCAGTCGAGGACTTTCTCGCCTTTCGCCAGACCCTTGCGCGCGGCAATGTCGCGGGCCTTCTCGCCGCCGTAGAGACCCATATAGCCGAAATCCTGGAAGACGGCGAAGTCGCGTGATGTGATAACCCCGGCGTCAGCGGCAGCATCGGCGAGGGCACGATTCCGGTCGGCCATCTCCCCGCGCAGGAGCAGGCGCTGTTGCCCTTCGGGAAGTTGCGCCGCCACCTCGTCGAGACGACGCGCGCCCTCGTGCGCCAGCCACTGCTTGATGGGCTCCGCCTTCGGGCTAGGCACGCTCTGCACAATACGCAGCATGGTTTCCGTGTCGGCGGCGTCCGTTTTATACATCTTGCCATCGAGGGCCGAGCGCATTTTCAGTTGCTTACAATCTGTTAGCAACTGACTCGCACCTTCCTCTTGAATCCGCTTCTTCAGCACTGCCCAATAGGTGCGTGGTACTGGGCTATCCGTCAGCACCGCAATCACATCCACGACGCTAAAATACCAGCGGCCCTCGTGCCAGACGCGCCGGATCAGGCGCCCAGCGCTGCCATCGTCAAAGGGCAGGATGGCCTGGTCGTCACCATTCATCTCGCTCATCACTCGCGCTCCCTCATCTTCGGCTGCTGGCAGCAGACGCAACGATACCTGCCAGCTTTCTCGTTGCATCGAGTGTAGAACAAATGTCCGGCGCTGTCAACAGGTATGTCGTCCCACATCGAAAGATGGCGGCGTATTCTGGCTACAGGATCGCGCTTAGAAGCGCCAGAGGGCCAGCTCCAGCGAGAGGCCGGGACCGAACGCCATCATCACACCCCACTCGCCCGGATGGGTCGCGCCAGATTGCAGCAGGTCATCCAGAATCAGCAGCACTGTGGCCGACGAGCAGTTGCCACGCTCGGCCAGCACCCGCCACGACGGCGCAATCTGCTCGTCGCTCAGCTCCAGCCGCTGCTGAATGACCTCCAGGATGCTTGGTCCGCCGGGGTGGATGATCCAGTGGGTGATGTCGGGGATGGCCAGCCCATGCGGCGCGAGTAGCCGCTCGACCGCACCGCGCACCTGCCGCCGTAAAGTGATCGGCACCCGCGGCGAGAGGCCCATCACGAAGCCGCTATCGGTGATCGTCCACGACATCTGCTCGGCGGTGGCGAAGTCGGCGAAGTTGTACGTATCCACCAGCGCCGGGCCGCTTACACCTGCCTCGGCATCGGCGGTGTTGCTCAGCGTCAGCGCGACGGCGGCGTCGCCAAAGAGCGCGAACGAGGTCATCGCCTCGATATCCTGCGTCGGCGAGAAGTGCAGCCCCGAAAGCTCGACGCTCAGCAGCGCCACCGTCGCCTCGGGATAGGCGCGCAACGTCGCCAGCGCCTGCCGCAGCCCGACCAGCACGCCATGGCAGCCCATATGGCCGATGCAGACGCGGCGCAGGTCGCCCGGCAGTCCCAGGTCGCGTGCCAGCAGAATATCGAGACCCGGCGCGGCATACCCGGTACACGAGACTAGCGTCAGATCGGTCAGCGTCTGCCCCTCCGACTGGCGCAGGCAGCCTTCGAGCGCCTCACGGCCCAGCGCGTGGCCCGCTGTCTGATAACTCGCCATCCGCTCGGCGGTGCTTCGCGGGCGGTCGTAGTAGGCGAGCAGGTCGAGAGCGAAGCGCCGCCGCTCGACCCGGGTCGCGGTAAAGAGCCTGCGCATCTGCGCCGCATCGGAGCGCGTCTGCCAGTCCGGCCCGAAGGCACGCTCCAGCGCGGCAGGCATCAGCGTTTCCTGGGAGAACTCGAACGGCGGCAGAGCGCCGGCGAGCGCGCGGATACGGGGGGCAGTCGGCGGCGTGGCGATCTTGGCGGCCATGGCGCGTCCTATCTTCTCTCGCCCGCCTCATAGCTGGTATGGCTGGCGCGGCGGACTTGACGTATGCAGAGACTATACCAGCTATACGCCCGAATGGTGTGGCGCGGATGAATCGCGGCATCGTGAATTATACGTAAACAGACAGCACGATGGCGAAGATGAGGCTGGCGGGGATGCTGCCCGATACCAGTGTCATCTTCGCCATGTGCAAAGCACGTTATGGGCCAGGTTAGCGATGGGTTAGACGTGCGAGAGTTTTTCCGGGTTGGCGACGATGCGAATCGCCTGAATCTTCCCCTGCTCCACCTCAACGGTCAGCACGGTGAATGGCTGGCCACCAACGTGGATGATCAACGCTGTCTGCCCGTTGACTTCCTCTGGCTCAACATACGCATCCTCCGGCCAGAAGCGCCGCGTCCCCACCATGAAGCGCGCCACCGAGTCGCGCCCGACAACCGGACGAGTGGCCGCCCCTTTGACCTTGCCGCCGCCGTCGGCCCACAGCGTGACATCTTCGGCCAGCATGCCCGTCAGCGCCGCCATATCCCCCACCTGCACCGCGCGAAGGAATCCCGTAAGCAACTGCTGGTGCGTTTCACGTGAAGCCGGGAAGCGTGGCCGATGGTCGCGCAGATGCTGCTTCGCCCGGCTGAAGGAGCGACGGCAGGCAGCCTCGCTCTTTTCGAGGATAGTCGCGATCTCGGCAAACTCATAGCCAAAAACCTCGCGCAGCAGAAAGACCGCCCGCTCGAACGGCTGCAGTTGTTCCAGCAGCATCAGAAAGGCCAGCGAGATCGACTCCTCCATATCGACGCGCCTTTCGGGATCGCTGGCCTCGGCGGCCTCGTCCGTCTGAATTGGCTCCGGCAGCCAGGGGCCGACATACTGCTCCCGCTTCCGTCGCGCAAGCTGGAGCTGGTCCATGCACAGGCGCGTGAGAATCGTGGTGAGATAGGCCTTGAGCGAATCGATATGCTCCGGCTGGTGGGTTTGGTAGCGCAGGTAGGTCTCCTGCACAATATCCTCGGCATCCATCGCGCTGCCGAGCATCCGGTAGGCGATGGCGAAGAGGTAAGGTCGGTAGGTCTCAAAGGATTCCATAGTCGTCTTGCCTGCGCTATTCTTCCGCTATTCCTCTTCTAGCAAAAACAGCGGGTGGCTGGCTGTGGCGCGCTCGAACTCCGCCAGTGAGGAGCGCGCGTTGACGCCAAAGAAGCGGATGAAGGGATTGCCCGCAACCGCCTCATCGCGCAAGATGAGCGCCGCCTCACGGGGAGCTAGCTCGCTTGCGCGGACCGTTTGGGAGCGACGCCCACGGGTAAGCACTCCTTTGCCCGCCACCCGCAGATTGCGTACCCAATCCACGATACCGTAGGGGGAAGACACATAGCGCTTCCCGTCGCGCTGGATGGCCGCTATCAGCACGGTGCGCGGCTGCCCGCTCTTGCGCCCACGCACCGTGAGCAGGTACATCGGATAGTTCCCAAAGAAGACGCCGGGGCCTGAGAGCTTGACACCCGCGCGCGCCAGCGCCATGGTGAGCTTATTTCCCAGCGGCACAAACCATGGGACCTGCGATGACTTTACCATCATCTTCCTCTCATTTCTTTCATTGTATCGTTACCGAGGCTGAGACTTGAACGCCTCGCCCGTAAAGAAGCTCAACATGCTGGGCTGCGCCGCGAAGGTCGCCACCGCGATCACCTTGCGTACATACTGGTCGCTGGTAAGAACCTGGAGCATGCAGTCCGCCAGATCGGTCCGTGAGGTGAATCGCCCGCGAATGTGCTCCTCAGCCACCTGATAGCGCGTCACGGTCGGCGTCTCGAAGAGGCCGGATGGCCGCACAATCGTCCAGTCGAGGCCGCTGCTCATCACCAGCGTCTCCATCCGCCGCATATCGGCATAGGTGGTCTGCCCGATGGTAGAGATGATGATTGGCTGCAAGACCTTGTCGAAGAGAAAGCCACCGTCGGTTTCATGGTTGCTCCCGGTCGCGCTCGAGCTGACGCAGACGAGGCGGCGCACGCCATAGCGCTTCATGGCCGCCACGATATGCGCCATGCCCTTGGAGTAGACGGCGATTGGCTTGCGGCTGAACGGCACGCCGAGGGTCGAGAGCACGGCATCCTGCCCGGCCACCGCCGCAGCGACCGATCCAGGCTCGAAGACATCGCCAGCCATCACGTGCAGGCGTTCGTGGCGGAGCGGGAAGGCCTCGGGATGTCGGGTGACCGCCGTCACCGTATGCCCCGCGGCGAGCGCCTGTTTCGTCAGCACTCGTCCTGTCTGCCCGTTCGCGCCAAAAATGACAATATTCATTAACATTCCTCTTTTCGTTGCTGTATGGCCACGCTCTGTGGTCGTCACACAGAAAGAGGGTTGAGGGGTGCGATTTGGGACAGGCCTTCGTCAGATGCTGCATATTGGTGATCCAGCAGCCTCCACGACAGGGAAACCGAATGGGTTGGTACATACATACTTGTCAATCTGACCCGCCGAACACTATGCTGAAAGCGCTGAGGTTCGCCCATTGAAAGGAACACCCATGACCAGCGAGACGCCAGAAGCCTCCCAGATCGCCCCAACGCCAACCTTCGACGATATTCTCGCCGCCGCCGAACGCCTCCAGGGCCAGGCGCACCGCACGCCTATAGCACACAGCCGCAGCCTCGACGCCGCAGCTGGAATAGGCGTCTGGCTGAAGTGCGAGCAGTTCCAGCGGGCGGGCGCGTTCAAGTTTCGCGGCGCCTACAACAAGATTGCCACGTTGCCAGCGGAGCAGCGGGCGCGCGGCATCATCGCGTTCTCGTCGGGCAACCACGCGCAGGCGGTGGCGCTGACCGCGCAGATCTTCGGCATCCCCGCCGTCATCTGCATGCCCACCGATGCTCCCGAAGTGAAGGTGAACGCGACGCGGGGCTACGGTGCGGAGATCGTCCGCTACGACCGCATGACCGAGGACCGCGAGGCGCTGGCCTCTCGGCTGGCAGAGGAGCGCGGGCTGACGCTCGTCCCGCCGTATAACGATCTGGCGATTATCGCGGGGGCGGGAACGGCTGCCCGCGAGCTGCTAGAGGACGTGCCCGATCTGGATGTCATCGCGGCGCCGACGGGTGGCGGTGGGTTGCTCTCCGGCACGGTCATCGCGGCGCATGCCATGCGATCCGGCATCACGGTCGTCGGCGTCGAGACTGAGGCGGCGAACCACGCCTGGCTCTCCTTGCAACAGAACGAGCGGGTCAAAATCGCGCCGCCGGATACGCTGGCCGACGGCATCCGCACGGCGCAGCTGGGGACGCTCACTTGGCCGATCATCCAGCGCGAGGCGGCGGAGGTGGTGCTGGTGAGCGAGGACGAGGTGAAGGAGGCGATGCGCTTCCTGCTGCTCCGCCTGAAGCTGGTCGTCGAGCCGACCGGCGCGGTGGCCGCCGCCGCAGCGCTCAGTGGCAAGCTGGCGCGTTTCGGGCAGCGGGCGGGCGTCATCCTCTCCGGCGGCAATGTCGAGCCGGAGGTGCTGGCAGCCATCCTCACGGAACACTAGCGGAGGACAGCTCTGACCCCCCTCTCCTGTGGGAGAGGGGGCAGGGGGTGAGGTCCGCGCTATAGCCTAGAAGCCGCCGCGGGTCACAAAGTAGATCGCCACGAGCACGGCGACAATCGCGACAATCGTCAGCACAATGCCGATGGTGAGGCCCGCATTGCCACTGCTGGTTGCATCATCCGTCGCCGGGTCCGCGCCGTTCGAGCCGCTGGGGTCCGCGCCTCCTGTGCCACCCGAGGCGGGCGTCGAGCCGCCAGATGTCGCGCCGCCCGCAGTCAGGACGTTGATCAGATTCGTCCCGTCGGGACTGCCCCAGCCGGTGCAGGCATCCCAGCCCGCGGCTGACTGATAGCCGCCCAGCTGGCCGCCCGTCGGGTCGTTGTTGCCGCTGGTGACATCGTGGAAAGCATTCGTCTTGCCCAGCGAGGTGTAGAGCAGCGGATTGATGTAGCCTACAGGCTTGCCCAGCTTCTGATTGGCCCGCGCGATCAGCGCTGACCAGAGTGGCGAGACCGCGCTGGTGCCGCCGACCCCGCTGAGCATCTGCCCATCCGCCAGAATGGCGTAGCCGGAGACGCCATCCGCGTTCCCCGCCACATCCGGCACGCCGCGCCCTACATGGTTGCCGGGGTTGACCGAGGGTAGCACAATGCCCTTCTGCCAGGACGGCTGCGCGATATCGTCGCTCACACCGCCGCCGGTCGCGCCGCCACCCTGGTCGCGACCACCGTCGTTCCAGACCTTCTCTCCCGAGAACGTATTTCCAGAAAACAGGAGGGTGGTGCCACCACAGGCCAGCACGTAGGGGCTGGACGCCGGGAAGTCCACGTGGGCGTGGCCATCATCCAGCTGATCGCGCGAGCCATCGTCGCCAGAGGCTGCGCAGACCGTAATGCCCTGCAACGCCGCCGCCTGGAACGCCTGATTGACTGTATCAATGGCCTGGGGCGTCCAGATATCCTGCCCCTCGGTAAAGCCCCAACTGATCGAGAGCACCGACGGGCGATTCTGTGTGTCGTGGATGGCGGCGGTCACAACATCAACCCACCCCTGTTCGGTGAAGGGGGCAAAGTAGACGACGATCTTCGCGCCGGGGGCAAGCGAGGCCGCTATCTCGATATCCAGCAGCACCTCGGCGTCGCTATCCGGGTCTTTCCCCGGCTCATTGCCCACGCCGCCGACGGAGACAGCCGTTACGTTGGGGGCAGGCATGCTAAGCCGCTGGAAGTAGGCCTGGAGGTCGCTGTCAGAGTAGCCGCCGCCAAACTCGAGGATGCCGATACACTGGCCAGAGCCATCGAGATCCTTGGGGAAGTTATAAAACTCGCCGACCTGGGGCGGCGCGAAGCTCCCCGGCTGGCCAAATGCGGGCGCGGCGGTGGCGGTGGCCAGCGCGCCAGATGCGGAGCCACCGGCATCCGGGCGCGTGTAGCGCAGATGCGGGCGCGCCTGGGGACGGTTATCCAGCCCGAAGATGCCCTCGATGATCCCTTGCAGATCGGCAGGGATCTGCACCGGGCCAACGCGGCCACGATAGATGCCCCGTGGCGAGGTATACTTTACCAGTTGTACGCGGAACGCCGCCGAGACCGCCTGTAAGGTTCCAGAGAGCACGACGAGCCGCTGAGAAAGATCGCTGCGAACCACCGTGAGGTGATTCTCCTGCGCAAATTGCTCGATTCGGGCAATATCCGCGGGATCGGCGCCGTAGCGGGCCGCGTACTCCTCGGGTGTCAGGTAGGTGCGGTCGGCGGGGGCCTGCGCTCCCAACGCGGCAACCTCGGCGTCGATCTGCGCGTCGGACTCGCGCGCGCGGAGACGAATGGTCACCTCGATAGTTTCGTTGGGATCTAAGGGACCGTCTTCCTGTGCGCCGGGGACGAGTTGGCGTTCGCTTCCAGGAAGCGCAACATACGGTCGAGGATCCGTATCCGACATGCAAATAGTCTCACTTTCTTTGGGCTGACAGTCAGCCGTTCAAGGCGTTTGTCCCAGCCTCCGCACGATCAACGATGGCTAGCCTGGGCAAACTGGCGGTGTGACTAGTCTATCATGGATAGCAAACATGAGAAATTTATGTGAATGGTACTGACCGGATGCGTGGTTATCTGAGACTATTCAACGAGGTGTTCAGACAGCGTCTATGAGCGGAGATAACAGCGAGCACTGGCGCGTACTGCCATTCGCGGATGCGCCGATGGGGCGACAACTGGCGCTGAGCGAGGCGATGCTGGCAGGGTTGGCGGAGAGCCACCGGCCCGCGCTGCGCTGGTACGTGCCGAAGGCGGAGGCGCTGGTGATCGGCAATGGACAGAAGCCGCGCATCGCCAACTTCGAGATGGCCGCCGAACGCGATATTGGCATCTATCGCCGCACCTCCGGCGGGACGGCGGTCTATGTGAATGACGACCTGCTCAGCCTGGATGTGGCGCTGCCCGCGACGCATCCGCTAGCCACGAGCGACGTGGTGGACGCCTATCGCTGGATGGGCGAGATATGGCAGCGGGCGCTGGTCTCGCTCGGCGCTGCGAAGGCGCGGGCGCTGCCGGTGGAGGAGGCGCGCAAACAACCACAACTGGCGCAGGATGACCCGCTGCGGCTGGCCTGCTATGGCACGCTCTCGCCCTGGGAGGTAGTTGTGGGCAAGCGCAAACTGGTGGGGCTGTGTCAGGTGCGCCGCCGACCGGGCGCACTCTATCAGGTGGGCGTCTATCGCCACTTCGTCCCGCGCGCACTGGGCGAGCTGCTGGACCTCGGCAACAATCAGCGCAAGACGCTGGCAACTAAGCTGCACAACGCCACCGTCGGCCTGGACGACGCCGCGGGCCGCGATGTCCCCGCCGACGAGGTGATCCAGGCGGTCGAGACGGCGCTGGCCGACACCTATGGCGCGACGCTCCAACCCTCCCGCTGGACCGCCGCCGAGGTACGCGACGCCGACCGCCTCGAACGCGAGCGCTTCCAGCCGTTTATCGTGGGATAGCAAGCCGCAAGAATCTGAGGAATATGATAATGAATCGTGTGCGGACGTTATGGCAGCAGCGGCGTCTGCGCATTGCTGTCGGCGTGCTGGTTATCGTGGCGCTCGTCTTCGTCGTTGTGTCGTATTATGTTCCGATGCGCCCGACCGACAGTGTGTCCGTGATGGCGCAGTACTCGCATAATACCCCGGCGCACCAGATATTTGAGACCATCATCCACGATAGCGCCAGGGCGCGCGAGGTACGCGAGATCTTTGACTCGGCGCATGGGCCAATCCAACCCCTCCGGGGAGCTAGCTGCAATCTCCTTGCAGACCCGATCTATACCTATGATTTTGAGTTCGCCTGGCGAGGTCTGACGACTGAATCGGTCCATTGGGAGCTCCTCAACTGCGCCGAAATCCACATCTCGCGATGGGGCAATCCGTTCGCCCAGTGGTACGCGAGCCTTGGACACAATCAGTATGACGAGCTTGTCCGCCTCACGGGCATACCCGCGGACTCCCGCTTCTGATTCACCGCGCCGCGTCAGAGCCACACAGCCCGGCGAATAGTTTCGAGTAGTTTGCTGAACGGCCACCGCCGTTGCCCGTCCATTTTGGAATGAAACCCCGCCTCATGGCGCATCGTACTGATACTGGCGCTCAGTGTGCGGCGCCTTTTCTTATGACCCTTGACTACCCCCTTGACAGATTCGATATAAAAAGATATATCTTTAACCGTGCGCGACATACAGCCGGATACGCATGTGTCGCGGTACGTCAACGTCATGAAGTTGTACCAAGAACGAATTGGGGATGGGAATGTCGATATCTGTTCAGGCCGTCGAGGCTCATGGGCTCATCAAGGACTTCGGCGACAAT
Source organism: Ktedonobacterales bacterium (assembly GCA_036557205.1). Lineage (GTDB taxonomy): Bacteria > Chloroflexota > Ktedonobacteria > Ktedonobacterales > JADMIN01 > DAHUXT01. The sequence continues at coordinate 12,232 of DATBIB010000108.1, read as the reverse complement.
CGCGCCGTCGATCACGTTGACCTCTCCGTACAGACCGGGAGCGTTTATGGCGTGCTCGGGCCGAACGGCGCGGGCAAGACAACTGTTATCCGTATGCTCGCGACGCTGCTCCGCCCCGATGGCGGCAGCGCGACCGTCTTCGGGCATGATGTGGTGCGCGAGGCGCATATCGTTCGCCAGCTCATCGGCGTCACCGGGCAGTATGCTTCGGTGGATGAGACCCTGAGCGCGCGCGAGAACCTCTTCCTCTTCTCGCGTCTGAACGGCCTCAGTTCCAAAGCGGCTCGGGCCAAATCGGCGGAACTACTCGAAGAGTTCGGGCTGACCGAGGCCGCCAAACGCCCGCTGAAGAACTTCTCCGGCGGCATGCGTCGCCGTCTCGATCTCGCGGCGAGTCTCATCTCTCAGCCGCCACTGATCTTCCTCGACGAGCCTACGACCGGGCTGGACCCCAGGACCCGCGCCCAGATGTGGGCCACGATCCGGCGATTGGTGGCTACCGGCTCAACCGTGCTGCTCACCACCCAGTATCTCGACGAGGCGGACCAGCTCGCCGACCGGATCGCCGTCATCGATCACGGTAAGGTCGTCGCCGAAGGCACAACGGACGAGTTGAAATCCACTGTTGGCAATTCCTCGCTCCAGCTCGTGCTCGCCGACCCGGCGCAACTCGAACGGGCGCGAGCGGTCATTGGAGCGGTGCTGCATGTCGAGGCGGCGCTCTTCCCGGCGACCGGACGGATCAACGCCCCTATGGCCGCGCCCGATGCCGTCACCGACCTGCTCGTCAGGCTGCGCGATGAGGGCATCGCCGTGACCGAGCTATCGGTGCAGAAGCCAACCCTCGACGAGGTATTCCTCACGCTCACCGGACGTCCCGCCACTGAGGAGGACGCCGATACCCCAGAACGCGAATTGGAGACCAGCCGTTCATGAGCACTATGAGTCAGACGATGATTACCCCGGCCGTCAACCGAAAACTCAAAAACCGTGTCAGTCTCGGTCAGGTGATCCAAAACTCGCTGCTGATGGCCTATCGCGGGTTGCTGAAGTTTCGGCGCACCCCCGAGCAGTTCTTCGACGTGACGCTCCAGCCGATCATCTTCACGCTGCTGTTCACCTACATCTTCGGCGGAGCGATCGCAGGTAATGTGCAAAGCTATCTGCCCTTCTTCATTCCCGGCATCCTGGTGCAGACGGTGCTGACCACCTCAGCCGTCACGGGGACGCAGCTGCGCGAAGATATGGATAAGGGCGTCTTCGACCGCTTCAAGTCATTGCCCATCGCCCGCATCGCGCCGCTCGCTGGCGCGCTCCTGGCGGATAGTGTCCGCTACTTGATCGCGACGACGCTCACCTTCGTCATGGGCTTCATCCTCGGCTACCGGCCCGAAGGCGGGGTCGTCGGAGTGCTGGCGGCGGGGCTGCTCGTCATCGTCTGCTCCTGGGCATTGAGTTGGAGCTTCGCGTTCCTCGGCGTAATCGGGCGTACGGCCTCAAGCGTGCAGGGTCTCTCGTTCCTGATCCTGTTCCCGCTGACCTTCGTCTCGAATGCGTTCGTCCCGACCAGAACCTTGCCGGACTGGTTGCAATGGTTCGTGAACGTGAATCCCGTCACCCACATCGTCACCGCCGCGCGCGACCTGACGAGCGGCGTCGGACTGACCATCGAGACAGCATGGGCCTTACTCGGAGCGGCGGTGCTCGTGCTCATCTTCGCCCCGCTCACCGTTCGCCTCTACATGCGGAAAGCGTGAGACGGGCTCACGGCAACGCGCCGTTCAGTCGCAAGCATTCAACGGCCACCCTCCCCTTGTAGGGGAGGGTCTTTCATTGGGGCGAAGGCAGCGGTCCACTTCCGAGCACCTCAACCAGCGCGCTACGGCATATGTCGCCCCGCTAGTGGCCGACGCCTGAGACGACCTGCGAGATGATGATGATGAGCGCGGCGCAGGCGGCGATGGAGATGGCGAACGCCAGCACAGCGAAGATCGCGAGGTAGATGCCGAAGCGCTCCGGCGCGCCACGCTTCTTCACCGGCCGGGCGGGCGCGGGGGCGGGCAGCGCCGCCCGTGGCATGGCGGGCACACGGGCGCTCTGGCTCGCCTCGGTGGCGGGCGAGATAACCCTGCCCGCAATGGCGTGCGCGTTTGTGTCGCCGGGATTCGCCAGCGAGCCTTCCACAATCTGACCTGAACCTGAAGCCGACGACGCCTGAGATGCGGGCGCCTGCAAGGCCGGGGGCTGTGCGTGCGATGGCAGCGAGAGGTCGCTCGTGCCAGGGGGCAGCAGTCCCTGTTCTTCGAGGGTGCGGTTGTGGTAGTAGGCGATGGCGCGCTCACCCGCGGCCCGCAGAAAAGCGTAGTCGATACCACCGCCGACCGCCGCGCCGACGCCCGGAATGATGCGCCCGACCCATTTGGCCGCCTGCTCCTGGGTCAGCTCGATGCTCAGCCGCGTCAGGATCTTCGGCAGCACCTCGGGGATCGCGTGCGTCAGCCCCTCGCGGGTCAGCCAGTTGCCGACGCCGCGCAGACTATCGATCCCCGCCACCAGCGCCAGCACATCGGCCAGATGCGCCTGCTCCTCCAGTATGGAGGCGTCGTAGCCGTAGGCCTGAGAGATCATCGAGGCCATGCGCACGGAATAGGCCGCCGTCAATTGCACATCCGCGCCCGCCGCGACGATGGCCCACAGACCACCCGGCAGGCTGGTGACGGCGCCGGTCATCGCGGCGCGGTGGCGATAGCGGCGCGCGATGTCGCGAGCCACCTTGTCTTTGTTGGCGAGACTTGCCCGCCTGATATCCTCGAAGGTCTTGATCGACGGATCGAGCCGCTGATGCATCGCCAGCACGCGCGGATCGCGCCGCGCCGCCCAGGCAATCGCGTGCTGAATGCGCTCGGATGTCTTGCCCGGCTTGAGCAACGACTGAATATCGGGCGGCAGCGCGGCGAGTGCCTGTCCCGCGACACCACCAGCGGGATTCATATATTGCGGATTGCCAGGATTCCCAGATGTCGACATTGCATATGCCCTTCAACCCACGAGGCCGCCCAGCCGCGGAGCGAACCCCTCAAGACATCCTCACCACATCGCACGGCGGAGGCACGCCTCGCCGCCCGCACCAGTATAGCGGAGGGCGGGCGTAAGGGCAATACGCAGACTATACGGGTCATCGCAAGCCAGGCGGTTTCGGCCATTGGCCCGTTTCCTGGGCCAATCGCATCGCGCTGTGATGCTGCTTATTGCGCGCCAGCGCCAGATACGCTAATCTAGCGACCATGCAAAGTACGCAGGCGCAATGACTCTTCCGCATAGCAAATCTTGAGAGGAGTGCCGCTATGGCTCTTCATCCTCGGCATCATTCAGCGCGCATCCTGGCATCGTGCGCGCTCGTCATCCTGCCCGTCCTCGTCGCGCTGGCGGGTTGTGCGCCCACTGGCCCTACATCCTCTGAGTTGCCTGGGGCGCCCAGCGCGACGCCAATCGCAGCGGCAGCCACCGCCACGACAACGCCGCTCCCCACCGCCTGCGCGCAACTGCCCGGATTCGCCAGCGCCAGCACGCTCACGCTGCCCAACATCGAACTCCCGGCGGGCGCGGTGGCGACGACACCCGCAACCAGCGGCGGCGGAGCGGGAGAATTCAGCCTCGCCGCCTACAGCGTCTGCGTGCCCGACAATACCGCCGATCTGACGGTGACGAGCGGCAAAGGGCCGAAGCCGTTCCTATCGCTGCTGCTCTTCTCCGGCTGGGGACCCATCGGCACGTTTCCTGGCGATGGGCGGATACAGACCGATTGTGGCGGGGCAAAGTGCTTCGCGCTCCCAGACGACCAGCGCTATCTAGCCATCGATGCGGTGAACGTGCTCGGCAATGGGCTGGTCACTTTCCGCCTGCGCCATGCCACGCCACCGCCGGGGCCAGTGTGCGATCCGGGCGCCTTCCCGGACACGTCGTACCAGCTCGCCAGCGACCAGGGCAGCGGCGTGCTCATCCCACTACCGCCGCTCTCGCGCGTCGGAACAGGACAGGGCGCCGCTGGCTCGACCTACATCCCAATCTGCAGCGCCGGAACGCCCGCCTCAATCAACGCCTTCTTTCAGCAGGCGGCGCCAATTTATGGCTGGGTGCCCGGCTCGAATGGCGCGAGCTCCTGGCAGCAGACGAAGGGCGGCCACACCTATGGCTTCGCGGTCACGCCCGTTGCGGACGCCACCAACTGGACGCTGCGCATCATCCGCGTGCAGTAGCAGCGGATTATACGGCGGGAGCGCTATCCATCGATCTCGGCCAGCGCTCGCTCGACGTGCTCGGCATAGAGGCGCTCGCCCAGGCGGTTGAGGATGGCCAGCGCCGCCGTGAAGTCCTCGCGCGCGCGTTCTGGCTCATCCCGCGCCAGATGCATCTGGCCGTAGATGTAGAGGGCTTTCGCCTCGGCATAGGGATGGGGCATCGAGCGGCAAAGCGCGAGCGCCTCGTCAAGCGCGTGCGCGGCCTCCTGCCAGCGCCGCTGTCTTGCATACAGCAAACCTCGTATGCGCATGGTGTCCACAAGGGCGAGATGATGATGCTGAATTCGCGCCTGAGCGGCGGCGCGGTCGAGCAGCGCTTCAACATCCTGGCCGCCACCCAATTCGAGGTACACCCAGGCCAGCAGCGGCATCATCGGGGTGACGTCGTTCTCCTCCTGGCGGACGGGCTGAGTCACGCGGGATTCGAGCCGCATCAGCGCGCTACTGGCGCGACCCATGACAAGCTCAGCCTCCGCAAGTTCGCGTTGAATGCGATCCTTGCCAAAGAGAAACCCCCTCTGCTCCGCGAGCGCGAGAGCTTCTAGCAGGAAGTTCAACCCGGTTTCCTTCTCGCCGGTCGCCAGGCGGATGATCCCACGCCCAAGTGGAGCATAGAGGCTAATGCTGTACAATTTTCCACCCAACAGGTCTGCCGCACGCTCAAACCACATCCGCGCGGTCGGCCAGTCACCAGCGTAGAAGGACTGGAGGCCACGGGGGAAGTATGCTCCACCCAGCATGGAGCCACTTCCCGCGCGCTCGGCGGCGTTCTGGGCGCGCTCGATTGCTGCTACTGCCAGATTCCACTGCCCACTTTGCAGGTAGCAGTAGCACAGGTGATTCCCCGCATGCGCGCCGACATAGAGGGCGCCCGTTTGCTCCATGAGCGAGGCCACCTCTTGCAACTCGCGTAGAGCATCCTGCCACTGTCCGAGAAGGCGGAGCGCGACCCCATGCAAATCCAGCGCATCCACCAGGGATGGCGCATTCCCTATCGCCCGCCACAGACTCACCGCGCGCTCAGAAGACGCTAACTGTTCGCGGTAATCGCCACCATGAAAGCAGACATCCGCGAGTGCGGTGAGCAACAAGGCGTGAGTCTCTGGATGCTCCGAGACTTCTTTCATCTGCTGTGATCCGTCGAGCAAAGGCGTCAAGAGATCACGACCCGCTCCCGGCCTGCCACTGCGCGCATAGGCTCGCGCCAGTTGCGCCGCCGTCCGAATTTCGCTCTCTCGGTCGCCCAGCATCCGGTACACATGAATCGCCTGTTCATGCATCTTCATTGTCCTGGTATAGTCGCCCACATTCATCCAGTGGAGCGATCCAAGCCGTTCGAGCGCCTCGCCCTCGCGCGCCCGATCACCGACTTCGCGCGCCAGTTCCAGCGCCGTCTCGTAGTGGCGCTCCGCCTCCGCATTGGCATAGACCGCCTCGGCCTGGGCGCCTGCCAGCAGCGCATATGGCAGGGCGCGATCTGGCGCGCCTCCCTGGGCGAAATGCCAGGCGAGTTCCGCCACCTGGCGACTCGCTCCCGGCAGTTCCTCCAGCGCCTCGGCGATATGCCGGTGTGTCGCGGTGACGCGCGCGGAACCCAGATCCGCTGTAATGACCTCGTGGATCAGATCATGAGCGAATGAATACGAACCGCCCGCGCCTTCCAGTAGGAGCTTCGCCTGTGCCGCGTCATGCAGCCCATCGAGCGCGTCGGCCTCTGAGAGCGACAAGGCTTTGCCCGCAGCCACCAGCACATTGAATGTGCTACTCCTACCGGCCACCGCCGCGATGCCCAGCAGACGCTGAGTACGGCGGGGCAATACCGCTACCCGCTGGCGAATGCTATCGGCGACATCGTCTGGCACATCCGCACGTTTTGACTCGCCATCAACAGCCAGTCGGTCGGCGTCAAGTCGCTGCGCATAGCTCACCAGAAAGAGTGGCATCCCGCCCGCGCGCTGGAGCACCCGTTCTCTGGCCTCGACCATCCCCTGAGCGCCTGGCTCTTCGATGCCTAGCAGATTATTGAGCAGCGCGCTGGCATCTTCAGGCCGCAATGGCTCAAGTTCGTGGCGGATAGCCAGCGATTCGCGCATTAGCTCATGTTGCAGCACGCTGAGCGGGTGTTGCGGCTGGACTTCAGTGCCACGATACGCGCCGACGATGCGCAGGGGAGCCTGATCGGTGGCGGCGCGAGCAAGTGTAGCCAGCAGATCGAGAGCGTCGGCGCCCGCCCACTGGAGATCGTCGAGAATGAGCAGCGCGCCTACCCGGCCAGCCAGGTTGGCGAGATAGCGGCCCACCGCCGCGAACATCAAGCGGCGTTCCTGCGGCGGCGGAAGATTCCACTGCGGCGTTGGGACGAGCGTTATTTCCGCCAGTTCGGGAAGCAGGCGCACCAGCCAGGAACAGCCTTCCAGGTCGTTGCTTAGCCGCACTGGAGATTGCCCGTGGATGCGTCGCTCTAACGCCGTGAGTATGGGCGCATACGGCTCCTGTCCGCTGCTCCGGTGACAGCCGCCTTCCAGCACAGCCCAGCCACCAACGCGCGCCAGTTCGGCGACTTCGCGGAGCAGCCGTGTCTTGCCGATGCCCGGCTCGCCCGCGAGGAACAGTAGAAGGCAGCCCTCACCCGATAGATGACGTTCGAGCAAGGCAAGTTCAGCGGTGCGACCGATGAGCGGCGGGAGATTTGCGCTGGGCGCGGCGTTCACCGCCGATGTGATGGGCAAAGGAGTTCGGTGGCGGGCGACGGACTCGAACTGGGCACGGTCAGCATCAGCCAATTGGAGCGCGTCGGCCAAGAGTGCGACCGTCTCTCTGCGCGGAGCGCGCCGCTCGCCGCGTTCGAGCGCGCCAATCCCCTTGGCGCTCAACCCCGCCCGCTCGGCCAACTCCTCAAGAGTCAGCCCCGCGGCCAGACGGGAGCGTCGCAGCAGGTCGCCAAATGTGCGGATGTGCGCCGTGGCCATTGGAGGTGAACCTCCCAGGTGAAGGCAAAGGTGAGCCTTTCTCCAGGGACTGACACCGCAACTCAGGTGACATAATAGCACGCACTTTGGGCAACTGAATAATCGTGTTGTGAGCAAAATTGCCGATTGTAGGCGTGATTGTGGGCGCCGTTGTGGATGTTGTGTGTCGAGCAATCGCGGTGGCCAGGGCACACTGAAGGCATCACCTCGCGGCGAGGTGATGGCGTAACGAGGATCTCTATCGCATCCGGTGAATCGTGAAGGGAGCGGCAGCTACTATGTTGACCACGAATCAGACAGAACAGCATCGGCCTCGGTCGCCACTCTCCCGCTTCGCGCGGGTGTTCGCGCTGATCGCGCTGGCGCTGACGTTGGCCGTCGCCATCGAAACCACCATTGCTCTCACCAGGCGAAGCGCGCCCAGCCACCCTTCCATCGCGGCGGCGCAACAACAGTATCGTGACCCCTACGCTGGCGGGTACCGCACGGCCAGCGGACAGCTTTTGTGGCGCGAAACCCACATGGACGAGTCCGCCGTCGCCTGCGTTCGCATGACGCGCGGACAGCAGCGCTGGCTCGACACGATGGAACCATACGTGATGGCCGATGGGAGCGTGCGGGTCATCGGCGGGCAGTATGCGGCACGGCTGATCGTGGTGGAGGCGGGCACAGCGCTGGCGTGCTAAGCGCGCGGGCGGTTCCAACCGCGCCTGTATGGCCGTTTCTGGCGAAGCGGCGCATGGTGTAGTAGGTGTAACACAAATTGGCGCCAGGGGCGCCACGGATGAGACTACCCTGGCTATGAAGAGGCGACTGGATCGGCGCTCCGCCGCGATACGCAATCGCATGCGCCGACCCAGCCGCCTCCTCGTTGCTTGGCTCCCAGTTCCCAGCAGTTCGCTAGAAGCTGGGGTAGATGCCACGGATGACGCCAAGGCCGCCAAGGAAGAACACCTTCACCGTCTCGTCCACGTAGTCCGCGAAGCGGAAGTTGCTGTCGGTGACGGCAAAATCGACGCCCCAGTATTCCTGGTTCGTCTCGATCTCGATGGCGGCGGAGACCTCCGGCACCGGGAAAGGCACTGAGACTGGCAGGAAGACCATATACCCCTGCGGGCAGTAGCGATCCAGGATGATCGGGATCTCGCGGCCCGTGCTCTTGTTCAGGTAGCGCGTGACGCGATACTGCGCAGTGAGGTGTGTCTGCTCGGCGCTTTCGCCCGCCTGGACCACATAGCGCAGTTGCCCCGCGCTGACCACCAGATTCGTCAGCCGCACGTTATCCAGCGGATTCATGATGATGTAGTCTGGGTCGCCAGCCGCCTGCAGATACATCCCCGCTAGCAGGTTGTCGATATCCGCCAGACCCAGCTTCCCTGTTGGGTCGGCGGGCTGCGCCACCTGCGCGCCGAGCGTCGCACCGTTCGCCAGGCTGGTGTTGCCGAGCGCTTGCGCGATGATGCCATCCCACATCAGCGGATTGCCTGAGCCATCCACGAAGGTCTTGGCGGTATTCGCCGCGACCGTCGAGAGAGCCGTGCCGGAGGTCGCGGGCGGGGCGGAGATCGTCAGCGGCAGGATGGCGGGATTCACCTCGCCCGACGGCATCACCGTCGCCCCGTCGGCCAGCGTGACCGTCGCGCCGATGGCGGGCTGTTGCGCGTTCGAGCCAGAGATACCCGTCTGGAGCCACATCGCGCTATCGGCGGGCAGCGAGCCACCCGACCCGATGTAGACGTTGTACTGTGTCGCGTTCGGCACGGTGAAGACGGTAATCGTCACCGTCGAGGTGCTGCCGGTGGTGACGATCTTCGTCGCGGGTGAGGCGGTTGTCTCGCCCTGGGCGTTCTTCGCCGTCACCTTCACCCAGTACGTGCCCGCCGCCACAGTGCCGCCAGTAGTCGCGGTCGCTAGAACCGGCGCGGGCGGCGCCATCAGGTAGGTGGACGCGCCCAGCAGCCAGCGCTCCTCGGTCATCTTCAGCTGATAGAGCAACTCGGCGATGCGCCGCGCCCGTACGTCGGACTCGAGCGCCCGGCCACGCCACTGCGCCTGAAAGCTGACCGCGTTCATCAGGCCGATGCTTTGCATCGTATTTTGTAGCGAGGCGACGGCGTACGTCACCTGGCTTGGCGTGCCGCCATCCGCCAGCACACCCCAGTTGCGCGAGGTGTCGAAGCTGGTGATGGCCTTCCAGTGGACGACGTCGGTCCCGTTGCCGCGCCGCCGTGGCAGCATATTCACCAGCGGTGTCACCACCGGCACGATCACTTTGGCGGGCGTCTCCAGCTCATAGCCTACCAGCCCGCTGGCCATCGTGATCGCGCGGGTCGCGTCGCCCATCGCTTCGCGTACCAGCGCCACCGTCTCATCCCCTATGGTTGCCCCTGCCGTCCCCGGCAGATAAACCGCGCTTGCCATAATGTTATTATCCTTTCCTTCACTGGCGGATTACTCCACCCGCCCTCTCCCCCTGACCCCCTCCCCTAAAAGGGAGGGGGGACCAGAACGTTCGCCGCCTTTCACTCGCCACGTTGTTGCAGGCGGATCAGCTCGGCGGCGATGGCTACCTGCACCTGCGGATCGAAGACTTCTCCCGCCAGCGATTCGAGCGCGTGGTATTTCTCCCTGGCGGTGGGCGCCCCCATCTGCCCGCGCGCCATCAAGGCGGACGACTTATCCACTGGTCGCGCCGACGGGCCGCCCGCGAGCGGCTGGCTCTCCAGCGCCGTCACTCGCCGGTTCAGCCCGCCAACCTCGCTCGCCACCTGCCGCATTGACGCCTCTATCGTGGCCGCCAACGCCCGCACGCCCGCATCCAGCGCGACGATGTGGATGCCATTGTCTGAGAGTCCCGCAGCCAGCGCCCGCGCCAGCGGCTGATCCTCGGCCTGCGCATCAGCTCCCCGCTCGATGGGCACTCGCGTATCGGCCAGCAAAGCCCGCGCGGCCACACATACCGAGCAGCCGCAACCCGTCAACACTGCCTGCGCCGCGCCATGCAGCCGCGCACGATTGGCCTGCTCCAGCGTGCCCTCATCCACCCGGGATGGCTCTTTCGCTTCATCTGGCTCATCCGCCCGGGTGGCTGGCTCATCAAGCGGATCGAGCAACGCGACATCCGGCGTGGCGTCGCGCACGAACGTGACCCCCAGCGCATCGGGATTGCTGGGGTTATCCACCAGGCTCAGCTCCACCAGGTCATAGCGGGTCGCGACATTGAGCGAGCGTTGCTCGCCCGCCACCCGACGGCGCTGCCGCTGCCAGACCACGCCACTCGCGCCGATGCTCGCCCCGCGCAACGTGCCGTCCAGCACCTTCTCCCAGGTATCTTGCGCGCCGCGTGAGATGCGAATGCGGACGTAGACACGGCGCGTCTCGTCATCGCAGCGCACCGCCACGCGCGAGCCAACCGCCTGCCGCCCGTGCATCTCGCGCACGTTGCCGATCCAGCGGGTGAATGCCTCCTTGCTGGCGTCGTAGTCGAAGATGGTGCCGTGGCTATCCACTGTCTCGCTGGTGGCGCACAACTCGATCTCGCGGCGTGGCGCATCCACGCGCACAATTGGCGCAAACCCGATCCGCGCCGTTCCAGTCATCTCCGGTGTCTCCGACGTATCCGACGTACCCGACACATCTCTTGGCCGCTCGCCGTCATCCCCGTCACTGGCGCTGGCAATCCTCTTCCGCGCCCCCATAGGGTCTGCCCTCCCTCCACACAGCCTCAACTCGTCAACAAATAGGCAAAACGCCGCTCCCGTCCCGAGATCTGCCATCGGGAGGAAGCGGCGTCCTGTCCAGACTGACCGCATACGTTGCCGCACTACACGAACAACTGGCGACGCCACAATAATAGAACATATGTTCTTATTAATCAAGAGGGCAGGTACACTTGGCGCGACTTCTGGGGAAGGTGATGGGCAAACCTGAGCGGATACGAGGGCTATTGGGGATGGCTGACCCGTTTCCGCGCCTCTACTTCACCCTGGATAGACATGCCCGCAGAGCAGAAAGTAGCGCAATGTCTGCTCGTGCGGTACACTGTACTTTTGGAATCAGGCTTTTGGATTGCGGCTTGCCGGATGGTGGTGAGCGACGAAGGCATTGAGCAAGCGCGAGCAGGCGAGACAACGCCTCGGGAGCTTCAATAACTATGACGGCAGGCACAGATAGCAACGGGGGCCAGTCCCCCATCGACAACGTAACGACGACAGATACCGATACCGATACCGATACATCCACAAACGCCGCCACAGTGGCGACGGAGTCGGCGCCCGACCCAATCGAAGCGTTCGCGGCGCTGGGTCTCGGCGACGACGCCCTGCGCGCGATCCGCGAGCTGGGCTTTGGCGAGCCGACGCCCATTCAGCAGCAGACCATCGGCGAGTTACTGGCGGGCCGCGATGTCATCGGCCAGGCGCCCACCGGCACCGGCAAGACCGCCGCCTTTGGCCTGCCCATCGTCGAGCGGCTGGATGTCAACCAGCTTGCCCCGCAGGCGCTCATCATCGTGCCGACGCGCGAGCTGTGCATTCAGGTCTCCGAGGCGATGCACAACCTGGGCAAGTTCCGCGAGCTGGTCTCGCTGCCGATCTATGGCGGCCAGCCCTACGAGCGCCAGTTCCGCGCGCTCGCCCGCGGCGTGCAGGTCGTCGTCGGCACCCCCGGACGCCTGCTCGACCACCTCAACCGCAAGACGCTCGACTTGAGCACGGTGAGATGTGTCGTGCTGGACGAGGCCGACGAGATGCTCGACATGGGCTTCATCGAGGATATCGAATGGATCCTCGAGCAAGTGCCAGACGACAAGCGCACCGCGCTCTTCTCGGCCACCATGCCGCCACGCATCGTCGAGCTGGCCAGCACCCATATGAACGACCCGGAAAAGCTGATCATTCCGGGCAAGCAGATGACCGTGCCGGCCACGCGCCAGACGTATTACGAGATTCCGCGCAGCCGCAAAAC
>DATBIB010000107.1:0-33350 GCA_036557205.1 Ktedonobacterales bacterium | reverse complement strand
CACACCCAGGCAGGTTATTCACGTGTTACTCACCCGTCCGCCACTCGAGCCCTGGCCGAAGCCAGACTCGCGTTCGACTTGCATGTGTTAGGCACGCCGCCAGCGTTTGTCCTGAGCCAGGATCAAACTCGCCATCCAAGTTCTGTGGTGTTTATGCCTGCAAGTCTGCCCACGCCTTCGCGTGCGACTTCCTCGCAAATACACGCTATTCCACTCGCTTGTTGCTGCGTCGTTTGCACGACTCAAAGAACATTGACGTATGCTACCCGCATCGTCACAGTGCTGGGAAATTCCTGGCATTGTGACCACAAAGCGCATACTGCTGCTTCTCACTCTTCGGTTGTTCAGGTACGGCGTGGTTGCAACCACAGCGCTGGCGCGTATACGCCAAACGCAAAAGAGAGCTTATCACAACGCAGGGCGCAAGTCAAGCGGATTGCCGCGCTATACCCACACTTCATCCACACTCCAAAATTACCCATGACCAATGGCCGGGGGCTGTTGGTACTGTCTCTCTCGCCTGACGATTGACTTCCCGCTACGATAGTCCCGCCAAATAGTGATCGCGCGCTCGTGCGCACATGAGAAATGATCTCCCACTTGCTAGCTGAAGGAGAGGATTGGGCATGCCAGCGAACGCATCGGCCACCTCGTCGGCTACATCACCCACAGATTCATCAGATTCATCTGGCCCTACCAGTTCCCGACAAAATGGCATGGCATATTCTGCAGCGAAGACCGCGACGGTGCGTCAGCGCGCCATCAGCCTCGGCGATGCCACCATCACCTACCGTCATCGCGTCAGCCGACGGGCTCGACGTCTTCGCTTCGAGGTGCGCCCCGGCAATGGGCTGGAGGTCACGACGCCCCCTGGCGTCAGCGTTGCGCGCATTGAGGCGGTCATGCGCGAGAAGACCGACTGGATCACCAAAATGCTGGTGCGCTATGCGCAGCCACCGCTCTCTGTGGTCGAGACACCGCTTCGGTCGGGTGCGCTTCTCCCCTTTGCGGGTGGACAACTGCGGCTGGAGCTCGATACCAGTCATCTAGGCAGGCGCAAGACTGCTGTGATGGAGGAAGGTACACTGCGCCTCGTTCTGGATTCCAGTTCCCCAGACATGATTCGGGCAACCATCGAGCGCTGGTACCGTCGTCAGGCGCACCATGTCTTCGCCGAGCGCGTGGCGCGCTGGAATGCGCCATTCGGCTACAGCTTCGGGCGCATCGCCATTCGGGACCAGAAGAGTCGCTGGGGAAGCTGTTCGCGTCAGGGCAACCTAAACTTCAACTGGCGACTTCTCCTGGCGCCAATTGTCGTGCTCGACTACATCGTCATTCACGAATTGGCGCACTTGAAAGAGGGGAACCACTCGCCGCGTTTCTGGGCGCTGGTGGCTGAGCAATGCCCGGACTATCGCGACCAGCGCGCCTGGCTGCGCCAGCATGGCCCCGAACTGCACTTCTAGCCGACGTAAAAAGTACCAGGCGGCGAATGCAATTTGCACATCTCAGGTAGTCAATGCGTCTAATCAGGTATGTGGTTTCCCAATCGCATGCAATTGCGAGGAGAGAGCGGGTGGGCTTCTCTCCCCGCATTTTTTCGTCCCTCAACCATCACACAGCGCTGTGCGCTCTTCTCCAAATAATGGCTGCCAGTGCGCCAAATATTATCGCCGTTTTCGCCACAAGGTGCGATTCACCCTCTCTGCATGGGCTGCAACTGTAAGATTACGCCGCGAGGATGCGTACTTTATCTTAGCTGTTGCCCTGTGCAATGGGTCTGCGACAGCGCACCAGAGGACTTGCCTGGGAATGGTACACTCGTTACACACAAGAGCTTTTCCCGGCATCCTCTCAGGCGTATGGTGATGTTGTAGCAAGGAGAAGACTGGATGATACCCGCGTCACTGCGCACCCTGCCGAAACTGCGGCGGGTTATGACTGTTGGAGCGGTCGGGGCCGCGATGGGGCTTTCGCTCCTGCTCGCAGCCTGCGGCGCCTCGTCAACCCCAACAACCGGCGGCAACAATGCAAACTGTCCGTCATCCTCTACCGTCTCGAGCTGGCACCTGGTAAATCCAGGCAAACTGACGATTGCCAGCGACACAACCTATGCTCCAGCGGAGTACTCGGACCCCAACAATCCAACGAACTTCATTGGCTACGACATGGATCTGGCTCGCGAGTTTGCCAAGCGCCTCTGCCTGGAGCCGAACATCATCAAGGCGGACTTTGGCGCGATTATCCCGGACCTTTCTGGCCCCGCGCTAGGCCAGCAGCGGTACGACATGTCCATCTCGTCCTTCACGATCAACTCTGACCGCCAGCAGAAGGTGGATATGATTCCTTACTTCACTGCCGGTGAGTCCATCCTTGTCCAGACGGGCAACCCCAAGAGCATCACATCGATTGACACAATGTGCGGCAAGATCGTCGCGGCACAAGATAACACCGTCGAGTTGGCCGAGCTGCAGGACGCGAACGGCACGGGCGACGGCTCATCAGGCCAGGCTGCTGTCTGCAAAAACAACCAGATCAAGATAGTGCATCACCCCTCCCAGAACGATGTCGTACTGGAAGTGGTCAACGGCAGCGCGGATGCCAGCTATCAGGATCAGCCAGTGACCGACTACTACGCCAAACAGAACTCGGGCAAGCTCGAGTCCGGCGGCATCACCGTCGACCCCACGCCACAAGGTATCGTGATGCGCAAAGACAACTCGGCGCTCGAAACAGCCATCACCAACGCGCTCGCCGCGATGCGCACGGATGGCACATACCGCAAGATTCTGACCAATTGGGGCGTGCAGAAGCTGGCCTATCCGCCACTCTCCTAACCCTTCGCAGTCCAAATGGCATAGTACGAAATTGTGGGCGGTCGGGGTATAATGCCTCGACCGTTCCATTTCGCCGAATTGCGCACGACGCCGCGCCTCGCTACCGTAGTTGGAAGTGTGTATATTCCCTCCAGCGAAGCAGGTAGGCCAGGTACTGCTCAACTTATGAGGAGAGTCGAACCATGGGCATACTCGAGTGGCTCCAGAACTTCATCACGCTCAATCACTCGTTCAACTGGGGTTATGTTTGGAAATATGAGCTTTCAGCGGCAATCATTCAGGGTGTTATCCTGACCATTATCCTTGCTGTTCTGGCCCAGCTCATTGGTACGCTTATCGGACTGCTCCTCTACTTTATGAGCCGCAGCCGCTGGCGTGTCGTCAGAGGCATCTCTGCCATTTATGTCTGGTTTTTCCGCGGCACTCCCCTGCTTGTCCAGATCATCTTTTTCTTTCAACTCATTCCCTATCTCCACTTGGTTCGCCCACTCCGTTCGGTGGACTTTTTTGCGCAAATTGGCTTCACCCACTTTAGCACCATATTCCTTGATTCATTCCTCGCGGCTTTGCTGGCGCTCTCTGTGAACGAAGGAGCCTACATGGCGGAGATCGTCAGAGCTGGAATCGGCGCCATAGACTCTGGTCAATTCGAAGCCGCCAAGTCACTTGGAATGACCTATCGGCTAGCCATGCGCCGCATCATCTTGCCCCAAGCTTTTCGTGTCATCATCCCGCCGCTCGGCAACGAATTCAACAATATGCTTAAAAACACATCTCTTGCCACAGCCGCTGGATTGTACGAACTACTCGGCACTGCGCAGGCCATTGGTGGCCCACTCTTTGCCCCGCTGGAACTCCTGGTTGTTGTCTCAGTCTGGTATCTATTGATGACTACCATCTGGGGCATTATCCAGAGCTACATCGAGCGCAGGCTGGGCGCCTCGGAGATCGAGCCAGGTGTAAAGGGGGCCAATTGGTGGCAGCGGATGGTCGGCATGGGTAATCGAGAAGTGGGACCACTTCCCGTGCATTAGGCTCGGGTTTGACGACTTCAATGGCACACACCGAGAGGGAGAGATAACATTATGGCGATGCTGAGCGGTGCGAGTGCGCAAGTGAACGGGACACGTCCAATGGTAGACGCCCTGGACGTGCACAAATACTTTCACAATAATGAGGTGCTGCGCGGTGTCAATTTGCGCGTGCAGCGCGGTGAGGTGGTCGTCGTCATCGGGCCGAGCGGGTCAGGTAAGACAACCTTCCTCCGCTGCATTAACCATCTCGAAAAGATTAACCAGGGCCGCATCTACGTGGATGGTGAGCTCATGGGCTATCGCGAGGCGCCTGACGGCAAACTGGTAGAGGATAGCGAGCGCAACATCGCGCGCATCCGCTCGGAGATCGGTATGGTCTTCCAGCGTTTCAACCTCTTTCCGCATCTAACGGCGCTGCAAAACATCGTCGAGGCGCCAGTGCAGGTAAGGGGCATTCCGAAAGAGCAGGCGGAGGCTCGTGCGCATCAACTGCTGGCAAAGGTCGGCCTTGGCGAGAAGGCTGACGCCTATCCGGCACGGCTCTCCGGCGGACAGCAGCAGCGTGTCGCCATTGCGCGCGCGCTGGCGATGGACCCCAAGCTGATGCTCTTCGATGAGGCAACCTCGGCGCTCGACCCGGAACTGGTCGGAGAAGTGCTCAAGGTGATGCGCCAGCTTGCCGAAGAAGGGATGACGATGATCGTCGTCACGCATGAGATGGGCTTTGCCCGCGATGTGGCCGACCGCGTGATCTTCATGGATGGCGGCATCGTCCAGGAGGAGGGCGCGCCCGCTGAGCTTTTCAACGCGCCGAAGAACGACCGGCTGCGCACCTTCCTTGGCCAGATAAAAGAGGCGTAAGGACGTGGGCGGTTAAAACCGCGCCGGAATGGCCTCACTGGCGTTCGGCCACAAAACCTGCCTGCGCAGGTTTCACGCCGACCTGGCCCACATCGTCGCCTCGTCCAAAAGGGGCACTGGCTCCCCTCCCCGCAAGGAGAGAGGGCCAGGGGCAAGGTCCGCTATCCCACGACGTTCGCCAGGTTGCGGTCGCGCACGTAGATGAACTTCTTCGGCGCTCGGCCTTCCAGCGCCGACTGCACCTTCGGGCTTGATAGCACCAGCTCGCGCGCCTGCTCGTCGGTGAGGCCGGGCGCGACCTCCAGCTTGTCGCGAACCTTGCCGTTCACCTGCACCACCAGCGTTACGATGTTATCCACCGTCAGCGCCGGATCATACTCCGGCCAGGATTGCAGGTGGATGCTCTCCTCGTATCCGCGACGATGCCACAGCTCCTCAGTCAAATGAGGAGCCATCGGCGCCAGCAGCACTAGCAGCTCGTCCACTGCTGCCAGGAAGCGTTCATCCCGCGCGACGGACGCATCCTCCTCGCGCAGATGGTTCAGCGCGTTCACATACTCCATCAGCCCGGCCAATGCGGTATTGAAGCGCAATTCTGCGAAGTCCGCCGTCACGCGGGCAATCGCCTTGTGGCGCAACCGCTCGGCGACGCCTCCCTGTTTCGACTCTTTGGAATCGCCTGTCTGCGCTTCAATCGTGTCGGTCACCAGCGCCCAGACACGGTTGAGGAAGCGCGCGACGCCCTCGATGCTCTGGTTGTTCCACGGGCCGCCCTGATCGAACGGCCCCATGAACATCAGATAGCAGCGCACCGCATCGGCCCCATAGTGGCCAACCACATCGTCAGGCGCGATCACGTTGCCGCGTGATTTCGACATCTTCTGTCCATCCGGCCCCAGCACCATCCCCTGATGGTAGAGGCGCGTGAACGGCTCGTCACAGGCCAGCAACCCCATATCGCGCAACGCCTTGACGAAGAAGCGCGCATAGAGCAAATGCATCGTGGCATGTTCCGGCCCGCCGATGTACATATCGACCGGCATCCACTTCGCCGTAGACTCCGCCGTCCAGGGATGCATCGTATCGTCAGGGTCGGTATAGCGCAGGAAATACCATGACGAGCAGATGAACGTATCCATCGTATCGGTCTCGCGCGTGGCAGGCTTGCCGCACATCGGGCAAGTCGTGTTCAAGAACTCCGGCACGTAGCGCAACGGCGACTCACCCGTCGGCTTGAATTGCACCTCATCGGGCAGCACCACGGGCAGTTGATCTTCCGGCACCGCAACTGCGCCATGGTCCTCGCAGTAGACGATGGGAATCGGTGCGCCCCAATAACGCTGGCGGCTGATGAGCCAGTCGCGCAGGCGATAGTTGACCGTCGCTTTGCCCGCGCCAATCTCTTCGATGTGCGCGATGAATTGGCGAATCGTCTCAAGGCTATCGGGCAGGTCGTCGAACGGGCCGGAGTTGACGACATGGCCAACATGCGCCACTGCCTCGGTCATCGTCGCGCCATCCAGCGAGCCATCGGCGTCCTGATAGACGATGCGCACCGGCAGCTCGAAGTTGCGGGCAAACTCGAAGTCACGCTGGTCGTGCGCGGGTACGCCCATCACCGCACCTGTGCCGTAGCCCATAAGCACATAATCGGCGATCCAGATGGGAACCTGCTCGCCACTGACTGGATTGGTCACGTACGTGCCCAGAGGCACGCCGGTCTTCGGGCGCGCGGCATCGGTGCTCAGACGCTCGATCTCCGTCTCATGGCGCACCTGCTCCAGATACGCGGCGACGGCCCCGCGCTGCTTCGGCGCGGTCAGCTTCTCCACTAGCGGATGCTCCGGCGCGAGCACAAAGAAGGTGACCCCATAGATTGTATCTGGCCGCGTGGTAAACACTGGTATCTCGATGCGCTCGCCGTCTTTGCCTTTGCCCGCTGGCGCTTCCGCGATGAACCGCACCTCGGCGCCCTCGCTCCGGCCAATCCAGTTGGTCTGCATCAGCCGCGTCTTTTCAGGCCAGTCCATGCCGTCGTAGCGCAGCAATTCGTCGGCGTATTGGGTGATGCGCTGCAGCCACTGGTCGATCTCGCGCCGCTCCACCACCGAATGGCAACGCTCGCACTCACCGTTGACGACCTGCTCGTTGGCCAGCGTCGTGTTGCAGGTGGGACACCAGTTCGCGGGCGCTTTGGTGCGATAGGCCAGTCCATGCTTGTAGAATTGCAGGAAGACCCACTGCGTCCAGGTGTAGTAATCGGGCAGACAGGTGACCACCTCACGCGACCAGTCCCAGCCAGCGCCCAGCGTCCGCAGCTGCTCGCGCATGCGAGCGATATTGGCAAGCGTCCAGGTGCGCGGCTGGATGTTGTTCTTGATGGCGGCGTTTTCCGCGGGCAGGCCAAAGGTGTCGAAGCCAATTGGTTGCATGACATTGAAGCCACGCATCCGCATGAAACGCCCGTAGATATCGGCGCCAGTGTAGTTGTACCAGTGTCCAATGTGCAGGTCGCCAGATGGGTAGGGAAACATCACGAGGTTATAATACTTCGGCCGGGGATCGTCATCTCTTGCCGAATAGATATCGTCGGTGGTCCACTGCTCCTGCCACTTCCGTTCGATTTCTCCGGGCGAATATTTCGAGCGAGCCATACGAAACTCAAACCTCCCCGCAACGCTTCAAATCAATGATGAAGAACATAGCCAGTAGCCATGACGGCCATAAAAAATGGCCTTCCGCCCGTGGTGGGTGAAAGGCCAGCGCATTGTTGCGTTCCTGTTGAGATACCCCTGATGGGTCGTGAGATGGATTGGGTGGACCTGAGGGGATTCGAACCCCTGACCTTCTGCATGCCATGCAGACGCGCTCCCAGCTGCGCCACAGGCCCGTTGTGCTGGCGACATGCGCCACCAGCCCCTCAATAGTATCACAGACGCCGAATGGATGCAAGAGCCACTGCACATCGTGCGCGGGCATATGGCTGGACAACGTTGACTTCGCATTCTATACTGTCTCCATGATGTACGGTGCACATAACTTCCAGGGATTCCACACCATGACACGAATCCGGCAGGTCTAAGCGAAGCCCATTCGGGACTTCAGCTCGGATGCGCGTGTTTCATGCCTTAGCACATGATCATGGCGCGTTACCTGCTCCGCCGTCTTTTTAAGATCGGGCTTCGCACACAGTCGCATGAGCCATCTGGCTCTGCGGCTTTTTTGTGCCTGTCGCCAGCCCACATCTTGAAAGGAACGCGCCATGTCATCCTGGCCCCGCGAACGCGCCTTGCTCTCTCAAAACTTTCTGCGAGACCCACACCTAATCGCCGCAATCCTCGACCGATTCGACCTTGGCAGCGATAGCTCCGTCTATGAAATTGGTCCGGGAGAGGGTCTCATCACCAGGCAGCTCGCTGAGCGATACCGTGAGGTCGTCGCCATCGAAAAAGATGCGCGGCTGGCCTGTCGGCTCCAGCGGGCGTTTCGTGATTACTCGAATGTGTCCATTCACCATGGCGACTTCCTGCGCCACCCCCTCCCAATGAGTCCCTACAAGGTGTTCGCGAACATTCCGTTCAATATCACGTCTGCCATTGTTACCAGGCTTACCGCCGAGGAGCATCCGGTCGATGAGGCGTACTTGACCATGCAGCAAGAGGCTGCACACATGTACTTGGGAAGCCCGAGCCAGTCGCTCCGCTCGATACTGCTCAAGCCCTGGTTCGAGCTAGACGTTGTACACCGTTTCCGGCGCAGTGATTTCGTACCCGTACCGCGCGTCGATGTCATGATGCTACGGCTGCGCAAGCGCGGCCCGCCGCTAGTAAACGCCGCGGATCGCAAGCTTTTTCGCGACTTTGTCGTCTACCTGTTCACCCACTGGCAGCCATATCAGACCACCCCACTAAACGAAATCGTTACCAGGCAACAACGACGGTTTATGGAGCGCGAGCTAGGGTTCGATATCGATGTGAAACCGACATCGATATCTCTTGAAGAGTGGCTGGCGCTATTCGACCAATTGAAACGGGTCGGCGATGCGCAAATAAGGCGACGGCTGGCCGGAAGCGAACAACGCCTGCTTCATCAGCAACGCGCGCTCCAGAAAATCCATCGGACACGTACGGTCGAGCGCAAAATGTGAACTACTGGCTTTGACGCTGCCAACGTCGGGTGCTACACTCAGACCGCGCAACCCAGCGCATGGCTGTAACGTCTAAGTGTCGGAACGATAGCTGCCAGACACGCGAGCGGAGCTTGCCACCTGATGAATACATTGACACCTGGTTCGATTCGCCGCCTGTTCACAACCTTTCTCATCCTGTTTCTCATCATTAGCGGTGTTGCCGCCTATGTCCAGGTCTTCAATCAGGCGTTTTTCAATGGACCGGTGCTGGCGCATGGCACATATGACCACCGCGACTGCCCGCCCTTCGATGCCCCGCTTCGCGGCACGATCTATGATCGCAACGGCGTGAAACTGGCATGGACCGTCCCGGACGCGAAGGCGGACTGTGGCTATCGCCGCGAGTACGACCCGCGTGTCGCCACCTCGGGGCTTGCGCCGCTGCTCGGCTATTACAGCGCACAGTATGGTACCGCCGGCGTCGAGAGCGCCTTCAATGACGCGCTAGCAGGCATCCAGCACGGCGTAACGCCCAGCGATGTCACCGATAAGCTGCTTCATCGCCCGCGACATGGCCAGGATATTCACCTGACCATCGACATCAATCTCCAGGTCGAGGCAAGCAACGCCTACGACAGCGAGTATCTCTCCGGGTTGAACGGCCTCTGCCAGGCCGCAGGCTCGCATCCCCCCGGCAGCATGATCGTTGAGGATCCACATACCGGTGAGATTCTGGCTATGGTTAGCAAGCCATCATATGATCCGAACCAGATCGACAAACCCGGGTACTTCCAGCAATTACGGGCCGACACAGGGCTGCCGCTCATCAATCGGGCAGCGCAAGGTCTCTACGCGCCTGGATCCACCTTCAAAACGATGACGCTGCTGGCCGCGCTTGACTCCGGCTCGGCCTCGCTCGACGATATGTACACGAAGGATGAGGCGCTCAACTACGTCATCAACGGCGAGCCAATTCGTTGGGACGACTACTATGCGGGCGCCTGGCAGAGCGGTAACAATGTCGCCAGCTTCCCAATGCCGCTGATCGATGGGTATGCGTACAGCGACAATGTTATTTTCGCTCGCCTGGCTGTGGCGACCGGCGCGGATAAATGGCTGGATTACGCGCGGCGCTACGGCATCGCAACGCCGGGAACACACGTAGACGCTATCCCGTTTGATGCGCCCTACAAGCAAAGCAGCGCCTTCAACGCGATTGGCAGCAACGGTCAACCGCAGGACTTCAACGTCAATCTGCTGGCGGAGAGCGGATTCGGTCAGGGCCAGTTGCTCATCTCACCACTGACGATGGCTGAGCTGACCAGCAGTGTCGCCGCCGATGGTGTAATTGTCTCGCCGCATGTCTTACTCGGGGCGGATACCTCAAGTCAGCAAGTCATCTCTCCGACGACCGCCGCTGGTATTCGCAAGGCGATGTGGGCCGTGGTTGACCATGGCACCGGCAATACCTACCCCGATCCACACGGCGGTCCGGCGCTGAAGTTCTCCTCCACACAAGAGGGCGGCAAGTCTGGCACGGCTCAGCTCGAAGAGGGCAGCCCGCAGTCGTGGTGGATCTCGCTGGCGCCAGATGACCAGTATCCCAACGGCGGGGGCGAGGCGAAGCTCGTCATCACGGTGAACAAAGAGCGCAGCGGTGACGGCGGCTGCCAGGCCTGGGTTGCGAACACTACGTACAAATATGCGATGGACCACCACATCGGCCCATATGGCGGCTGAGGCGCGGTTGTCTCAAAGCCGGGTGTGCGCTACTTGCCTCCCGCCAGCTACGTGCGCCACATGCATGATGGCAAAGGGCCTGTGTACCCATAGGAGATACGGGCAATCTTGGGCCATTGGGGCTTTGCGCTGGCGAGAGTCATGATATACTAGCCCAGGGAAATTTCGCTGGACTCGTCTGAAGTGCGCATGCGGATGTGCTGTGTGGTGAGGAGAAGGCTATGGCAGGGCTGCAAGGCCGGACGTTGGGCGGCTACCAGCTAACCGAGCAAATTGCGAGCGCTGGCATTGCTGAGGTGTATCGTGCGCGACCCCTTGCCACGAATGGTCGCGAAGTCGTCATCAAGGTCATCTATCCAGAGTTTGCTCGCTATCCCAGCTTCCTCCCCAACTTCCAGCATATCATCCAGACCGCGGCGCGATTGGCCAGTCACCCCCATATCTTGCCCGTCGTCGCCAGCGGCGAGGAAAACGGCTATCTTTACCTAGCGGCGCCCTGGGTGGCGGACGGCACTCTGCGCGATTGGATCGCGCGTGGTGGGCGTCTTGGCGTCAGTGATGTCGCTCCATTCTTTCATCAGCTTGGGAGCGCGTTATCTTATGCGCATAGCCTCGGCCTGGTGCACGGCAATCTTAAGCCCAGCAACGTCTTCCTCTTCGAAGGTCGCCACGTTCTCCTCGGCGACTTTGGGATGCTTTGGGATATCCGTCAACTCGATATGAATCACTCCGGTTCGGGCGTTGATGTTGTCGAATATCTCGCGCCGGAATCATTCTCGGGCCAGTTCTCGCAGCAGAGTGATATCTACAGCCTGGGCGCGATACTCTTCGCCACCCTCACTGGACGTCCGCCGTTCAGTGGCTCCAAGCCAGCGGACCTGCGCGACGCGCACATGCGCTATCCGCCGCCGCGTCTCGGGCAGGTTGATCCCTCCCTGCCACCGGGCGTCCAGGCGCTCGATCCGATCATCCAGCAGGCGATGTCGAAGAATCCCGGCGAGCGCTTCCCTTCGGCAATGGCGCTGGCCCAGGCGATTGATGCGACCTTGAAGCAGCAGCCAGCCATGCCACCAATGCAGATGCCGCCCGCGCTTCCGTCCCCCGGGCAATCCGCACAGGCCCCTGGCATGTCACCGGGGGCTGCTCTTCCGGGAGTTCCGAACTCGTGGGGCGCGCCCGGTCCAATCGGCCCAGCCGCCGGGATGGGCGCATTACCGGCGCCCGCCGGTCCAGCGATGCCGGGTATGCAGCCACCTCAGCCGCCATTCCCCCCGATGAATGGTAATGGCGCGCAACAGGCGGGAGCGGCCATGCTCCAGGGATGGCCCGCAGCCGACGGTATCCAATACACCGAGCGTGTTCCCGCGCCTCCAGTCGCACGTCCCCTGATCTCGCGCCCGCAATTGCCGCCCCCAGCGTCAGCCGCGGGGATCGCTAGCGCACCGATGATGCCACCGATGGGCGACGATCCCGAATGGAGACATGACGCATGGCCAGCGGAAAACGGCGCGTCGCACGGTTATGGAGACGATTTTCCCCGGCCAGATGACCTACCACGTCGCCAGGCCGCGCGTGATGATGACTGGCGTCTTGGCCACAATTCGTCCAGCAACGGTGGTTACAGCAGAGCCGACTCTACCGACTTCCCCTCTGAATACACCGACAAACGCCTCGCGCGCGTGGATAGCGGCTATGACATGTCGCGCGCCGACTGGGGACAGAGCGGCCCACATAGTGAAGCGTTGCGTTACCGTGGCGGATTCTCGGCGACAGAGTTGGGATTGCCGCGGCTGACCAATCCCGCCTTGCAGGGCGAATTGCCACCTGAGTGGGAAGATTTATTGACGGGCGAAGTACTGCCTCGTCGGTCGGATCTTGGTCCGCCCAGGCCGTCACTAACGCGCCGCAACGCCCCGGATAGCTATGCATCGGAAAGCTACGCGCCAGAAAGTTTTGCCTATAGCAGCGTCGGTCAATCCTACGCGCCAAACGGCCCGGCGTCGCGACCAGCAGGTCGACGGGAGCCAGGCAGCAGCAATGGCCGCCGCTATCAGGATCCACCAGTTGCCAGACCCAGTCGGCAACGCGAACAACCCATGCCATCGCTGGCGTCGGAATACTATCCTGCGTATACAGCCAGCCGGATACCTGGGCAACCAGACGCGCGCGTCCCGGTGAAGGCAAGAGAACCGCGCAAACGTCTCTGGAAAAGCCTTGTTTTGCTCGCGGTCCTGGCGCTGGCGCTGGCTGGCGGCCTGGGAGTGGTGCTGGCAAAGCCGACGATCTGCCCGGGCACGATCTGTGTGCAGGCGAATCGCTTCCTGCATAAGAATCTGACCTTTCTCGGGCCAATCCCCAATGCCAATATCCTTCACGCAACACCTGACGCTCTGACTGTTCAAGCAATCTCTGGCAGCAGCGCCCATCTGAGTGTTCAGGTCAACAACAGCGGTACCGACCCGGCAGTATGGCATGCTACGGCAAGTGTCGCCTGGCTCAGCCTCTCACCCCATAACGGGACGCTCGCCGCTGGCGGTACGATGACCCTCAATGTGGCCGCCATGCCTGCCGATGTGACGCCAGGGAACTATTCCGCACTGGTTACGGTCACTACAGCAGAGACGACCATCCATATCCCCGTCACGGCCAGCATTGCCGCTGGCCCGAAACTGGATCTTGCGACGACGGCGATGACCGTTCACGGTTGGCAATGTAATAGCGCGCAGTCCTTCAAAGTCAATAACAGCGGCGATACACCGCTGTCGTTCACGGTCACGACATCGAAAGCCACAGCTATCACACTCGGCACGTCAAGTGGCTCCATCGATCCTGGAGGCAACGTCACCGTACCATTTACCATTACCTGCTCCGCCTTTTTCGCGGACTATACTATTTCCGTAGTAGCCGGCGATGGCGGCAAGGGCACAGTCACCATCCACTATACCTCTTGATGAAGCGCGTACCGCGCATGGAGAGCGTCAGCATCAATTGATGTTAGCTTGCCGCAGACGGGAGACCCAGCATGCGCTATGTCGCCACGGTGGGCGAACAAACCTACACGATTGGTTTACAGGAAGATGGCCATCAGCGTGAGGTAACGCTGGGTGACAATCGCCTCACGGTTGATTGGCGGCCAGTTGGCGGCGTAGCACTCTCCGCCGGGAGGGACGGCCCTGACCAGGCTGGCCACTTTAGCCTGCTCCTCGGCGATCAATCGTTCGACGTCTTTGTGCAGCCTGTGTCCGCCGACGATGAAGACGGTACATCGCGGGTCTTTGAGGTGTATATCCGCGGGCAGGTGTACCGCGTTCGTCTCGCTGATGAGAGAGCACGCGCGCTCGCCTCGCTGGCGGGCGGTGCGCATGCTTCAGGCGACGCGAACATCCGTGCCCCGATGCCGGGACTCGTCTCCCACATCCTGGTCGAGGAGGGAGCCGAGGTCCAGCGCGGACAGGCCGTTGTCGTGCTCGAAGCGATGAAGATGGAAAACGATCTACCCGCGCCGCGTGCGGGCGTCGTCAAGGGTCTGCGCGTGAGCAAAGGTCAGGCGGTGAACCAGGGCGACCTCCTGGCGGTCATCGGCGATCCTGCTGGAACCCCACCCTCAGACGAGGACGATGAGAGCCGCGCATGATTCCTCTCGACGACCTGATTCAGTCAACCAACGCGGAAGTGCTGCAGGCTGGCGCCTGCACCATCTTTGAAGGATTCGCGCATGACTCCCGTGCTGTAGCGCCCGGCGACTGCTTTGTCGCTGTCCATGGAATGCATGGCGATGGCCACGACTTCGCCACCGATGCGTTGGAACGCGGAGCCACCGCGGCGCTGCTGGAACGTAGCTGGCTGGATACCCTGCGCGAAACGCGGCCCGAAGTCCTGGCTGACCTCACCGCGACTGGCGCGACCCTGCTCATTGTACCCGATACCCGGTTGGCGCTCCGCCAGTATGCGCAGTACATTTTGGCCCGTTGGCGCCCCGAGATTATCGCCGTCACTGGAGCAACCGGCAAGACCACGTGCAAAGAGGCGATTGCCGACGTGCTTGCTCTCCAGAAGCCAACCTTCCGCTCGTGGCGCAACTACAACGATGCCCTCGGGCTACCGCTTTCCCTCGGTCGATTGGAGCCATCACACCGCTATGCTGTGCTGGAGATGGGCGTCGACCACCCTGGCGAAATCCGGCAGCTCTGCGCGCTGACACGCCCGCGCATTGGCGTTGTCACCAACGTTGGCGCATCGCATCTCCAGTATTTTGGCACAATTGCGCGGCTCGCCGAGGAGCTGGCGGAGCTTCCTGCCTCGCTTCCTGCCGACGGACTGGCCATTCTCAATGCCGACGATCCGCGCGTACGCGCAATGGCCACCCGTACCGCCGCCGAGGCGGTCTTCTTCGGCAACGATACCTCCACAGAGCGGCCAATCCATCTGCGCCTCCGTCCGCTCGCAACGCACGATAGCGATGGCCTGATCCTCGGATCAACTAATGAGTCAGGCAGCGACCAGACGACTCAGGTCTTTCTGCACCTGCATGGCGACGCCTGGGCCACGATTGTGCTGGCTGCGCTCACGGTCGCTCATGCGCTCGGAATCCCACCCGAGCAAGCGCTTGCAACACTGTCTCAGTTACAACCACTGCCAGGCCGAATGCGGCTGCTACCCGGAACGCAGGGGCTGCGCATACTCGACGACTCCCACAATGCTACCCCCGAGAGCGCCACGGCTGGCCTGGCGACGCTCGCCACGCTGGGACATCAACGGCGGGAACGCGCGCCAACTATCGCCGTGCTGGGCGATATCCTGCGGCTTGGAGTCAGCGAACAGCAGGCGCACGATCAGCTTGGCGCCATTGCTGCCCAACATGCCGACTACCTTGTCACGCAGGGACTGCGGGCGGAGCGCATTGCGGCTTCTGCGCTGAAAGGCGGGATGGACGCCAGCCACATCACCATCGCGCATGCCGCCGAAGATTGCGCCGCCGCCGTGCTTACTTTCGCCCACCATGCCAGTGAATCCGGCGCAACCGCACCGCTGGTCTACATCAAAGGGTCGGAAGAGATGCGCATGGAACAGGTCACGGCGCTGTTACTCGCTGACCCCCGCCGCGCCGAAGATGTGCTGGATCGCCAGACACAGGCCTGGCGGCGTATCGTCGTGATGCGACCAGATCGTCCGACATGGTTGGAGATCGATCTGAGCGCGATTGGTCGGAATACTCAGCTGTTCAAGCAGATGGTGGGGCCAGATGTGCGGCTGCTGGTCAGCCTGAAGGCCGATGCCTACGGACATGGCGCATTGCGCGTCGCTCGCACCGTTGTGCGTAACGGAGCGGAGTGGCTGGGCGTTGCAACTGTCAGCGAGGCGGAGCCGCTCCGGCGCGCCGGAATCGACGCGCCCATCCTCGTCTTCGGCTATGTCGCCCCATGGCAGGCGCGTGAAGCGGTACGCATGAATCTACGGGCGACGCTCTTTGCGCCCGACCTGGCGCGCATGCTGTCTCAGGCGGCCACCGATTTGAACGGGCAGATACCCGTCCACGTCAAGGTCGATACAGGTATGGCGCGCCTGGGGCTGCGCGCGGAGGACATTGAGGGCATCGTCCGCTTCTGTGAGGAGGTGCGCTCGTTGCCGGGACTCATCTTCGAGGGCATATTTACCCATTTCGCCACCGCCGATGCTGCCGACCAGACCTATGCCATGCGCCAGCTCGACCGTTTCGAGCGGGTGCTGGCGGCGCTGGATGCGCGCGGGCTGCGTCCGCCGATTGTTCACGCGGCAAACAGCGCGGCGGCGCTCACGCTGCCCACGTCACGCTACGATATGGTGCGCCCTGGAATCGCCATCTATGGACTCTCACCCTCCGACGAGATGTGCCTGCCCGAAGGATTCCACCCCGCGCTGGCGTTCAAAACGCAGGTGGCGCAGGTGAAAGATATTCCCGCGGGCGAAGGCATCAGCTACGGCGCAACGTATATCACCGCCGAGCCGACACGTATTGCCGTGCTTCCCGTGGGCTATGCCGATGGATTCCGTCGTGCCCCCGCGAACTGGGGTGAGGTGCTCGTCCGCGGGATGCGCGCGCCCTTGGTGGGCCGTGTGTGTATGGACCAGTGCATGATCGATGTCACCCACATCTCCGGCGTGCGCCAGGGGGACGAAGTCGTGCTCATCGGACGCCAGGGAGAGGATGAGCTGACAGCCGATGAGGTCGCTCGCAAATTGGGCACCATCGCGTATGAAGTGACCTCAGAGTTGCTCGCGCGCGTTCCTCGTATCAGCTGACGGCAACTTTCGGAGCCTCCGCCTCGTAATATTATACATAGCGGCGCATTATGTCTCCCACCAACCAGACAGCCGCTACGCGTACGCTGGCGCGCCCCGTACAGCGGTCCTGGCAGGCAGGAGGATGCGTCATGGATGGTAGCCCTCGGGTCTCATCCTCCTCATCCCTCCCCACGAAAAGCTGGCATACGTTCTGGCGTTCCGTGACCGAGGGTTGGCGCTCCTTCTGGAGCTCACCGCGTATCCGAGCCTTTACCAATCTGAGCGTACTTGGGCTGCATATGCTAGAGTGGCGCGAGCGATTACGTCGTCCGCTGGCACTGACCGCACCCACAACGCTCCGTCGCATGAGCGCGGTGGCCCGCCTCGCGTATTACGTATTGCCCGCTCCCGCACGACGCAAACGTGATGTGGCGGAGCAGGATGGCGACGGCGCGCGCCCGCGCGCGCGCGTCATTGCCAACCCGCGATCAGGCACGCTGCGAATGCCGCTGGCGCTCAACCAGCTCCATCAGGTCGCCGCTGCGCTCACCGACGCTGGTCTGCCCGTTGAGGTCTGTCTGACCGAACGGCCGGGACATGCATCCGAGCTAGCTCGCGACGCCGTGCGTATGGGTATGGAGATGGTGGTCGCCGCTGGTGGTGATGGCACGATCAACGAAATCATTCAAGAGCTGGCGGGCCATTCCACGGCGCTCGGTATTCTGCCGCTCGGCACAGTGAATGTCTGGGCGCGTGAAACGCGTATCCCACTGAGTCTGCCCGACGCGGCGCGCGTGCTGCTCTATGGTGTGCGACGGCGGGTAGATCTGGGGCGCGCGGGCAATCGCTACTTTCTGATGATGGCCGGGGTTGGCTTCGACGCAGAGGTCGCGCAACGGGTCGAACGAAGCATACTCAAGCGCATCGGGCTCAAGATGCTGGACTACCTGACGACAGTGGGGGTGCTGGGGGTCACGCATAAGCCGGTGCTGGTGCGTATCAAGCATGACGGCAAACGACGAGAAATCTCGTCGCTCATGCTCGTAGTTGGCAACACTCGCCTCTATGGCGGAGCGCTCACCTTTACACGCCACGCTGTCGCGGACGATGGCATGCTGGATCTCGTTACCGTGGGAGGCGGAGGTCTGCTCTATCGATTGGGCATCCTGCGCAATGCGTTTCTGCGGCGTCCGCGCCGTGGCCCGCGCGTACGGTATGAACGGGCGCGCTCTGTTCGCGTGGAGGCAGACGCGCCGCTGCCGGTACAGGTAGATGGTGAACTAATAGGCAAGCTGCCCATGTCGTTCAGTATCGCACCGCTCGCACTGACGGTGGTCGTGCCACATGATGCGCCCGACGAGCTATTTAGCCTTCCTCCACTCAAGTAGTATCTGAGCGACTCAGGTCGCGAACCCGGAATCTGAGATGCCCGCCAGCGGCAACGTAAACCAGAACGTTGCGCCTTCACCCGCTGGTGAGATGACCCCGATCTCGCCGCCATGACAGTGTACGATTTCACGCGCGACGTATAATCCCAGGCCCACACCTGGATTCTCGACATTCGAGCCATGGGTATACGCCTCGAAGATGACGTCTTCTTCGCCCTCGGGAACCCCGATGCCTGAATCCGTCACGCTCATACGCACAAGCGGTGGCTCACGTACAATCCTGACTTGAATGCGCCCCCTGGGGCTATACTTGAGCGCGTTTGTCAGGAAGTTCCCGAGCGCCAACTCCACTCGTGGCGAATCCCATGGAGCAACCACCGGCTCATCAGGCAACTCGAATGCGACAGTATGCGCGCGGCTCGCCAACCCATAGACCGAGTCTAATCGCTGAACTATCGCGCCCACATCAGTCGCGGTTCCATCCCACTGGAGGCTGAACTGACCCTGTGCAATGCGCGCAGCCTCCAGATAGGTATCCAGCCGAACAATCAACCGTTCGATCTGAAACGCCATACGGCCGAGGTCGCGAAGGTCCTGGTCGCGGCCATCTTCGCGATGCAGACGACGCTGCATGAGCTGGACGTGGCTCTTGAGCACCGCGATTGGATTCCGCAGATCGTGACCCGCGATATCGAGGAACCGGATAAACGCCCCTTCTTCGTCAGCCATGGTGGGTTGTTCATCAAGTGATGGATCCACAAGCAGCTTCCTTTCAGGATGCTAGCAGGCGCATCGGTCGCTATGATTATGACGGTCCGAAGATGAGACAATGCTCGTACTATGACATCTCCTGCCCCTGGTTAGGAAGATGTACAGGCGTTTGGAACCCATTGAGGCGTAAAGGGTCAAACGCGGCCAACAGGTCTGCGGGTGTCGTCGATGTACCTGCAGGATGCAGGCCACAACTCGCGGCGAGCGATTTCAGGAACTGAACCGGCGCATATCCTGCCGCCCGCAATGCATCCAGACCAGCGGCGGCATCGCGTTTGGCCAGTCGCATGCCCTCCGCATCGGTCATCATCGGCACGTGCGCGTATTCTCGCGGGCGAGGGTATTCCAGCGCTGCATAGAGCGCAAGCTGGCGGGCGGTGGAGGCCAGCAGGTCTTCGCCCCGAACCACCTGCGTAATCCCCATCAGCGCGTCGTCAACGACAACTGCCAGCTGGTAGGATACAATCCCGT
The DNA here is from genome assembly GCA_036557205.1 of Ktedonobacterales bacterium. Lineage (GTDB taxonomy): Bacteria > Chloroflexota > Ktedonobacteria > Ktedonobacterales > JADMIN01 > DAHUXT01. The sequence continues at coordinate 13,858 of DATBIB010000107.1, read as the reverse complement.
CGCTTCTACGTACGATGAAATCCCCAACCGTTGCGGCAACCGACTCAGAGATCGTTCCGTAGAGCAGGTCATCGAACTTGACCGGCAATTCAGGCGCAATAAATCGCAATGCTGGCCGCCGCCCCGACGCCTCACGGGTAGCGCGTTCACGCGCGGTGAGGTAGCGGCAGATACCCGGATAGCGCGGGCCTTCATCACCCTGTGGCGCGCTCGCGATCTGGGCGAGTTCGGCGCGCGTGCAATAGCACGGATAGATCAGCCCTTTCTCCCGCAGCTGGGCAATCGCTTCGTCATAGAGGGCCTGGCGCATGCTCTGAACATATGGCCCTAGCAGTCCACCAACATCGGGCCCCTCATCCCAGTCGAGACCGAGCCACCGTAGATCAGCCAGCATCACCTGGGCAGCTCCACGACGGCTGCGCGGCAGATCGAGGTCTTCAATCCGCAAGACAAAGCGCCCACCTGCCGCACGGGCAAAAAGCCAGGCTAGCAGCGCGGTCCGCAGATTGCCCAGGTGCAGCACGCCCGTCGGCGATGGTGCGTAGCGCCCGCGTACAGGCTGACCGCTCATGGCGCCCCAGTGGCTTTCTCAGGCTTGATGGGCATGCGCCTGATGGATGCCGCCGCTGGCAGCGGTGGGGAGCATGTGTCCGACCAGGAACAGGACGGCAAAACGTCAGCAGATGCTTCGCTAGCTGGCGCCTCTGATGGCCAATGGCCGAGTAGCGCGCCAACCAGGCAGATTGGCAGCCCGATGACGCCGAGGTGGCAGCCCATAAATCGCTCTACCGGCGAGAAGTCCGGATGCTGGATCGAATACGCGCCCGCCTTATCCAGTGGGTCACCGGTGGCCACATAGGCGGCGATCTCCGCATCGCTGAACTCGCGCATCAGCACGCGCGTTGCCGAGGTAGCCGAGACGATGCTCTTGGGATCATCACCTGCCAGGGCGACGCCGGTCGCCACGATGTGCTCGCGTCCGCGCAGCATCCGCAGCATCGCCTCCGCCTCCGCCAGGCCGCGTGGCTTTGCCAGCGAGCTGCCGTCGAGCAACACGGTCGTATCCGAGGCGAGCACCCTGCCCTGTCGCCCCGACTGAGCCAAAATCCGCAGCGCCGCCAGCGCCTTCTCGCGGGCCAGATATTCGCCGAGCCGCTCTAGCGGCCCCATATAACTGGCGGAGAGCCCATCCTCGTCAATCGGCGCGAGCAAGCGTTCAAATGTGATGCCAGCGCGGGTGAGCAGCTCGCTACGACGTGGCGAGGCCGAGGCGAGGTAGAGCGGCGGACAGGTCATTAACGAGCCTCCAGCACGGCGATATTCTCGATGTGCGCCGTCTGAGGAAACATATCGAGCGGCTGCACCGAGACAAGCGAATAGGCGTCAGATTTCAGACACAGTGTGGCCAGGTCACGCGCAAGCGTGTCGGGATTGCACGAGACGTAGACGACGCGCGGTACGCGGCGAGCGATCAGCGCATCCAACACGGCTCGCTGGCATCCAGCGCGTGGCGGATCGATGACCAACCCATCCAGCCGACGGGTCATACCCGGCAACACGTCTTCCACCTTCGCCTGGATAATCTCAACATTTGGCGTCTCGCGCAGATTCCAGCGGGCGTCACGAATCGCGCTGGCCGACTCCTCGATAGCCAGCACCGTTCCGCCGCGCTCTGCGAGCAGCCGAGCGAAGACGCCGACGCCACAATAGGCGTCCACCAGCGTCACATCCAGCCCGGAAGGCATGTGGTCAAGCACGAGCGCGGCCATGTGGTTCGCCTGCGCCGTATTCGTCTGGAAGAACGAGCTGGGGCGGATGCGAAAGCGCGCGCCGCCCATCTCCTCCTCGATGGTCTCGTCGCGCACATCCAGGTTGGCACGACGCAGGCGGTTCAGAGCGTCGCCAGCAGGGTGAGGCTGAATGAGCATCTGCTCCGTTGCCACACCATAGCGAATCACCACCTGGGGTCGATCCAGCCGTTCCACCGCCAAGGTAGCGAGCGCGTCGTTGATGCGAGGATGCGCGAGTGGGCAGGCGGTCAGCGGAAGGATGCGATGGCTGCCGCGCGCTGTCAGGCCTGGTCGTCCCTCCCAGTTCACGGAGAAGCGCATGTGGTTGCGATAGCCCCACGGCGAGTCGCAGCCAATGGCAGGCTTGACCTGCGGATTGCTGAATCCCGCCTCTTGCAGCGCGGCGACGACCCGCTCTCGCTTCCAGGTCAATTGCGCCGTGTAGTCCATGTGTTGAAGCTGGCAGCCGCCGCACTCGCCAAAGACCGGGCAGCCCGGCGTGGCGCGTTCTGGCGCGGATGCAACGACGCCAGTCAGACGGACCTGCGGCGGAGGCACGCGCTTCGCCCGCTTGCGGCCCGGACGCGGTAGGCTCCAGCGCGCCTCGACATCCACGATCTCGCCGGGCAGGCCGCCGATGAAGGTCAGCTCGGTTGGCGCCTCAATGGCGCGCCCAGGGCCATGAACGGCAGCGAATTCAGCCTCATCCGGCGGCTCGATTACCTCTACGATGACGCCGCGCGCCAGGCCATCGGGCAACAGCGCCACGATGCGCGCGCGATAGCGGCCGGTGACATACCGCGAGGGTAGCTGTACTGTCGTTTCCTGCATAGTCTCCTCAGAACGGCCAGGACAATCCATCTGAAATACATCGCTCGATGATGCAGTTGGTGCAGTATACCATCTCGCCAGGATAGAGCCGCCTTGGGACTCAAATGTTCCCCAGCAACATTGAGGTGTGTCTGCCGGCCTGTGATAGAGTATTGAGATGGAGCCGGGGCGAGAGGGGGCGCTGGATAGGCAGGAGCAGGCAATGGGAATGGGCGAACCGGTGGGGACGGGGCGACGGGGGGCACTCCAGGCAATGGCGACAGATTCGCTGGATGTGCTGGTGATCGGCGGCGGCATTACCGGCGCGGGCGTCGCACTGGACGCGGCGGCGCGTGGCTATCGCGTCGGGCTGGTCGAACGCGGCGACTTCGCTAGCGGAACGAGCAGCTGGTCTACCAAGCTGGTGCATGGCGGCATCCGCTACCTGCCAGAGTTCGATATTGCGCTGGTCCGCGAGGCGTTGATCGAGCGCGGTCGGCTCCTGCGCAACGCACCGCATTTGGTGCAGCCGCTCGCGTTCGTCTTACCTCTCTACGACACCTCGCGCCACCCGGTCGGGCTGCCTATCGCGCCGCCGTTCGGTATCGGCCTGGGATTCATTCTCGACGCGGGCCTCTGGGTCTACGATGTCCTTGCCGGGAAAGAGAACGTCGGCGAGCATCGCCGCCTCTCACGCGAGCAGACAATCGAGCGCGCCGCATCGCTGGTTCCTGAGGGCATCAAGACCGGCTATATCTACTATGATGCGCGCACTGACGATACCCGTCTCACAGCGACGGTGCTGCGGACGGCGGTGGCGCATGGCGCGCAAATCGCCAACTACGCCGAGGCGACACGCTTCGAGCATGAAGGCGAGCATGTCACTGGAGCCTGGGTGCGCGACACACTCGCGCCGACAGCCGACGAGCGGCTCATTCGGGCGCGCCACATCGTCAACGCGACCGGAGTCTGGGCCGAGCAGACCGAGCGCCTGGCAGGGGAAGCGCCAGGACTACACATCGCGCCGAGCAAGGGCGTTCATCTCGTCTTCGACCGCGCGACGCTGGGGATTGATGAAGAGGCGATTGTGCTGCCAGAAACCGAGGATGGTCGCATCATCTTCATCGTACCGTGGCAATCACGCGCGTTGGTGGGTACCACCGATACGCCCGTCCGCGACATCGAGCGACCTGTGGCAACCGACGAGGATGTGAAGTACCTGCTCCATCACCTCAATCGCTATCTGCGCCGGAAGCTGACGTACGACGATATCCTTACCAGCTTCGCGGGTAATCGTCCACTGCTCCGTGTGCGCCGTGGCAACAGCAGGCTGGCGCGCCTCTCGCGCTCCCACGAAGTGGTGGAGAGCACTGCCGGACTGATATCGGTCTCCGGCGGCAAGATGACGACCTACCGGCGTATGGCGCAGGATGTCGTAGACCGGATCGACCGGCGCGAGAAACGCGCGCTGAATCACCCGACACGCAAGCTCACGCTACGCGGCTCCGGCGGCTGGGCCGAGGCGAGACAGCTCGTTCACGCGCGCGGGCGGGCGCTTGGGCTGACCGAAGACAGCATCGCCCACCTTGGCGGCGCGTATGGAGCTGACGCGCTGAGTGTCCTGGCGCTCGTCGAACAGGATGACAGTCTGGCCGCGCGCCTGCTGCCTGACCTGCCATATATTCGTGCCGAGGCCCTCTACGCCTGTCGTGAAGAGATGGCCGTCACGCTGGAAGATGTACTGCAACGGCGCACGCACGTCGCGCTCGAAGACCGCCTACGTGGGACGGGGATCGCGGCCGAGGTGGCGCATCTCATCGGCCCAGTGCTTGGCTGGGATGCACAGGAAGAGGCGCGTCAGGTCGGGCGTTACCTCGCCAGCGCCCGGCTGCACGCCGGACCATTTGCCGACCGACTTCCACCGCTCGCTAGTGGCTCTGAGCTTGCCATTTGATGCGGGTGGCTACCACTCGAACGCTCGCGCCAGCCCGGAGCGGCTGTAGCGCAGCAGTAGTGGGCTACCATGCGGACACGACGCCACCACCATCACCGAGCGCAGATCGGCCAGCAACGCCCGCTGTTCCTCTGGTGTGAGGCTCTGCCCGCGCCGGATGGCGCTCCGGCACGCCAACGAGATGGACACCACATCCAGCCAATCGTCGCTATCAGTCGCCGCCTCTTCGGTCAGCGCAGCGGCCACCCCGGCGACATCGTGCGCCATACCGGGCAGTTGGGGCACGGCGCGGACGAGAAAAACGCTGTCGCCGAATGGCTGGCAGTCCAGGCCCAGCATGCGCAACTCATCAAGGCGCGGTTCCAGCTGACGCGCCTGGAGCGGAGAAAGCTCCACGAGCAGTGGCTGCAAGAGCATCTGCGCCGATTGGCCGATTTCGACTCCTCTGGCCATCTCCTTGCGGCGTTGGCGCAGACGCTCGTAAAGGATGCGTTCGTGCGCGCGGTGCTGATCAATCAGCAGCAGTTGACCGTTTGCCGTGCGCGCCAGGATCAGCGTATCGTCAAATTGAGCCAGCGGCTCCCACTCACCTGCGTCCGCGTCGAGCGCGGCCTCCTCGGCGCTGGTCTCGTAGACCCGAGGCCGCTCAGCCAGGCGCGTCGCCCGGCGGATGCGCCGTTGCGGAAAGCGCAGTTGCAGCGGACGTGAAAACTGGCCGCTGGCGAGGTCGCCAGTGCTTTCCAATGCGTTGAGTGGCGCCCGTCTCATTGCCGTGTGGACTGCCTCGCGGAGCGCCGCCGCCAGCGCCTGCTCGTGCCGGAGCAACACCTCCGTCTTTGAGGGATGGATATTCGCGTCCACTTGATTGAGCGGCGCCGATATCTCGGCAATTAGCAGCGGATGGCGCCCTTTGCGCAATAGCGGGCGGTAGCCAGCCTCAAGTGCGGCCAGCAGCGCGCGATTTGCGACCGGGCGCCCATTGACGATCAGCAAGACATGATCGCGGTTAGCGCTATGAAAGGCACGCGAGGCGGCTACCCCGGTGATTGTGGCCTCGCCTGCCTGAACCGGACCAAAGGGTAGTAACGCTCTCGCCGCATCGCTGCCATAGATCGCCGCGATAGCTTCTGCGCGATCATGACCAGTGGTCTGAAGCATCACCGTGCCGTCGCTCACCAGCGTGAAGTGTACTGCCGGGTGCGCCAGCGCGTAGGCGCGCGCGACCGCCAGCGCGCGACTCGCCTCGACCCGCGAGCTACGCAACAAGGCCCGTCGCGCCGGAACCGTCGCGAACAGCGCGCGCACAGTCACCGACGTGCCACGATTCCGCGGCGTCTCCGACAGCACAGCAGGCATCTCTGGGCCAGCGCGCAGGGTCTGTGCGATCCCGCTCTCATCAGCCGCGCTGGCAATCTCCACCTCGGCGACGGCGGCGACGCTGGCGAGCGCCTCGCCACGGAATCCAAGCGTCGCGACATGCTCCAGATCGGACAGACTGCGCACTTTGCTAGTGGCATGCGGCGTCACCGTCAGGGGCAGGTCGTCCGCCAGAATGCCGTCGCCATCGTCCGCGACGCGCATTAGTCGCAGACCGCCATCCTGTAGCTCTATGCGGATCGTCGTGGCGTTGGCGTCCAGAGCGTTGTCGATCAACTCGCGCACGACCGAGGCAGGCCGCTCGATCACCTCGCCCGCCGCGATGCGCTCGATCACCTCACGCGCCAGTTGCGCAATCCGGTCCGGCATGGCGTTCACACTCCCTCATCCGCCGCCCGCAGCAGCGCCAGCGCCCGTTGCTGCAAGGCAAAGAGCGCGTTGATCGCTTCTATCGGCGTCATCGCGGCAATATTGGCGGCGGCCAGATCGAGCGCCAGTTCGCGTTCCCGTCGCGCCACAACCGGGTCTACCTCGGTGAAATCCGCAGCTGAAGCGACATAGGTGGCTGGGGCCTCTGCGACACGGCGCTGACTGCTGGTATGCTGCTCATGTTGCAGCAGCAGGGCGGACGCGCGCTCGGTGACGGGCGTCGGCAGACCAGCCATCCGCGCGACCTGGACGCCGTAGCTATCCGCGCTGGCCCCCGGAACGACCCGATGTAGAAAGATCGCGCCGTCCTCTCGCTCGGCGACCGCCATGCGGAAGACGCCGACGCGGGGCAGCGACTCGGCGAGATCGGCCAGTTCGTGGTAGTGGGTGGCGAAGAGCGTCCGCGCGCCAACGTGATCGTGCAGATATTCGACGACGGCGCGGGCAATAGATAGCCCATCAGCGGTACTCGTGCCCCGGCCCACCTCATCCAGCACTACAAGGCTTCTCGCGGTCGCGTGGCGCAGAATGTAGGCGGTCTCGACCATTTCAAGCATGAAGGTGCTCAGGCCGCGCGCGAGATCATCTTCCGCGCCCACACGGGTGAAGATGCGGTCCACCAGCCCAATGCGCGCCGATGCTGCCGGAACGAACGAGCCGATCTGCGCCAGCAACGTGATGAGCGCCACCTGCCGCAGATAGGTGGACTTGCCCGCCATGTTCGGCCCGGTCAGCAGCATAATCGTGGACGCGCCATCACCTGTTATCTCGCCGGTATCGCCATCGCCCGCTACGAGGTGCGTATCGTTGGCAATGAAACTGCCGCCCTCGGTCGCCGACTCGACGACTGGATGCCGACCGCCGACGATTTCCAGGCAGGCGTCGTCGGATAGGGCGGGGCGCACGTAATTGCGCGCCAGCGCGACCTCCGCCAGCGCCAACCACATATCCACCTGCGCCAGCGCTGCCGCGGTCCGGCGCATCGGCGTGGCGGAGCCAGCCAGCGACTGCAGCACCTCGGCATAGAGCGTCCGCTCCAGCGCCTCAATCTGCTCGCTGGCGTGCAACACCTGCGCCTCGTGCGCCTTCAATTCGGGCGTGACGTAGCGCTCACCGGTGGATATCGTTTGGCGACGCTGATAGTCGTCGGGCACGCGACTCAGATTGGGTGTCGTGACCTCAATGTAATAGCCGAAGACCTTATTGAAGCCTACCTTCAGCGACTTGATACCTGTCCGCTCGCGCTCATCGGTCTCTAGCATGGCGATCCACTGGCGCGCTTCGGCGGCGGACTGCGCCAGGGTATCCAGCTCGGCGTTAAAGCCCGCACGGATGAGGCGGCCGGTTCCCGTGCCCGGCTCGGCCAGCGCCCGTACAATCAACTCGCGCGCTCGCGGGCAGGCGTCCAGATCATCGCGCAGACGCACCAGCGCGGATACTGTAGTGTCACGTAGCGCGGCGGCGACCATTGGGACGCGCGCCAGTGCGCTCTCCAGGCCAAAGACTTCCCGTGGCGCCGCCGATCCGTGGACGATGCGCGCAATCAGTCGCTCCAGATCGCCCAGACCATCGAGCGCGCTGGCCAGTTGCTGGCGCAGGGCGGTCGCAGCATGTAGCTCGGCGACGGCGTCGAGCCGTTCTTCGAGCGCCGCGCGGTTGCGGAGCGGCTGCAGCAGCGACCGACGCAACAGTCGCGCGCCCATCGCCGTTCTTGTGGCGTCGAGCGTCTCCAGCAGGGTGGCTGGCGTCTCACTGGCCGCCCTCACATGCATCACGCGCACTGGCTCGATCACCTCAAGCGCCCGCCACGTCCTGCCGTCGATTTCCACGAAACCGGTGGTGTCATACGTTGTGAGGTCGGTCAGCAGCGGTAGCAGCGTCGGATTCATCCGTTCGAGATAGGCCAGAATCGCGCCAGCGGCGCTGACGGCCAGCGGCAGATGCTCGCAGCCATAGGCGGCGAGCGTGGCAGCGCCGAAGTGGCGGCACATACGGCGGTGCGCGCCATCCTCCTCGAACCAGCTATCGCTACAAGGCGTGAGCGTCCAGTGGGTCAGCCAGTCGCCGCCGTCCAGCGGTTGCTCTGGATGCGCGTGGACGCGCTCGGCGAGCAGTATCTCGGCAGGCGCCAGCCGTTCCAGTTCGGCACGCAACGCTGCGGGCAGCCGCGACGCCTCCCACTCGACGCATGAGAACGCGCCGGTGCTCGCCTCGACCACCGCCAGCCCCGCGCCCCCACGCGCGCCGAACGCCAGCGCGACGAGGTAGTTATCGCGCCGGACGGGTACCATGTTCGGCTCGACCACCGTCCCAGGCGTCAGGATACGTGTCACTGCGCGCTTGACCAGCCCCCTGCCCGGTGGGCTAACCTGATCGCAGACGGCCACCTTGTAGCCGCGCGCCACCAGCCGCGCCAGATAGGTCTCCAGCGCGTGCGTTGGCACGCCCGCCAGCGGTACCGCCTCGCCCGGCCCATAGCTGCGCGCAGTCAGAACGATCTGCAACTCGCGGGCGACGATGCGCGCATCCTCGTCGAAGAACTCGTAGAAATCCCCTATGTTGTAGGCGAGCAACGCATCCTGGTGCTGCGCCTTTATGTCGAGGTACTGGCGGCGAGCGGGTGAGGTCATGGCAACTCCTCTTTGCCAGACGGCGGGCGGATGTGGGGTATCGGGATGAACACGACCCGCCTATTGTAACACGACCCATGGGTGAGTTTGAGATAGTCTGCTATTCTTTCGCAGACTCTCTGCTCTGGAAACCAGAGTGCCGCGTCATACGATTCATGTCATACGATTCATTTAGAACAGGATTTCCACATTTGAGAGCCCATATCCACAGAGATGGTGGATAACTTGAATCTATGTTCTAGTTATCAGTGCGTTGGCTTGACGCCATTGGGCAAACATGGTACATCTCTTAGTGACAACCGAATACTGAATGACCGCAACGGGAGCTTGGGGCGCCAGGCTGAGAGGGTGGCACAATCCGCCACCGACCGACGGAACCTGATCTGGGTAATGCCAGCGCAGGGAGCGAATAAACGCTTCGCACGATGGGGACGCTGGCATGATACGTCGGCGTCCCTTTTTCTGTGCATTTGTGTGCATGTGTGTGCATGCGCGCGCCCCAGCTTTCGTCCGATACGTGGCCAACGTCCCTCTCCCCTAAACGGGAGGGGGGCCAGAGTGTGGGCAATGGTTGGAGGCCGAGAGATGGGAACACCCCTGTTGGAGGCGCGCGAGGTCACCATGCGCTACCGCGTCGGCGGCGCGGATCTTCTCACTCTTCAGCGTGTCTCGCTGCATGTGGATGAGGGCGAGTTCGTCGCGCTGGTGGGGCCGAGTGGCTCCGGCAAGACGACGCTGCTCTCGATCTTCGCCGGGCTGGAGACGCCGACCTCCGGCGCGGTCGCACTGCGTGGCGACACCCATGCGCGGCTGCTCGGGCGGGCGGGCTACATGCCACAGCGCGATCTGCTGCTGCCCTGGCGCACCGCGCTCGGCAACGCGATAGCCGGACTCCAGGCGCAGGGCGTATCGCGGACTGAGGCGACGACCCGCGCTCGCGCGCTCTTCGAGGAGTTTGGGCTGGCGGGATTCGAGCGCGCCTGGCCCGCCACGCTCAGCGGCGGCATGCGCCAGCGCGTCGCCTTCGCCCGCACCGTCCTGGCGGCCCACGATCTCTTGCTGCTGGATGAGCCGTTTGGCGCACTGGACGCCCTCACCCGCACCAGCTTGCAGCGCTGGCTCGCCGACCTCTGGGAGCGACTGGGCGCGACGTGTCTGCTCGTCACCCATGACCTGGACGAGGCGCTGCTCCTCGCCGACCGTATCTATGTGCTCTCACCGCGTCCGGGAACCGTCCGCCTGCAGCGCGCCGTGCCGCTGGAGCGGCCGCGTCGGCTGGAGATGCTCGCCCGCCGGGAGATTGTCGCGATCAAGGCGGAGCTGCTGGCCTCGCTGCTCGACACCGAAACGAGCGCGGTGTCGGGAGGCGCAGTATGAAGACGCTGCATGACTCCCAGGATGCTACTGAGCGCGCTCCAGACAGCGCCACGGATACCGTAGAGGCGCCCATTCTCTCGATGTGGCCTTTAGTTCGCTGGGGGCGTGTCTCGCGTCTCACCGTGGCAGACACGCTTCCCGCGCTCGTGCTGCTGGCGGCGCTCGTGCTGCTCTGGCAGTGGTACGCCAGCCAGCCGGACATCGACGCGCAGATCCTGCCGACGCCGCTCGCCGTCTGGGGTGTGCTGGTGGGCCAGCGCGATATTCTCTGGCAGCAGACGCTGGTGACGTTGCAAGAGACGCTGATCGGCTTCGCGCTGGCGCTGGCGGCTGGTGTCGTCTTTGGTACGCTGATCGACTTCTCGCCATGGCTGAGGCGGGCGATCTATCCGCTGCTGGTGGCGTCGCAGACGATCCCGATCATCACGCTGGCGCCGCTGCTGGTGCTCTGGTTCGGCTTCGGTCTGGTCTCGAAATCTATTGTCGTGCTGCTGGTCTGCTTCTTCCCGATTGTCGTCGCGCTGGCGGATGGGCTGCGCTCCGCCGATCCGGAGCTTATTCGTCTGTTTCGCGCGTTCGGCGCGGGGCCGGTGCGCATCTTCTGGTCGGTGCGACTGCCAGGCGCACTGCCATCGCTCTTCTCGGGCGTGCGCATCGCCATCACCTATAGCGTCATCGGCGCGATCTTCGGCGAGTACGTCGGGGCGAGCGCAGGCCTGGGCTTCTACATGCAGCTCAAGCAGCACTCGTTCGCGACGGCGGGGGTGCTGGGGGCCATCGTCGTCACCGCGCTGCTCAGCATCGCGCTCTTCGCTTCGGTGGCGATTGTCGAGCGGCTGGCGCTGCCGTGGTATTACCTGCAACGCCGCCGTGAAGTATGAGGGGTGACGGGATATGATATGGGCCAGGTTGGCTGGCCATCGAAGGAGTTCTTCATTCATGGCATCATTCGCACGTTTGCGGCACATCAAATCAGGTCACCGCATGCTGGGACTGCTCCTGCTGGCGGCGCTGCCTCTGCTGGCGGGCTGCATCGGGCAGACCACTACGTCGTCGTATGACGGGCCGGTGGCCAAGGTCTCGCTTGCCCTCGACTGGACGCCGAACACCAACCACACCGGCATCTATGTGGCGATGCAGAAGGGCTATTACCGGCAGAATGGCATTGATCTGACGCTGACACCTTATTCGAGCAGCGTCTATCCCGAACAGCTTGTCGGCGCGGGCAAAGCGGAGTTCGGCATCAGCTTCCCCGAATCGGTGACGACGTTCCGGGCGCAGGATGTGCCAATTGTCTCGGTGGGCGCGATCATCGAGCATAACACCTCGGCGCTCATCACGCTCAAAAGTTCCGGGCTGGATAGTGTCGCCAAGCTGGCGGGCAAGCGCTATGCAGGCTTCGGAGGGGCGTACGAGCAGCCGGTTATCTCCCAGATGCTCAGTTGCGCGGGCGCGCCCAGCACGAACTTCCAGAATGTCACGACCCAGCTTGACCCCATCGCGGCGCTCAAGAGCGGGCAGTTCGATTTCGCCTGGGTCTACATGGGCTGGGAGGGCATCGAGGCCCAGGTGCAGGGCGTTGCGCTCAACGTCTTCCCGCTGCCGGACTACTGCATCCCCGACTATTCGTCGCCGGTGATTATCACGAACCAGCAGCTTATCCAGCAGCATCCCGATGTCATCAAGCGCTTTATGAAGGCCACCGCCGAGGGCTACGAATATGCCATCCAGCACCCGGACGACGCGGCCAAGCTGCTGATTGACGGCGCGCCGAAGGGCAGCTTCGACGACCCGCAACTGGTCTATAAGAGCCAGGCGTATCTCAGCCCGCTCTATGCGCCGGGCGAGAAGTGCTGGGGCGCGCAGACGCTGGCCTCGTGGACGAACTATCCGCGCTTCATGTTCAACCACCACGCGATTCAGGACGCCAACGGCAACGCAATCACCAAAGCGCCGGACTATAGCGCGGCGTTTACCAACCAGTTCCTGCCCGCGTGCTAAGCCGTCATCCACAGACCGCTCCCCCAGCCCCTCCCCTAAAAGGGAGGGGAGCCAGAGGCGACCCAGCAGGATTCTTGACGGGCGATTCTGGAGGAACCCGCGCAGGAGCGTTTGTGGCGGAGCGAGGCTGTTCAGGCGCGGTTTCAACCGACCGCACTACAGCACGTCGAGCGCGCGCTCGGCGAACGGGCGGTCCAGCCGGAAGGGGTTGTCGGCGCTGGCGACGGCTCCGGAGATAACGTCCACTGTCAGGCGGCTGCCGCCCGCGCTGCCCATGATGCCGTGGCCGCTATAGCCACAATTGACGTAGAGGCCGTCTATTGGCGTCGCGCCGAGCAGCGGGCGGTGGTCGGGTGTGTAGGAGTATTGCCCCGCGACGAGCAGCCAGTGGGCCGTGTTGCGCAGCCAGACATCGCGCCAGAATGGGCTGATGCGTGCGACGGCGTGTTCGCTGGCGGGGTTGAGCAGGCCATAGGCGAAGGCGAGGCTGGTCGGCACGTCTTCCGTCGGCGGGGTGGCTGGCTCAGTGGGCGTCGTCCACATCAGGTGCGCGCCGGAATGCCAGGGACGCCAGTGCGCCCCCGTCTCCTCGTCTATGGTCATTGGCGCGTCCTGTGGCGCCTCAGGCGTCTCCGGCAGAATCAGCCGCTGCCGCCGGACGCAGGTGATCGGCAGAGCGAGACCCGCCAGCCGCCCGACCTCCGCCGAGAACGGTCCCGCGGCGATCACCACACGTTCGGTGGCGACCGTTCCCCGGTTCGTTCGCACGCCCTGCACGCGCCCGCCCGCGACCTTGATCCCGGTGACGGTCGTTTCCAGCACGATGGGCGCCTGACTGGCGCGGACGTAGCCCATCAGCAGTCGGCGCACATCTAGCCAGCCATCGCCCGCACGAAAGCGCGCGCCCACAACCTCCTCGCTCACATAGGGGAAACGCCGCCGCACTTCGTCGCCATCCAGCAGCTCGACGTCATCCAGCCCCCAGCCGTGCTGCTCGTCCACCAGCTCGCGCTGGCGTCGCGCCGTCTCTGGCGTCGTGGCGAGCCAGAGATAGCCCTGCTGGTGGATGCCGAGGTCGTAGCCATCCAGACTGGTGCGCTCGGCGAAGTTGGCGTAGAAGTCGATGCCCTCACGCACCAGCGCCATCTCTTCGGGATTGTCGAACTGCGCGCGAAAAGCTCCGGTAGCCTTAGGCGTCGTAAGAGTGCCTGGCATCGCCTGCTTTTCGAGTACGATGGGGCGTAACCCCGCCCGTACCGCACAATAGGCGGTCGCTGCGCCGATGATGCCGCCGCCGATGATGACAAGATCGGCGATCTCCGGTAGCTCGTCTGTGTAGCGCGGATCAAAGGTGGCCACTGGGCGCTCCTTCCGGCGGTGTCTGGCGTTGGTGGACATGTGCGGAGGCGAAACGTGCGCGGGTTCTGCGGTGCTTCTGCGCTAGGCGCGGCTCTCTCTGCGGAGGTCTGCGCCGCGCTTTGGTAGAGTAC
>DATBIB010000106.1:0-11605 GCA_036557205.1 Ktedonobacterales bacterium | reverse complement strand
GCCGCGCAGATCCGCGCCGGTGAGGTCAGCGTAGCGCAGATCCGCATAGCCGAGATCACTTTGCCTCAGATCTGCGGACTCCAGATTGGCTCCATAGAGGTTGATGAAACTCAGATAGGCCCCGGTGAGGAGGATGCCTCGTGCATCGGCGCCTGCCAGCCGCGCGCCGCACAGATTCACGCTGTCTAGATGCACATGGCGCAAATCCGCGTGGTCAATATGCGCGCCAGGGAAGTCCAGTTCGCCCTGCGCATATCGTCCCAACAGTTCGGCGACTGTCATTCGTTGCGGGCGTACATACATGGTCTTGCCTCCTCACCTGCGCATATGAGCGCATTGAAGACCTGCCCGCCATGCCTGCCGCTTACTGTCACGCCTCGCCATCAGCTTGGATCTCCTGCTCGACGCGCGCCAGATCGCGATCGATCTCCGCGAGCAATACCTCCAGCGTCTTCTCGGCGATCTGCCCCTGCGCCGCGGCGGCACGCGCCGCCTCCCGCTGCACCTGTAAGAGGTGCCGCGCCGCCGCGCGTTCTTCCCGTCGCTCCCATGCCTCGCTGCCCCCATACGCCGCGGCCAGCGTCTGCCGGATCTCCTCACGCCGCGCCGCATATCCCGCAATGAGTCGCTCTGCGACTACTGGATCCAACGCGCCGGTCTCTTGCAGCGCACCCACCTCCCGCGCCGCCGCCTGCGTCACCTGCAAGCGCCCCACCGCCAGATCGATCTCGCGCCGCGACGTATCCTTGCCCACAATGCCCAGCCACGTCAGCAGCGGGCGCATCGTCAGCCCCTGGCCCACGAGCGTGAAGAGCACGATCCCCAGCGTCATGGTCAACAACAAATCGCGGTTTGGCAACCCCATCGGCAGGCTCAACGCCGCCGCCAGCGCTACCGCGCCACGCAGCCCTGCCCAGACGAGCACCACGTCCCAGCGGCGTGGATACCCATCCTTCACCAGTCTCAGCAGCCCGCCGACGCCCCAGACGACGAGGACGCGTGAGACCACCACCGCCATGATAGCGATCCCGAGCGGCCACAGGAGGCCAGTCCCCATCTGGCTCAATGTCGCCTCACTCAAGGGACGCACAGACAGCCCCATGATAAGAAAGAGCAGCGAGTTGGCCAGGAAGTCGAAGAACTCCCAGGTGGCGCTGCTCTCCAGCCGCGTCGTCGCCGACATCGCGCTCTTGCCCGTGTACCCCAAGAAAATGCCAGCGGCGACGGTCTCCAAGGGACCTGACGCGCCGAGGCGGTCGGCGAGGAGAAAGCCCCCATACGCCATGATGAGGGTGATGACCGTCTCCAAAAGGGCATTGTCGATGTTACGTAGGAGCGCCGTGCCCAGCATACCAACCGCGACACCGAGCGCCAACCCACCGAGCACCGCAATGGCGAAGCGCTCGACGGTTGCGCCAGCGTCGAAGGCGTTGCTCGTTGCGACGCCCAGCACCGCGCCGTAGAAGACGAGCGCCGTGCCATCGTTGAAGAGGCTCTCGCCCGTCACGATGGTGGAGAGGCGACGTGGCGCGCCCATCTCGCCGAAGATCGAGAGCACCGCCACCGGATCGGTCGCCGCCACAATCGTGCCAAAGAGCAGCGCGCTGGTCCACGATAGTCCCACGGCGAAATGTAGCGCCAGTCCCACCAGCCCAGCGGTGGCGACGACGCCAGGCAGGGCGAGCAGGGTCACCGGTTTGAGGGTGACGCGCAGGTCGCGGACGTTCAGGTGATAGGCGCCATAGAAAAGCAGAATGGGGAGGAAGAGAAAGAGAATGACGTCAGGGGTGATAGCGAGGCGAGGCGTGCCGGGCAGCAAGGCGAGCGCCAACCCCGCCACCACCAGCGCGACGGTATAGGGGATGCGGATAAAGTGGACGACCGCCGCCACACAGGCGATGGTGATGAGCAGGAGCAAGAGGAGGCCTGCCCCAGCGTCTTCGCCGAACATATCGCCTCCTCGCTCATGTGTCTTCTATTGCGATACCTCCCCAGCGCACACAAAAGCGCCGGGTGCCGACCAGGCTTCCCGGCGCTCCAACATGCCTCAATTGTGCCCCACAGCAATGTGAGGTGAATGGTACTTCAGTATAAACTTGCTGGAAGAGGGCCGTCAAGCGACGTGCAGGACCTCTGAAGATTGCACTGTATGCACCCAGGACTGAAGGGGTAATGGGCGAAATCAGGCCTCCTTTTCCTGAGTGAGGACACATCAAAAAGCGCTCGCATGCAGGCCAGCCAACACATATGCTAGACTGTTTGCAGCCCGAAGCGCGTCCCATACGCTTGGAGGGTCAGGGTGTTCGCTATGTTGCGCCATGCAGCGGGCGCCTGCTTTTAGCGATTGTCAGCGCAAACACGACTATCATAACGAACACCAGACCGGGCCGGCGCAAGGAGGCACGCGGCCCGATCGCTCTTTTTGCTACAGCCGAAGCGCACCTACGGCCCGTTCCAACCAAGAACTACGGGAATTCCCGCAGAGCGCCTACACGCAGTCTGCTGTAGACTTGGCGTAAGAGCAATGTAGCAATGCTGCGGAATACTCGCAGGCAGGCCAAAAGTGCGGCAAGGCGCTCCAATGGATGCGAAGCTCTCTGAGCAGATCGAGGCCGTCATCGATGCCCTGACGTTCTCTCACACGCAGGCGAAGCACGTCACGCAGATGATGAAAATGCTGCACACCTCTTTCGGCTTGAGCTTTCACCACCCGGACGACGACATTACGCACCTTATTGGCAGGCTGCGTTACATGAAGCTTCTCGCCGAGCGCAGGGAGCGTGCAGAAGCGGTGGCCGCGAACGACAAGCCACCAGACTAGCTCGGGCGGAGCCGGAAAGAGCGCCTTCAGACGCTGCCCTCCACGAGATTGCTCACGCCAAAGTAGCAGAGCACGATGCCCACCAGGAACAGCAGGAACAGCAGGATCGCGACGACCGTTATGAAATCGACGCCGTCAACGCGCCTTGTGTAGGAGAGGCGTGAGAGCGTCCAGGCCACGCCTGTACTGATGTGCAGCGCAGCGGCGCCAAGTAATAAAACAATTGCACCGGTCATCTGGCGCTCGCTCATATGGTCCCCGACGTTTCCACGAGCTGCTACGATGGGCTTGGGGACATTATTGTCGCATACAGTCGCAATTGGTCCATGGACTCCCTTGAATTGGCGCTTCTTGCCCCACTTGTGTCGCGCTGGATCGCTGAAAGGCGCCGCGCGTTGCCGTCAGAATGACCGTCACTTGCAATGAGCGAGAGGCCTGCCTCTTGTTCTGGGGTGTTCCACGCCGGATGAACCAGGCATTGAATGCAGCTCATTGATGTGCGCAGGGCCTGATCCAAGTGCGCCTGGAGCCCTAGACTACCTGCGGCTAGCGCGTAGACGCGCTAGAGTAGATGAAACGGCTAGCGTCACGAAGTACCTGTCACTCGTGTACGCTGCGTTCTCCCTTCCCAGCGGCGCGACATGCTGCGCAGCGCCCAAAGAGCTCAAGCGAGTGCCGCTCGAGCGAAAAATCGGCGGTGGAGGCAATCGCAGCAAGCGTCTCTGGTGAGAGACAAGCATCTATCTCCACAACGCGGCGACACTGCACACAGGTGAGATGATGGTGATGACGTCGTTCTGTCGCTGCGCCACACACCCGATAGCGATGTGTCCCGTCGCCAAACTCGACACGATCCAACACGCCTTCCGCGACCAGGTCGTCCACCGCACGAAAGACGGTGGCGCGGCCGATCCGCAGATCCTCCTGTTGAAGGTCGTGCCACAGCTCGTCGGTGGCAAAGTCGCGCTCCTCATCGGCCAGGCGTGCGAGCCAGTCCGCGATGAGACGGCGCGGGCGCGTGTTGCGCGCTCCCATGCGTTCGAACGCTGCGCGAATGGTCTCTGCTGTTACCACTGCCTGGTCATTCCCTTCCTCAGATCAGCGACGCTGCTCATCACTGATCCCCAATTTTGATATGCTGTATCATTGACATCGCTGCCCTGCGTCTGGTATCCTCTTCTACATGATACATCGTATCACAAATGTGTGTGCACCGCGACGGTTCGACTGATCGCGGCATAGTGCAGTAGAGGAGCGCACATGGCGCCGGCACGTCAGTTCTTTGCCTTTCGATGGCATGGATTCCTTCTCACAACCATCCTCGGATTGGCGCTCTTGATTCTTCCACTCGCGGGCTGTGGCGGCAGCGCGACGAATGGCGATGCGAGCGGTGTGGTCCACATTGTCGCCGCAGAGAACTTCTGGGGAAGCATTGCCGCGCAGGTGGGCGGCGCGCAGGTGGATGTGAAGAGCATCATCACGAGTCCGGACACCGACCCCCACGATTACGAGGCGACACCTGCCGACGCCCGATTGATCGCCGACGCGGAGTACGTCATCGTCAATGGCGCTGGGTATGATCCCTGGCTGAACAAACTACTCGACGCCAACCCCGTGGCTGGCCGCAAGGTGCTCAACATTGGCGATCTCGTGGGGCGCAAAGCCGGTGACAACCCGCACCTTTGGTACAACCCCACCTTCGTGCTCAAGACTGCTGACCAGATCACCGCCGACCTCAAGGCGCTGGACGCCAGTGACGCCGCCTCCTTTGACCAGCAGAATGCCACGTTCAAGACCATCAACTTGAAGACCTACAACGATCTCATCGCCAGCATCAAGGCGAAGTACACCGGCCAGCCCATCGGCTCGACCGAAAGCATCTTCGTCGATATGGCGGCGGCCACGGAATTAAACCTGACGACGCCACCAGCGTTCATGAAGGCAGTCTCCGAGGGAGAGGATATCTCGCCAGCGGACAAGGCGACCTTTGAAGACCAGATCGCCAAGAAGCAGATCAAGGTGCTCGTCTTTAACCGGCAGAACAGCACTCCCGACACCGATGGGATCCGCCAAAAGGCCATCGCCGCCGGTATCCCGGTCGTGAACGTCACTGAGACGCTGGATCCGGCCAACGTCTCGTTCCAGGAGTGGCAGGACGCCCAACTCCAGTACCTCCTCCAGGCGCTCGAAGATGCGAACGCCGCATAGGAGAACGCCCATACGGCGCCGCAAGCGCAGGTCTTGCAGTGGAACCGATGTGGCGCAGCAGCATTCGTAGCGATATTACAAGGAGTCTTGTATGAACAGCCCCTCAATGGATCTCGATGCGGCGTCCACGTCAACCGACCTGGACACAGCCGGGTCTACTGCTGCGCCGTTCGCCCCAGAAAGTGGATCAGACATCATCACGCTGGAGCAGGCGAGTGTTCGTGTGGGGGGACGCGTCATTTGGCGGGATGTCTCGCTGTCGGTCCACGCTGGCGAGTTCATCGCCGTGCTCGGTCCCAACGGCGCGGGCAAATCCACTCTGCTCAAGGCGCTCATTGGCTTGCTACCGCTCAGCTCAGGACGGATCAGCGTGCTTGGCGGCCCTGTGCGGCGTGGCAATCGTGCGATTGGTTACCTTCCCCAGCGTCGCGCCTTCGACGCTGATGTGCGTGTGCGTGGACGCGACATCGTGCGCCTGGGGCTCGATGGCGCGCGCTGGGGCGTTCCGCTTCCTCTGCTGAGCCGTGCATGGCATGGTGAGCGCGGACGCGAGGAGGAGCGACGGCTGCAGGAGGTGATCGAGCTGGTGGGTGCGGCGACCTATGCGGATCGGCCCATCGGCGAGCTTTCGGGGGGCGAGCAGCAGCGGCTGCTCATCGCGCAAGCGCTGGCGCCGCGGCCGCAGATCCTACTGTTGGATGAACCCTTTGATAGCCTGGATCTGCGCAATCAGCAGGCGGTCTCGGCGCTCATCCAGCGCATCAGCCGGGAACAAGGCATCACGGTCCTGCTCGTCGCGCACGACGTGAACCCCATCTTGCCCTATCTCGACCGCGTCCTCTATCTCGCGGGCGGTCATGCCGTGCTTGGGACACCCACAGACGTCATCACCTCAGAGACGCTCTCGCGGCTCTATGGCGCGAACATCGAGGTGCTGCGCACCAGCGACGGGCGCGTTATCGTGGTGGGTCAGCCAGAGGAGGTGAGCTACCATGCCACCTCAGCTCGTTGAGACCAGCGCTGGGGTCGGACCGACCTGGGACCTCTTCGCCGACCTCACCGATCTGTTTCATTATCCCTTCATGCAACACGCGTTTCTCGCCGGAACGCTTGTCGCCGTGGTAGCGGGCGCGCTCGGCTACTTCATGGTGCTGCGGAGGCAGAGCTTCGCCGGGCATACTCTCGCTAACGTCGGGTTCGCTGGCGCGGCTGGCGCGGCGCTGATTGGCCAGCCTCCCGTCGTGGGCCTGCTGGTGTTCGGGCTCGCCGCTGCGCTCGGCATCGGTTGGCTGTCCGAACGAGCAGGCGAGGGATCAGGAAGTGGGCAGTGGCGACAGGATATCGCGGTTGGCACCGTGCTCGCGTTCAGCCTTGGTTTGGGGCTGCTGTTTGAGCGACTGAGCTCTTCCTATGCGGGAGGCGTCTACGCCATTCTCTTTGGCGCCGCCTTGGGCGTCAGTGAGCGCGATATCACCGTGATTGCGATCACCACAGGCATCGCGCTCGTGGCGCTGGTATTCGTTGGTCGCCCGCTGCTCTTTGCCTCGCTCGATCCACTCGTAGCAGGCGCACGGGGCGTGCCCGTGCGAGCGCTGAGTTATGTGTTTCTTGCGCTCCTCGCCTTCGCCGTCGCCCAGGCGGTGCAAGTGGTCGGGGTGCTGCTCATCTTTTCGCTGCTGGTCACTCCAGGCGCGACCGCGCAGCAGCTCACCACTCGTCCAGGGCGAGCGATCGCGTTCTCTGTTGCGCTGGCGTTGGTCTTTACCTGGGTTGGTCTGACTATCGCCTATTACACTCCCTACCCCGTTGGTTTCTTCATCACATCGTGCGCCTTCGTCACCTACGTTGTCGTACGCCTTGCGCGTCTGGGCGTGAGCGCGGTGGGGCGCAACAGCCGCAGGGGCGGCGCAGACGGGACGCCTGCAGAAGCGCTGGCCAGTCTCGAAAGGGTGGGGCAATGACACACCTGACCGCTGCGGCCACGCTCGCAACCGTGCTCCCGCCGTTCTCATGGAATCTCCTACAAGATGCGCGCGACATGCTGGCCTATGACTTCATGCGCACCGCCTTTCTGGCGGGCACGGTGGTGGCGCTGGTGGCGGGATTGATTGGCTACTTCGTCGTGCTGCGCCAGCTCACCTTCGCCAGCGACGCGCTCTCCCACCTCACGTTTGCTGGAGCGCTGGGCGCCGTTGTGCTCGGCCTGCCCCTCCTTGTTGGCGTCTTTGGCCTGACGATCCTCGCCGCCTTGGGAATGGGCGCGCTGGGGCAGCGAGCGCGCGCGCGCGATGTGGCGGTGGGCACGGTGCTGGCGTGGGTCTTGGGTGTCGGGGTCCTCTTGTTGAGCCTCTATACCGCGCATGCCAGCGCGTCGAACAGCGCCGTTGGGGTCAATGTGCTCTTTGGCTCCATCTTCAGCGTCCAAGCTTCCCAAGCCATTCTTGCAGCGGGCATTGGATTGGGAGCTGTCTTGCTTCTGCTTGCCATCGCGCGTCCACTCCTCTTTGCTTCGCTCGATCCAGACATGGCGTCGGCGCGTGGTGTGCCGGTGCGCGCGCTCGGCGTGGTCTTTCTCACCTTGCTCGCGGTCGCTGTGGCAGAGTCGGTGCAAGTGGTCGGCGCGCTGCTGCTCTTCTCGCTCTTGGTGACGCCACCCGCCATTGCGCAGCGCCTCATCCGCCGACCCTACCGTGCGCTGACGTTCTCGGCGGCGCTCGCATTGCTCTTCACCTGGATTGGCATTGCGGTGGCCTTTTACACGCCTTACCCTGTCAGCTTTGTCATCAGCGCGCTCGCCTTCGGCGCGTACCTCCTCGTCGTGATTGCCCAGCGTATCGAGGGTGTCGCGTCGCGCCGCGGGCAGGGCACACAACGCGAGGCCATAGACTACAGCGATGAAGGGCCAGAGGATACACCGAGTATCGCCAAGAGCGCGTGAAACAGGAGGCACAGAGATGACAGCAGAGAGCACACAACAGGTGGACTGGACACACTGGATTGTTCGCTGGGATGCGATGCAGACGGCCTATCTCCCGTTTCGCGAAGAACGGTTCTCGATCATGCTCGATGTGGTCGCGGAGATAATTGGCGACCAATTTGTAGCGCTGGACCTGGCGTGTGGACCAGGCGCCATCAGTCAGCGCCTCCTTGCACGCTTCCCGCAGGCGCAGTCTATCGCAGTGGACTATGATCCGGCTTTGCTTGCCCTGGGGCGCGGAGCGCTTGGCAATATGGAGGGCCGGCTGCGCTGGGTGGAGGCGGACCTGCGTGATCCAAACTGGATCACGCAACTGGGTGAAACGCAAGTGGATGCCGTCCTGTCCACGACGGCCCTCCATTGGCTTGACGCGGGGCCACTCACCCGCCTCTATGGTCAACTTGGCGCGCTCGTGCGGCCAGGTGGGATCGTGCTCAATGGCGATCACATGTCCTATCCGCCCCATCTACCGACGTTTCGCAAGCTGGCCGAGGCCTATGTCACGCGGCGGCGCGCGCAGGTGTTCGGCGAGCAGAATGGGTCAGCCCAGGAAGAGGATTGGCGCGCATGGTGGGCGGCGTTCGCGCGGGAGCCGGGCGTCGAATCGCTGGTAGTGGAACGTGAGCGGCGCTTCGCCAGCGTCTCGGAGACCCGCCACGGGACGAATGGGTTGGCAGAGCCAACGAAGGATGGGTCAGAGCCGTCAACACTCACCGACACTACGGAGAAGGCAACTCAGTTCGTGGAGCGCGAGTCCCCTATCGCCGAGGTCCATGAAGCCGCCTTACGAGACGCTGGTTTTCAAGAGGTTGGCGTAATCTGGCGTAACCTCGATGATGGCATCTTGCTTGCCGTTAGGTAGCGCGCTAACTGTTGCCAGTTACGCCGAGTGCGCCGCTCCTCTGTATACCGTCGCTTCTCTGAAAATGGCACATGAGACAGTCAAGGGCGGAGCGACGTCCACGACCACCATTGTCGCCCGGTCGGCGGCGCGGCGGTCCTCCGCTGCTTGTGCGTGTGCTTGTTCCCAGTCAGCCGCGCGCCAAGGCTTTCTTTAGTGTCGGTGCCCGTGTAGCCAGGTGTGGCGGCCACCCAACGCGCAGCTGCGCGCGTCAAAGCTGGGATTGCATTGCACTTGCCACCCTAGCGCATGATAATTGTGGCGATGACGCCGCTATTGGCGTCAGCAGGTGCTTTAGCGGTGGCGCCACTGCTCACACTATTGCTTGGGAGGCTGTAGCGTCCGATGCTCCCTTGCGCCGCGGCTTTGTATGGAACGTTGGCTTTGGCCATGGAAGAGGACGTCTTCCAGTTCATCACGATCATGCCACCTGAGCCAACGACGTTGACGAAGCCCGGAACCTTGCTCGTGTCAACCGTGATCGTGATACCGGACGGCGTCACATGCACCGTTCTCAGCGGAACTACCCCATAGCCCACCATAACCGGCTGCTCGTCCAGCACGACGCTGTACCGGAGGCAGACCCCATTGTTGAGCGGAGCCTGGCAGTCGTTCTGCGTCTGTGTGATGGCCATGTTGAGCTCCAGGTCTCCGCCGTTATAGAGGGTCTCGCTGTGAGCATCGGCGCGCGCAATCTGCATAGATGCGGCCTTTGCGGCGCCAGCGTTGACGCCTGTGCTCGAACGCTGCTGCGCCATGGCCCCCAGCAGGATGGCCCCGGCTGCGATAATGGCCAGCGCCACAGCCAGCGGACCCAGAACACGGACGTTCCGCACGCCATCTGGGAGGCGCCCGAGGCGCATGCGCTGTGCAATCAGTGATATCCGTCTGCGCAGTGGCATGACACTAGTTCCCTTCAGTCGTCATGAGCGTTACAACGGTTCGCACTCGCACGCAGGCGTCGAGTGGTTAGTGGCACGTCGCCGCGCCGGAGTCGGCGAACGCGCCGCTGTGGCCATCTTGCTGGAATTGCCAGTTATACGAGTTCGCGTGCAGGGTCAACGTCAGCACGCCATAGGTCGTGCCATCGCGGATGACGCTATTGGCTGCCGTCCCATTGAAGCCGCCGTGACTGTCTCCACCTGTCCCCACGATGATCTCCACTATCCCGCGGGCGCTGTCATAGTTGGCGTTGACACCTTGCGGCCGGAAGCGCTCGTAATCATGGTCGTGCCCGTTGAGCACCAGATCGGCGTTGGCGTTGTACAGGTCCGCCCAGATGTCGCGCATCTCGGCGTCGCCAACACTCCATCCAGAGGTGTAGTACGGGCGGTGCCAGTAGGCCAACGTGCAGGCGGCGGGATGCGCCGCCAGATCGGCCTGCAGCCACTGCTCCTGAGGGCTGCCTGCCTGGCAGCCACCGACTTGGGAGCACTCGCTATTGAGGACGATGAGGTGCCAGGCGCCGAGATCGTAGGAGTAGTAGCCCTTGCAGCTGACGATGCAATTGGTGTCGAGCGGCGAGGCCGCCGCCCCAAAGTATCTGTAATAGCCACCCGCGCCCGCTTGATTGCCGCAGGTCGTCTTATATTCGTGGTTCCCGACCGCTGGATAGATGATGGCCTTCTGCTGCCCCCAGGTGGGGTCATACGACTGCTGGAACTGTGTCAGCGTGCCGCAGTCATATTGGTTGTCGCCCAGGGGGAGCACAGCACTGGCGCCAGCAAGTTGAGCGGCGGTCCACTTCTCCTGGCATTCAGTGCTCGTACCGTTGCCACCGTTATTGGCTTTGCTGTTTGCGTCGCACGCAATATCCCCAGCAGCCATGATGATGGGATCGTTCGGGTTGACCGTTGCTGTCGGTGTTGGCGATACCGTTGGCGTTGGTGTTCCAGTTGGAGTCGGGGTCGGCCCTCCATCCATGGTGGTCGCGACAGTGAAGTGGTTTTGGATTTGGCTGACGGTGAGAGCGGCGCTGTAGATGGCGACCTCATCGACACTGCCATTGAGATAGTAGTTCGAGTAGCCGCCCGCTCGACCAAAGGCCAGCATGCCTGTGGTCGTATTGGTGGCGCCAGAGACGGCTATACTGCCGACGCTTTGGCCGTTGACATAGAAGGTGAGCGTCGAGCCACTTCGCACCAACACCAGGTAATCCCAACGCGACGTGCTCAGTGTATCGGTGTTGTCGACGATTTCGTAGCTGGTGGTCCCGACAAAGATAATGCCCTTCCAGTGGTTCGCACTGTTGATGCTGATGCGATATTGCCATCCCGTACCAGCGGAACTGGCGCTCGTTCCCTTTTGCAATACCGTCTGCGTCGTTCCATTAAGCAAGCCCGGCTTGGCCCACATCTCGAGCGTCATATTGCCGGTCAAATCAAGGTTTGGATTATCTGGCACACTGACGTATCCAGTTGAGCCATTCAACCCAACGGCGGTATTTGTGTCCGATGCAATGGCCCCAGCGCCCCCCAATGTGTAGCCACCAGTGAATGTGCCATTGTTGGCGCCCGTGCCACTATCGAGGACAGTTGTGCCCGACTGTTCGCCCAGCCGCCAATAGCTCACCGGCCCATCGGCGAGGACGGTGGACGCGTAGTTTGCAGACGCATGGGCAGCCTGTGACACTCGAGTAGGGATCGCTGCGAAGGCAATGAAGACCGCCGAGATGGCGATGATTGCAGCAAATGTGCGC
>DATBIB010000105.1:0-32359 GCA_036557205.1 Ktedonobacterales bacterium | reverse complement strand
CAGGTGCATCAACTTCTGATACTGCTTGATGATCGCGTTCTTTGGCTCGGTCAAAATGCGAACGAGCGCGTCGCGGTCGAGATTATCGAGCGAGACGGTGATCGGCAGACGCCCGACGAATTCGGGAATCAGCCCAAACTTGAGCAAATCGTCCGGATTCAACTGTGCCAGCGCCTCGTTGCTCATCTCCGGCGTCTCTTCTGGCGCGGCCTTGAAGCCCATCGTCTTGTGGCTGCCCAGACGCTTTTCGACGATCTTATCCAGACCCTCGAAGGCGCCGCCGCAGATGAACAGGATGTTCTGGGTATTGATCTGAATGAAATCCTGGTGAGGATGCTTGCGTCCGCCCTGCGGTGGAACGTTCGCGACAGTGCCCTCAATAATCTTGAGGAGCGCCTGCTGCACACCTTCGCCAGAGACATCGCGGGTAATCGAAGGATTATCGGCTTTGCGCGCGATCTTGTCAATTTCGTCCACGTAGACGATGCCACGCTCGGCGCGCGCCACGTCAAAATCGGCGATCTGAATCAGTCGCAGCAGAATATTCTCGACATCTTCACCGACATAGCCCGCCTCGGTGAGCGCGGTCGCATCGGCGATACAGAAAGGGACATCGAGGATCTTGGCCAGCGTCTGCGCCAGATAGGTCTTGCCGCAGCCGGTCGGGCCAATCAGCAGGATGTTGCTCTTGCCAAGCTCGACATCATCGATCTGCATGGCGGAATTGATACGCTTGTAATGGTTATAAACGGCGACAGAAAGCGCCTTCTTAGCGCGATCCTGGCCAATGACATATTGATTCAGTTGCTCATTGATCTTGCGCGGAGTAGGAATTTTGCCCGTGGTGACACGTGGCTTCGTTGAGGACTGTTCCTCCTCGATGATTTCGCGGCATAGCTCGACGCATTCGTCGCAGATATAGACGCCGCCCGGCCCAGCGATCAGACGTTGCACCTGATCCTGGCTCTTGCCGCAGAAGGAGCATCGGTAGGTCATACGTGTCCCCTTCATATTTGCCACGGTAACACCATCCCCTCGTTGCCCGACGGTCACTGAGCCACCGGACTGTGGCCGATTTCATCTTGCACCCGCACGTGTTATGCCACAATAGCTACACTATGATACGCCTGTGATATGCCATTATGCTACAACACATGCCACGCAATGCGGAAACCGACCTGGACTGTTTGGAGTCCCTCCCACACTAACTACGGAGAAGTTCCTCCGTGGTTTTGGCGTAGGGACGAGATGCCACTGCCACCGTGACCTGTGACGGTTGGCGAGCACGTGTCTGGTATCTGTCACATGCTCATGCTCACCGTCGAATGAACGACAGGTATCACCAATTATAACGTACGATGCACATTACCGTGTCGCTCGTAAGAGACGCAACCAATTGTGTGAAACGGGTAGTGCCAGTATACCCCGGAAAACCCACTTCTCCGGAACTAACTTTCGTTTTCTGGTACCTCTGTATCGCCGGTACTTTCTGGCGTGCTCGCTTTTGCGCTGGCCAGAACGTCGGCGTCTTCAGCCGCCTCGGATTCCTCCTCGGCCTCCGCCACGGCATTGGCTTTTGCCTCGGCTTCCGCCTCCGTGTCAGCTTTGCCGTCGATCTCCGCCCCAGCGGTGGTAGCGGCTACCGCGCCGCGCTCGACCGCCTCGGATTCATCCTCGTCGTCGGCGTCTTCCGCCTGGGCGAACTCGGAGAGGTCGGGCAGCACGATATCGCCGCGCCCCTCGGTGGCGATCTCGATCAGCCGGGCCAGCGCCTTGTCGCGGCGGATGCGGCCATCGATATTAGCCAACTGGTTGGCGGTGAGCTGGCTCATGCGGATGGGCTTGTCGCCGCTGATGGCGTTGAGGTTATCGAGCCACTGAGAAACCTCGTCCTGGCTGGCGGTGATCTCCTCGGCGTCGGCGATGGCGTTGAGCACCAGGTCGCGCTTGACCCGCTCGCGCGCCTCTGGCTCGAGTTCCTGGTGATACTCCTCGTGACTCTTCTGCATGATCTTGAGATACTGCTGGAGAGAGAGGCGGCTCTGCGCGAGCATGCGCTCGGTCTCGTGCTCCATCGCGTGAATCTCGTCATCCACCAGCACCTGATGCGGCTCGACGGTCGCGCCCTCGACGGCTTTCTTTACCACCTCGTCGCGCAGGCTACGGCGGGCATCGTTGATCTTCTGCACCAGCAGCTGCTGGCGGATGGCTTCGCGCAACTGCTCGACGTTCTCGAAGTCGCCCGACGCCTTGGCGAGCTCGTCGTCCACCTCGGGCAGCTCGCGCACCTTCACGCCCAGCAGCTTGACGTCGTACTGCGCTTCCTTTCCGGCAAGCTCAGGGTTCGAGTAGTCTTCAGGGATGGTGGTCGTAAACTGCTTCGACTCACCCTCCTTCATGCCGATGATCTCGTCGTCCATCCCCGCGAAGATGCCGGGACGCTCGATGGTCAGCTCGAACTCGTTATCGTGCAGGTTGCTGACCTCTTTCTCGCCGGCGGTCAGCTTCAGGTCCATGGTGACGAAGTCGCCCAGCTGCGCTGCGCGCTCGACCGGTGTCTTGATCGCCTGATCCTGCCGGATGCGCTCGACGATGTCGTCGATCTCCTGGTCGCTCACCTCGATGGGCGGCTGCTCGACGCGGATCGCCTTGTAGTCGCCGAGGGTGACGGGCGTGAGGACGGGCACGCGCGCGGTGAAGGTGTAGGGCTGGCCGTATTCGATGGGCGGCGCGTCGACGGTGGGGCGGGCAATCGGCTGGATGCCGTTCTCGCGGATGGCCTGCCGGTAGCTCTGGTCGACCAGTTCTTCCAGCCCCTCCTGATAGATGGTGTCTTTGCCCAGCATGCGCTCGATCATCGAGCGGGGAGCCTTGCCCCGGCGGAAGCCCGGGACGTTATATTGCTGCGCCAACTTCTTATAGGCGCGATCTGAGGCTTTTTCGAGCTCGTCCCACTCCAGTTCGACGTTCAGGACGGCCTCGCTGTCTGTCCCCTGCTCTACGGTCACTTTCACGGTGTTCCTCCAGAAGAGAAGCGGCGCCTCTCTTGATCTATTCCTCGCCGGGATACGGTGCGATATCTCATCGCCTATGGACAGGCATGGCAAAGGCGGGGTACGTCAATACCCCGCCCGTGCGCTGGCCGCCCGCATGCCGCGGCGCCAGGTGGTGAGCGGCGGGAGACTCGAACTCCCACGGGTTTCCCCAACGGATCCTAAGTCCGTCCTGTCTGCCAATTCCAGCAGCCGCCCTGGTCTTCCGCAAATTATGCGGGTTTGCAGCCTCTCAGTATCCGGTTTTTCGACAGCATGTAAACGGCTCCAGCGTCAACCCAACTTCGGGGATTCATGCGCCATTGTACCACATTCTGACAGAAATGACACCTGGAACAGAAGGAGTTCGTCTAGCGAATGGTGATGAATCAGAGATAGCTCAAACAGCGCTTCCGGGCAAAATGTCCCGATTCGACCCGAGCAATTAGCCATGGAACGCCAAAATTACCCGATTGACGTGCCAGTTAAAGAGGCGTAGAGTGTGGTCGCTATATTGAACGTTCACACGCGAATGCCGTGCGATGTCCTTCAACGTGCTGGGCAGCCAATATACATGATGACAGCCTCAAATTAGATCGAGTTGTGGCGCGCGCCATCATGCGTTGACTCAACTGTAGAGCTTTGGTATATTTGTTGCGCAAGCAGTCAGAATTTGAAGCAGTAGACAAGGAGGCAGGATGTGTCTGATCTGTTGCTTCCGCTTACGCTCTTGGCAACCATCATCACTATTATTACCGGCACGATTACTATCTTTGGCTTTGTTCAACAGTATCGGAAGAGCCGAACAAAGACGTCCCCAAAGGCTGACCCTCTCATACAACCGGCGCCTTATCAGTCAACCGGCGTAGGTGAACCGCCCTCGGTTCTACATCCCGCTACAAGTTGGCCGAGCCAGCCGTTGCCCAATCCGCCCGCACCTACACCGTCGGCCCCGCTCGTTCATGGCCCAATGATGCCGTCTACAACTGCTTCTCACAAGCCATTCCGTCTGCAGCAAGCATGGTGGCGCTTTAGTCCCAGCTATCCCAAGCTCACCATATTCGCGTTGCTTGGACAGGTTATCTGGGTTCTGTTTCTCGTGCTAATATCGCTTCGCAGTCCTAACGGGAGCACGTACCTGTATGAGGTTGACCTAGCTACATCTGCGGGGACAATCATAACATTCGTTGTTGGCGCTACTGCCATCTCAGGGTGCGCACTATATGCGTTGATAGCAGCTGGGCGGTTGCAAAGTTGGGGTTGGCTTATTGGCGTTCTTCTGGGTACCATAGTGGGTAGCATACTTGTAGCGGGTATTGCGCCCCTTGTCTTCGGTTTGTGGGGTCCGACTACGCATCGTGGCCAGCAGGTTAATAGTTATCCACAGGCATACTTTCCAGTACAGTCGACGTCTTATCCTGCACCCGACATCGATGCATCATCTCAGGTACCAAATGTTGTTGCGACTTGGCCAAGCCAGCCGACGCCCTATCCCTACACGAATGCTACTACAGGGCAACTCCGTCTGCAGCAAGCATGGTGGCGCTTTAGTCCCAGCTATCCCAAGCTTACCATATTCGCATTGCTTGGACAGGTTATCTGGGTCCTGTTTCTCGTGCTAATTTTCATTCCTGGTCCCGATGGAAGCACGTCTTTATGGAAAACCGATGCCGTCATTGACGTAACGTCAACCATAGCTTTACTTGCTAGTCTTATTACCCTTATAGGGAGCGCCGTGTATGCAACGATAGCAGCTGCACGGTTACACAGATGGGGATGGCTTACTGGAGTTCTGCTTGGCAGCTTCGTGGGCAGCATACTGGTTCCAGGCGTTCCATCTCTGGTGTTCAGTTTGTGGGGGCCAACCACACGACCTGGACAGCAGGCTTATCGTTATCTGCAACCGTCTTGGCCCGATCCATCAAAACCCATGTAGATGGGCAGGGGTCTGAGGTAAGGGCTTAACTCCTCGGCGTGAGACACCCATTCTCGGCAGGCGAGGCTATCATTGGGCTGCTGATCGAGATCACCTTCATTGCCACGTTTACCCAGCGGTTCTTCGCTAGGTAAACGTGGCATTGATGAGAATGTGACGTAACTGAGCGGATAGCAGATGAATATGCTCGGTTTGCCATCCGCTCAGCGAAAGGCCTTACTTTTCTTCGTCGCCTGTGGAGGTGGCGGCATCGGCGGCGACGTTCACGCCGGTCTCGACGGCGGCGCTGGTGGCAGTCTGAGCCACGTTCGCCGCGGCGCTATCCGGCGTAGCGCCGACGTGGGAGAGCGCGCCACCCACCGCCTGCTGCGTCACGTCCGTCACCTTATCGGCCACCGCGTCCTTGACCTTGTCCTGTGCGGTCTCGACGGCGGCCTGAAGCGCATCACCGGCGACACCCTTGGCCTTGTCCTTGAGCTTATCGAAGAATCCCATGTGCTTACTCCCTCCCCTTTTGTGGTGTGCTTCGTCGTTCGCAGCCTGCGCTCTGGCGCATTGGCGCGAGTAGCTATCAGCCACTGGCTATACGCCGTCAGGTTACAACGCAGCGTGCGCGCCTTACATCAACTTTGCCCGTTGACGCGCTCACATAGAATGAAGCTGGCAGCGAGATGCGCGCCAGACGATATAGCGGCGAGGCACTGTGGAGGGATGCTATGGACGATGCACAATCCCCTGACGACTATGGTACCTGGAACGAGTTCTGGATGAGGGAACACGACCAGCCCTGGCGCATCGAGCCGGAGATCAGCGAGGCGCGACGCGCATATCTGGCGGAACGGCGGGCTATCGCGCCTAACATCGCGAAGGGCATATATCCATTCCGGGAGGAACATGGCAGCATCACACTGACCCGCGCCGACGTCGAGTGGCTGCTGGCGACGCACGAAAGCGGCGGGCAGACAGGACCTGTGGAATGGGATGACCCGGCACATCACAAGCGTAGCGGGTTAGACCTGCGTGGGGCTGATCTCAGCAGTGTGAACCTAAGCTTACTTCCCCTCAGCCGTCTGCGTGGTGGGCTGGCTGGCGACGAGTTCCTCGGTACGACGATGGATCAGTTCCATGCCGCTGCCATACGCCTGATTGGCACCAATCTGCGATTCGCTCATCTGGAAGGAAGTGTCCTCACGTTTGGGCGACTCGATGGGGCCGATCTGTCATCGGCTCATCTGGAGTCGGCAGATCTCTACCGGGCGCATTTTGAGGCAGAGCAACTGGCGGATATTGGGCGCGCGGTCTTTGATAGCAGCACAATCCTCAACCATATCGTCCTGGCCAATGCCAGGGGTGTAAGCCCACAGCTTGCCGATGTCCTCTGGAATGGCGCGATACTCTCGGCGGTAGAGTGGTCGCCGGTACGCATGCTCGGCGAAGAGTACACTGCTCGGTATGGCACGATAAAGAAGCCGTGGTCGGGCGCATTAGGCGAGTATCCGTCGGCTGTACGCGCCAATCGTCAGGTCTCCGCGGTGCTGCGCGGCCAGGGACTGCACGAAGAGGCGGACCGCTTTGCCTATCGTGCTCACTCACTGCAGCGTAGCGTCTTCTGGCGGCAGCGTCATTATCTCCGCGCCAGCGGCTCATGGCTGCTTGATCTCATCTCCGGCTACGGCTACAAGCCGCTACGGAGCTTCATCGTCTATCTCCTTGTCGTTGGGGCCTTTGCCCTCGCATACTACCTGCTGGGCAACCATGTCAGTCCGCCGCTCGATCCGCTGGGCGCCGTCATTTTCAGCATCACCTCGTTTCATGGGCGCGGGTTTGCCCCTGGTGAGAATGTCGCCCTCACCAATCCATTGACCGTTTTTGCCGCTGTCGAGGCGATTATTGGGCTGTTGATCGAGATTACTTTCATCGCGACTTTCACCCAGCGCTTCTTCGCCCGTTGACCGGTTCGCATAGAATGAAGCTGGCGGCACGGCGAAACAATAGAGCAGGGAGGAAAGCGCCAGTGAGTGAGCAGGATGTCTTGGGCGTTACGGAGGTCGGCGACGCGCCAGCGGCGGAGCGGCAGGCGGAGCTACGGGCGGCGTCCGCTGCCAACATCGCGACGGGCCGGACGCCCTACCAGCGCGTGCGGATTCACACTCGCGGTGAGGTCGAGTGGATCATGGCCGAACATGGCTGGTCGGGCCAGGAATCCGAATATATCGTCAAATATGAGCTGATTCCGCAGGGCCGGACGGTCGAGTGCGTGAACTTCAGCGGCGCGTGGATGGCGGAGATCGATCTCTCGGGCATGGTGCTGCGGCGGGCTAATCTGACCGGCGCGAATCTGGTGCGCGCCAACCTGCGCGGCATTGACCTCGTCGATAGCGATCTCACTGGCGCGGACCTGGGCTACGCCGACCTCTCCGGCGCGAACCTCATCTGGGCCAACCTGACCGGCGCGCATCTGCGTGAGGCGAATCTCGCGGACGCGCGGCTGGTCTTTGCCACGCTCCACGGCGCTGGATTCGCCCGCTGCGACCTGCGCGGCGCCGTGCTAACTCATGCCCGGATGAACGCCGCGACGCTGCTGGGCGATATTCGGCTGGACGCCCGGACGCGCCTGCGCGATATCGCCTGGAATGGCGCATCGCTGACCCAGATCGACTGGTCGCAGACACCGCGTCTGGGCGACGAGATCCAGGAGCAATTCATCCCCGCCGAGCATGGACGGAAGTCTGCGATTATGCCGCACAGATGGGAGGCCGCCGCCCGCACGTATCAGCAGCTCGCCGTCGTGCTGCGCGAGCAGGGGGTGAGCGATGCCGCCGCGCGTTTCGCCTACCGCTCGCAGGCGCTCCAGCGGCGCGTGCTCCGCCAGCAGCGCCACTATCTACGGGCCAGTGGCTCGTGGCTGCTCGACCTCATCTCTGGCTATGGCTACAAGCCAATGCGCAGCTTCATCACCTATCTGCTGGTGATCGTCGCCTTCGCCGCTCTCTACTTTGTCTTGCGCGAGAGCGTCTCTCCGGCGCTCTCGCCGGTGGATGCGCTCATCTTCAGCGTCACGTCGTTTCACGGGCGTGGCTTCGCTCCCGGTGAGGCGGTGAGCCTGCACAATCCGCTGACCATCCTGGCGGCGGGTGAGGCGGTGCTGGGGCTGCTGATCGAGATCACCTTCATCGCGACGTTCACCCAGCGCTTCTTCGCGCGGTGACCCTCCTCGCGCTCGTTGCCGCCTGGGCTGACCCCTGGTTCAGCGCTTTGGCATGCCTATTGCGTTACTAATACATGGCTGAGATGAGCCTGGTGGATGGTGTGGATCCATGGGCCGAACACCTAGAAGGAAGTTGGTGACGAATGGCGATTGCCACAGTATGTGTGATTGAAGACGACGAGGGGATCCGTGACATCGTACGCGATCTGCTCACCGATGAGGGATACAGTGTGATCGAGGCGGCCACTGGCCTTGAGGGAAAGCAAATACTCGACGCCAGCGTTGGGCGGCTGATCGTCATTCTCGATTATCGCCTGCCCGCGCTCGATGGCTGCGACCTGCTGGAAATCGTGGCGCAAGATGAAGACCTGCGCGAGCGTCACACCTTCATCATGATGTCGGCCAGTCCCGCGAAGACGGTCGAGGACTGCGAAGAGGCGATTGACGAACTCGAAGTGCCAATCGTCCCGAAACCCTTCGACATCGACGAGCTGGTGGAGGCCGTCCGGCAGGCTCAGATGCGGCTTGATCCAGGCGGCGAGCCAGCGCCAGCGGGAAGCTGATTGAGCGCTATTCTTCTGGCGGAATCTCGGCGTGCCAGTTGCGCAGTTTGCTATGGAGGCGGAAAAGCTCGCGGAAGGCGTGGACGATTACCCGCAGGTTCGCGCCGCTCGCCTGGCCGTGGACGCGGGGATAGTGGCGCACCGGCACCTCCACGAAGGGCACGCCCATCCGCGTCAGCTTCACCAGCATCTCCGTGTTGACCATCGCGCCCTCCGCCGTCACGTCCACCGCGCGGACGAGCGAGGTATCGTAGAGCTTGAACGCGCAATCCACGTCGCGCACATGCAGATCAAAGAGTTTCGAGACGAGCAGCTTCCAGCCCCAGGCGTTGACCTTGCGTAGCGGCGAGTCCTGTCGGTGCAGCCGGTAGCCTAGCACCGCGCGGCGCCCCTGCTCGCGGAGCGGTAGCAGTAGCGCGAGGTCGCGGATATCGAACTGGCCGTCGGCATCCATGAAGAAGGCGAGTGGCTTCGTCATCGCGTTGAATCCGGCGATCAGCGCGCCGCCATAACCGCGCTGGGGTCGGTTGTGGACGACACGGATATGGGGGTTGGCCGCGGCGTACTCCTCGGCGATCTTCCCGGTCTGGTCAGATGAGCCGTCATCCACCACGATGATTTCGTAGTCGGGCGCGATCTCGCTCAGAGCCGCCACGCACTTGTCGAGCGTCTCGGCGAGCACGGCCTCCTCGTTATGCGCGGGCAGCACCACGGAAATGCCACGTGTCGTCAGCGGCATAGCTGGTGGCGTGCTTTCAATCGCGTCGGTCGCGTCGGTCGCGTCGGTCGCGTCGGTCGCGTCGCTCGCATCGGTTGTATCGGTTGTATCGGTTGTATCGGTTGTATCGGGCATGGCGCTCTTCTGCTGGTGAGTCATCATGTTGTTCGGTCTCTCTGCCCGTAGGGTATCGCGGCGCTTCTGCCTTCTCGCGATACAGCACATTCAATCACCATTGTACGTACCGGCGCAACCGTGCCTGACTAGCGGCGCGCCGCATGGGAACGCTCTATGCTGATACGACGTTGATAGCGCCCGTTCATGTTCCATGCTATCGTATCCGTGTCAGCCTCAAGCGTACTCATAGTCTCGCGCATCCAGATGAGAATGCGGTTGAAAACTCAATTGAAAGAATCCATCCGCGTCGGGCGTCCAGATAGACAGCCGCTGAGCAGGCCGTGATGCCAGAGTCGTCAGAGTTGCCAGGGTAGAGAGACAGTGATGTTCTACGTTAACAGGGATCTCGACCGCAGTCGCCGCCGTGGCGAACGGCTGCGCAGACAGCTACGACGCTACGCCAACGATGAAAATATCCTCTCGCGGCGGCCCTGGTATCTGGTGGGCGCGCTGCTGATGCTCGTCAGCCTGGCGCTGCGCGACGAAATCCTCTTCGTCTCAGGGCTGGCTGTGATCCTGCTCGGCGCTATCCCCGAGATCTGGTATCGCTTCTGCCTCAGCGAAGTGATCGTACGCCGCCACCTGGGGCTGGATCGCTCGCGGATCGGCGACGAAATCGCGTTTACCATAACCATCGAGAACCGCAAGATCCTGCCGCTGCCACGCCTCGACCTCGAAGACGATGTGCCCGAGGATTGTCGCATCATCAGCGCCGTGGTGCGTCCAAGCTTTAAGACGGGACGCGCCACGCTGACCAATGCGTTCTCGCTCTGGGCGATGCAGAGGGTGACGCGCCGCTACCAGATGCGCATCCTGGAGCGGGGAGCATATACCTTCGGCCCGATGCTGCTGCAGAGTGGCGATCCGCTCGGCGTGCTGAATCGCCAGCAAGTGATCGAGCAGCCAGCGTATCTGTTGGTGCATCCACTGGTGATGCCGCTCGAACGGTTCGGGCTGCCCGCGCGTGCCCCCTTCGGCGATCTCACAACGACACGGCGCCTGCTCGCCGATCCGCTCCGGGTGGCGGGAGTGCGCGACTATACCGTGGGCGACGATCCCCGCCACATCCACTGGAAGGCGACCGCGCGCACCGGCTCGCTGCATACCAAAGTCTTCGAGCCGTCGGCGCACCACACGCTGACCATTTTCCTCGATCTGCGCACCTTTGGTCGCGACGACCGCCTCTTTGGCCACGGGCAGTTCGTCGGCGTGGATCACGACCTGAGCGAGCTGGCGATCAGCGCGGCGGCCTCGGTGGCCTCCTGGGGACTGGAGCAAGGGTACGCGGTAGGGCTGTGCGCCAACGGCACGATGCAGGCGCACGATGATCTCGTCTGGCGTCCGCAGGCAAGCGTGGATGGTGAATTGGGCGCATCGAGCCAGTCGGCTGATTCGGGAGTGACCATCGGCGGTGTGCGAGCCATCACCGCGCGGCGCTCCGCCGGTCGGCTGCGTATCGCGCCCGCCAGCGATAGCGGCCAGCAACTCCGCCTGATGGACGCGCTGGCGCGGCTGGTGGCGTTCGTGCCTCGCCCCATCAATGATATCGTCGTCGAGGAAATACCTCGATTGCCCTATGGCAGTACAGTCGTCTACGTTGGCGCAGCCCAGGCGCTTGGTGGTGAGGGTGTGGAAGTGTTCAGTCGGCTGCGGTCGGCTGGGCATAGCGTGACGCTGCTGCTCACGGGCGATACGCCGCTCGTGACCCGTCGGCTGCCTTCGCTGCGCCTGGGAGGGTCGGCGAAGTGGCATGAGCTGACACGGGAGGCGCTGGCCGAGCGTGGGCTGGACGCCGAGGGGCAGCCGTTGCCGCCTGATGCGCCCGATGCCACGCCAGAAGGCGCCGCCAGCCATCCGCGCGCCAGTCTGGAGGCGCTGCCATGAGACGTCTCGCGTCACTGCCGACCAACGCTCGTCCGCCCGCCCAGCCACGGGTCGAGCGCCTGGCTGGAATACTGGTGGTTGCGTCCGCCTGCGTGCTGGAAACGCTGCCAATCTTCTGCTGGCTGCTGCTGCTAGCGGCGTATGATTCTGGCGACCCCAACGGCGCCGTGATGCCCTTCTGGTGGATGTGGCTGCTGGTCTTTGGCATCCACTGGCTCGCTATCCTGTTCATCCATGGTACCGACGACGACCCGCAACGCAGGCGTCGGAATACGCTGCTGCTGACATTCGCGGTGGCGGGGCTGGGGACGCTCTCGCTGCTCGCCACCTACTGGCTCTCGCCGTCCGCTCGATCTGTGCTCGTCAGTGGTGGCGATACCAGCGGGCTGGTGGCGCTCGCGCTGCTGATCATCTGGCTGTGGTGGCGCGGACTGCTGCTGGGTCGCGGGCGTCTGACTCGTGGCCGGATGTACGTTCGCTTCGTCGTGGCGCTTGGCGTGACCATCGCGGCGCTGGCGGGCGCGGCAGCCATTCAGGGTGCGGCGCGCCCGTTGGCGGCGAGCTATCTCGTATTGCTGCTGGCGTTGCTGCTCTTTGCGGGGACGATGGGGCTCACGCTGGCGCAGGCGCGCGATGCCTCCTACGAGATGCGCAGCGCCTATCGCGGCAATCAGCCCCTGGAGATGCCACCGGTCTTTACGCGGGCATGGCTGGCGGCCAGTGTGGGCCTGAGCCTTGGCCTCTCGTTGCTGGCGCTGCTGCTGGCAACGCTCATCTCG
The DNA here is from genome assembly GCA_036557205.1 of Ktedonobacterales bacterium. Taxonomy (GTDB): domain Bacteria; phylum Chloroflexota; class Ktedonobacteria; order Ktedonobacterales; family JADMIN01; genus DAHUXT01. The sequence goes on along the minus strand of DATBIB010000105.1, from coordinate 20,062 downwards.
CGTGATTCGGTGCGTGTGCTTGCCATCGCCGCGGGCAATATCGCCAATGGTCTGCTTGACGGCATCGTCTTTCTCCTCACACCCATCTTCTTCCTCCTCTACCTGATTCTGAACAAGCCCATCGAGTGGCTGGCAGACTATTTTCACCGGCTCGGCCCGCCGAAGCCGCTGACACTGCCCACGGCGCCGCCCTGTCAGCCCACCGTTCCCGCGGGCGGCGTCGCCACGCCTGGCGCTACCTGCACCCCGCCAGCGCACAACACAGTCCCGACAAGTCTGCTTCCGGCGGAATGGGTGACGGCGCTGCGCTGGGGGGCCGCGATACTGGTCATCGTCGTCGCGCTGGTGGTGCTGGCGCGCATTTTGAGCCGCTTCACCCAGGTGCGCCAGATACGTGCGTTTACCGAGGAGCGCACGATGCTCGATGCCCGCGAGATTCTTGGCGGCCAGCTTCGCCGCTTCTTCGGCGCTTTCCGCCGCCAGTCCGCCGAGGACGCGCCCACGACGGATGATCTCGCCGAGGGGAGCGTGCGCCGGGCCTATCGCGATACGCTGGCGCTCGCCGCCGACACAGGGCACGCCCGCCGACCCGCCGAGACACCGCGCGAATATCAGCGCCGTCTCGCCAGCGAGGATCCACTGCACCCCGGCACGGCTGCGCCACCGGTGGTAGCGGGGGCGATGGCCGAGCTAACCCATGCCTACGAGCAGGCCCGCTATGGCCAGCCAGCGTCCAGCTCGGATACCTCACTTCCAGCCACGCCAGAAACCGCGGACGCCGCCGCGACGGTGCGGCGCTGGCTCGCCGAGCAGCAGAGCGAATAGCGACCCCTATGTGGCGGGCTGGATATCCTGGTCGTCGATAGGGCGGCCCTCCTGGGCGCGCTGGAGGCTGACGGCGCTGTTGATCAGACCGATGTGGGTGAACGCCTGGGGATAGTTGCCCAGTAGCGCTCCTGTCGCCGGATCCACCTCTTCGGAATAGAGGCCGAGCGGGCTGGCGAACGTTAACAGGTGCTCCATACGGCGCTGTGCCTCTTCGATCTCGCCCATCCGGCAGAGGTCGCAGACGAGCCACCACGTGCATGCCAGAAATGCGCCCTCGCCTCCGGGCAGGCCATCGATTGAAGAGAGGTCGTGCGGTTTCTGGCCCTGCGTCTGCTCGGCCTCATCAAACGGACGGTAGCGGTAGAGCAGGCCGCCATCACCAGCGAGCCGCTGGGCGGTCGTCAGGATGGTGTCGCGCATCTGGCGCTCGCCTGCCTGCTGGAATCCTGAGAGCGCCAGGCGCAGGTTGGCGGAGTCGAGCACCCGGTCTCCGTAGGCCTGGGTGTATGCGTGAATCTCTTCGTTGTAGCCATTCTGCTCGATCTCTTCTCTGATGGCCGCGCCCTGCTCGCCCCAGCGCGGGCTGTGGCGCTCGTGACCATGACGGTCTGCCAGCCTGCAGGCGCGGTCGAGCGCGACCCAGCACATCGCCCGCGAGTAGACGAAGGCGCGCGGCATACCGCGCACCTCCCAGATGCCACGGTCCATCTCGTGCCAGTGATTGGCGACGTAGTCCGCGATCAGCTCCGCCATCGTGCGCAGGTCTCGTGTCGGCTCGTGGATGCGGTGGCCATGGCGATAGCCCGCCTGGCGCAGATAGCTATACGCCGCGGCGAGCACCTCGCCATAGACATCCATCTGCCGTTGCATGGCCGCGCCATTGCCGATGCGCACCGGCTGCGAGCCTTGATAGCCTTCCAGGTGCGTCAGCTCCTCCTCGGCGAGGTGGGTACCGTATTCTCCGCGAATGCTATACATGATGCGCAGGTTATCGATACGCTTGATATCGAGGTCATGCAGGAAGTGAAAGTAGTCGCGCGCCTCGCCGTAATAGCCAAGCTGGCCGAGCGCGTCGAGCGTGAAGGAGGAATCGCGCAGCCACGTGTAGCGATAGTCCCAGTTGCGCACGCCACCGATGCCCTCCGGCAGCGAGGTGGTGGGGGCAGCGACGATGGCGCCGGTCGGCTCGAAGGTGCAGAGCTTCAGCGCCAGCGCCGAACGCAGCACCTCTTCCTGATAGGGGCCATCGTAGCGAGTGGTGGCGGCCCAGGAATGCCAGTACTGCATCGTCTCGCGCACGTCGGCGTCCACGTCGTGCGTCGTCAGCCGGTGCGCCAGCGCGCGCGCCTCGCCCAGCGTACGGGCGTAATTCAGGCTGATTGCCACACGCTCGCCAGCCTTCAGGGAGATCGTTGACCTGAGGGCATCATCGTCGCGACGGAGCGGACCCGCGGCATCGGATGCGGTGGGGGGCAGCGGGCGCACCACCAGCGCCAGATAGCGTCCGTCCGCTGAGAGGATCGCTCCGACCATCCCTCCGGTCAGCGAGAGCACCTCCACCTGCGGCGAGACGCGGGCGTAGTCGAAGGTAGCTTTCAGGGCGATGGTGACATCCACCGTGCCTTCGAGGCAGGTGGCAATGCGCAGGATGCGGTGCGCCGCGGCGACATCATTGCCGATCTCGCGTTCGAGGCCCGCATGGAGCCGGTGCATCCCGTGATGCAGCAGGCGTGCGTTCACCTGGGATGCGACGTTCGCGGCGCTTGGCCGACGGGAGCGAATCGGCATGCAATCGATCAGGCGAAGCTGGCCCGTACCGGTGTCGAAGACCGTCTGTAGCATGTTCGTCGCGGGCAGGTAGGCCATCTGACTGGCGAATCCCATGGTGGGAGAGACCTGAAAGTAACCGCCTTTGTCGGCGTCGAGCAGGCGCAGGAAGATGGCGGGACTGTCGAAGTGGGGCATGCAGCACCAGTCAATCGAGCCATCTGGCCCAATCAGCGCGGCGGTACGGCAATCGCCGATGACGCCATACTCACCGATGGGCCGATAGCGAGGCCGCGCCACATTCTGGGCCGCCTCAACGCGAAGTCCCGCAGGCTGCATCATTGCACCTCACTCATCTCTTCAGGGAACAATCAGGTCTCCATTGAACGTTCGGTCGGCTCCAGGAGTCTGCGGATTCGCTCAGCTATCACGCCAGGTAGTCATCTGCCAGAGTGGCCGCCCAAACAACTGCCAGGCGCCAATCAGGAATAGGATGGCGAATATGAGCAGTCCTGGGATGAGTACAAACGTGCCGCGCGCGAGATCGTCAAGGATGTCAATGACTTGGATTAACGTAACCAGTACCATGAATCCCGCCAGCATCCGCCTGGCTCTCACGAAGAGCAGAAATAGCAACATCACTGCCAGGGCAAGGTCGCGGGCAAACGTATAGTCGGCGTAGACTCGCGCCGCATCCGTCATTGGACTGTTGTTCGTCAGTAGCGTTGGGTCAACCTTGCTCACGAGTGCTCCCACGAGCAATAAGACCGCTCCAATAAACACTACAATGGCTATCCATAGAGGAATACGCGCGTCTGTTGCTCGTTGCGCGGATGCTTCGCCCATGGCAATACTCCTTCACATCTTGCATGCACGTCTTACACCATTTTACCTACGTAGAATGCATTATGCCATAGATGGCATTGACCAAGTGACGGTCAGCGTCGACGTCATCACATGTTGACAACACACCTGCACTGCCTTACGCTCTCACAGAGCATGCTTCATCTTGTGAAGGGCAATTCCCCGGCGCTAAGTGGCGCGAAGGAGCCGATATTGTATGCCTGTATCTCTGAATACTGCCGTTCGCGCCTTCTTAGAGGAAGTGCATTTTGGCACGCTGGCCACCGTGAATCCCCAGGGTATTCCTTCCCAGGTGCTTGTCTGGTACATGCTGGACGGAGATGACGTCCTCGTCTCAACGCCAGCGAAATCGTATAAAGTCCGTAATCTCCAGTCGAATCCCTGGGCATCGCTAAGTGTCTCCGAGGGTCCGCGTTACCTCACAGTGCGTGGGCGAGTGACTATGGACGAGGACCCAGAGCGCGGCATAGTGCTCTATCGTCAGATTGCCACCCGGTATCTTGGCGCAGAGGCCGCTGAACGATGGCTCGCGCAAGCGTCGCGCAGGGGCGCGGCAGATCGCTTCACCGTGCGCCTGAGCATCGAACACATCATTTCTATGCAGCGCTGAGTGACGGTGATCGACAGGAAACCCTGCTTGGCTCGGGTGGATAGAGACGCGTGTACCTTCCGAGCTACGCGCGTGGCTTGACCTGCATCGGAATACCACCGGGTATGACTTCGGTGATGAAGCCGAACTCGTAGGGACGTTCGGACCCGACGGGCGTCAGCTCGAACTTGCGCAGAACGTCGGTCGTAATGGCTTTGACCTCGATGTTGGCGAAGTTGACGCCGATGCAGAGGCGCGGGCCGCCGCCGAAGGTGACGAGCGCGTACGGCGTCTTGCGGTCCTCCTCGCGGGGAGACTCGAAGCGGTCGGGGTCGAATTTGTCAGGGTCGGCGAAGTATTGAGACATGCGATGGCAACTCGCGAGCGAAAGGCGCACCTGAGCGCCAACCGGGATCGTATAGCCAGCGAACTCGACATCCCGCAGCACGCCGCGCGGGACATTCTGGACAGGGGAGTGGAGGCGTCCGGCCTCACGGATGAAGAGATCAAGCCGGTGCAGATTGCGGGCGGCCTCGACGGTGAGAGGGGCGGAGGAGCCAGCGAGCTGCGCGTTCAACTCGGCCTCGACGCGTGCGCGCTGTTCCGGCTCGGTTGCGAGCAGATAGAGCGTCCAGGCGGCAAGAGTGGTGGTAGTCTCATGTCCGGCGACGAGCAGGATATAGAGGTGGCCGAGCACCTCGTCGTCGGTGAGTGATTGGCCCTGGTCATCGTGGGCATGGACAATCATGCCAAGCACGTCGCGTGTCTGGTCCTCGGGCATCGCGCGGCGGTCGGCGATGAGCCGGAGCAGGATGGCATCCAACTCTTCCTTAGCCGCGAGCGCGCCGCGATAGTACTCCTCATAGGCGGATTCGTCATTGCCGAAGCGCACGCGGGGGAGAAGGGCGTAGAAGAGGCGCTGAAGCCGCTCGACCTCGTCGCTGCTATCGATGCCAGCGAGTGCCCCAGCGGCGACGTGAAAGGTAATCTCACGGGCCTCCTGAAAGACATCCACCTGGCCGCGCTCGGCCCAGTTGGCGGTGTGCTGGGCGACGATACGCTGGATGAGTGGAATATAGCGCTCCATATATGCGGTCGTGAAGGCCGGGTTCCACATTTTGCGGCTGCGGACCCAGGCGGGATTGTCCTGGTTGAGGAGTCCCTGGCCCATCAGGTCACCAATGATGGGTGTCCAGCCTTCGTCATGGCTGAAGACCTCGCGTTGCGTGTTGAAGACCATTTTGTTGGCCTCAGCGCCAACAAGGAAGACGACCTCGAAGCCAGCATCCGGGCCGCCCACCATTGGCCAGCGGAAGATTGGGCCGATGCGCTCGGACTCCCGTGCCATGCGGGTTGGCATCTCGCCCGACATCATATCTGTTGGCCCTAGCTGTGTGACTGGAGCCTCACTCAACGGCTTGCTCATACGATTGTCCCGCCTCTCTCCTAAGACAGATTTCAGAAGCAAATACGCGCGAGTCACGGTTGCGTTCTAACATGACATGGACGCAGAGTTAGGTAGGCGCTTCGGCGACGTTTGGCGCGCCTCGGCTTGCAGCATGTCATATAATAGGTCGGATGGTCGGTAATTTCAGCATTACGGGTGGCGGAGCACGGACGCGATAGCGGCCAATGGCAGCGAGACTCAGGAAAGCGGGCGAACCTATGGCGCGTGTGGTGGTCGGTATGAGCGGCGGCGTCGATAGCTCGGTGGCGGCGGCGCTGCTCAAAGAACAGGGGTATGATGTCGTCGGCATCATGCTGCGCCTCTGGGCCGAGCCACCCGCGGACGGCGAGGACGTGGATGATGCTGCCCCGGCGCGCGAAAATGCCTGCTGCTCCATCGAGTCGCTGAGCGATGCGCGTAGGGTCGCCGCTCAGCTCGATATCCCGTTCTACGTCATCAACGTCGAGGAGCCGTTCCGCGAGACGATTGTGGACTACTTCTACGACGAGTATCGCGCCGGGCGCACGCCGAACCCCTGCCTGCGCTGCAACCGCACGATCCGCTTCACGCTTTTGCTGGAGCGCGCGCTCGCCCTTGGCGCTGACTATCTGGCGACGGGCCATTATGTGCGCGTGGATGATGACCCGGTGATGAGGCTGCGCCGCCTGCGCCGGGCCAGCGATAGCGCCAAGGACCAGTCGTACGTGCTGCACGTGCTCTCGCAGTACCAACTGAGCCACGCGCTCTTCCCGCTGGGGGAATACACCAAGCCGGAGGTGCGCGCGATGGCGGCGGAGCGCGGCCTGCCGGTGGCGACGAAGGCGGAAAGCCAGGAGATTTGCTTCGTCGCCGCCAACGACTATCGCGGCTTCGTCCGGCGCTACGCCGAGGCGAGAGGCATGCCCGCGCCTGAGTCCGGCCCGATTCTCGATCTCTCCGGGCGACAGCTTGGCGCGCATAGCGGCCTGGCGAACTACACCGTTGGCCAACGGAAGGGGCTGGGCATCGCCGCGCGCGAGCCGCTGCATGTGCTGCAACTGGATGGCGCGCGCAATGCTGTCATCGTCGGGCCAGCCGCCGCGCTAGAACGCGATGTCTTCATGGTCCACCAGACGACCTGGACGCGCGATACGCCGCCCGATGGCCCGGTGCGCGTCGAGGTCAAAGTGCGCTACAAGGCACAGCCAGTGCGCGGCGTCGTCACTCCGCTGCCCAATGGGCGCGCCGAGGTGGCGCTGGAGCAGCCAATTCGCGCGGTGACGCCTGGGCAGGCCGCTGTCTTCTATGGCGGTGCGGAGGGCGACGAGGTGCTTGGCGGCGGCTTGATCGAGTAGCTCCCGTCAGCACTTCTCAGTCTTTGCCCAACCGAAGCGCTCGGCCCAGACCGATACTCGCCGCATAGCGGGCCGCAATCACCAGCGCCAGCACAAACGCCACCAAGAGCGCGCCATAGAAGAGGCCAATCGCCGACCAGTTGGTCTGCGGCATAAATGGCGGTATGCCGATAGTGTTCGGGTTTGCGGCGCTATCACTGTAGGTTAAAAATGGTGTGATCGCAGTTGTCAGGATAAGCCCGAGGAGTGTTCCCCCAAGCAGGCCGAAGAGGTAGACGAAGGCCTGCTCCCCGAGGAGCAATGCGCCAAGCTGGCGATTGGCCATGCCGAGCGTGCGGAAGATGGCAAACTGCGTGGTGCGCTGGCGCGCCGCCATGATCGCCTGCACCAGACTCCCCAGCACCGCCAGCAGCGCGGCGATGACTGCGCCAATTACCAGCAGCCCGCTCATGCCCGCCGTGACTGGGTTGTCCTGCGCCAGTTGTAGGTCGCTACGATAGGTCTCGATGGTACCCAGGGCAATGTCGGACTGCTGGCGGGTGAGCGCTTGCAGGAGCGTCTGCTGCGCCGCCACGCTACTGGTGGTCCGCAGCCAGAACTCGTTGGGGCCAACCTGTACGTTCGCGTTGCCGTGATTAACAGGTTGCGCCGAGATCGCGTATTCGAGGTCGCGCAGGTCCATCACGAGGAAGCCTCCCGCAGCGTCGGCGGGATAGAGCGTGGGAAACTCACGCACAATCGCACTCACGACCAGCGTTGGTGGGTTGAGCAGCTCTAGCGTGTTGCCTAGTTGGAATCGCTCGCCGACGTGCAGCCGCAACTGCTGGGCGAGTGTCTCGCTGACGATGGCCCAGAGTGGATGCGTAGCGGTGTCCAGCGCTGCGGGATTGGGCACGCGGTGGGCGGCCAACTGGCTCATCAGGTCGGGCAAGGATTGTGACGCATAGTCAGCGCGCCACGAGCGCGCATCGGCAATCCCAGCAAAGTTTGTGCTATCCACTCCCAGCACATCTACTGGCTGGTCCCCCAGAAGGACAGGCGTTCTCCCATTCGTGCGGTAGAGCGGCGTCGCGTCTATCACGCCAGGCAAGGTCTTGAGATGGGTCACGTAGGACGTGGTCTGGCTCATGTCGATTTGTCGCTTGACCATCAGGCGGACGTCAGCTCCAGCCGCATAGGCGGTGCGGTCCTGGATGCTCCGCTCCAGCGAGGCGTCGAAGCTGAGAGCGAACAGCCCCAGTCCCACTGCCAGCACCAGCAGCAGCGCCATGCGTGTATAGCGGTTGGGCGTGCGCTCGATCTGAGTGAAGGCGAGGAGTGTCGTGAGGCCACGCCCGCGGCTGGCGAAGCGCACGCCGACTCTGGAAGCGAGCGGAATCAGCCGCAGCAGCAAGAGGCCGCCCGCCAACAGCAGCAGCGCGGGCGTGAGGAGCAGGAGCGGGCTGTTGGCGTTGGTCCCCAGGACTAGTCTGATCTGAGCGCTGCCGAAACGCCCCAGCTCAAGATAGCCAAGGATACAGAGCAGCGCCAGGCCAACATCGAGGTAGGCGCGACTCCAGAAGGGTTGGCGTGAGGGTCGGCCCATCTCACGGCGAAAGGCGAGCATATCGAGGCGCGCCGTCTGCACCGCATAGAAGGTGACGACCGCGATCCCCAGCACCGCGCCGATGAGGGCAGGCACGATGACGAGCGAGGGCGTGGCAATATGTGAAACGTAGGCGCTGGTAATCGTATTGACGCCAGTGTCAGGGGATGCAGCGCCGTCTGGCAGGAAGGCGCGAATCACGAGCAGCGCCAGCGCCACCGCTAGAAACGGCCCGAGCAAGGCGGCGAGCAGCCCAAGAACGGTGCTCTGGGTGGTAAAGATGCCCAGCAGTTGGGCGCCGCTGGCGCCACGGCTCTTGAGCGTGGCGATCTCTTCACTTTGCTGTTCGATGAGCAGCGCGGCCATGGCGGCGACAAAGAGCAGGGAGAGGCCGACGATCTGGGCGGCGATCATGTAGAGTGGGAGCGCGATCAACTGTAATTGCCGCTGCACGCCCGCGATGATTTTATCGAGGCCGCCGAACGTATCGACGGCGTAGGCGTGCCCCAGGTCCCCCTCGAGACGGCTGCGGAAGCCGACAACATCGCTGGCGACGTCGGCCATATTCTCGGTAGTAATCCGGTTCAGGTTAGTATGGTAGATCCAGCTTTGTGTCATGCCGAAATCGGTACCGTCGTCCGCCGTTTGCGCGCCCGACAGGGTTGTGTAGAAGCTGTCGGTCGTCGTGAAAAGTGGATAGATGGTGGGCTGGAAATCGTTTGTGGGTTGGATGGCCTTGAAGGTGAAGCCGTTCCAAAAGGGATCATTCTCGTTGATCGGCTCGAAGATGCCGGTAATCGTGCCCGGGACGTCGGCGTTCAATCCCGCGCCGGTCGTCGCCAACGTAATCGATTGCCCCACTGTGAAATCCTGGGCGTCCGCCAATTCGCGGGTAATCATGACCTGCACCCGCTTGCCCGCGGACTTCTGCGGTGGCGTCTGTGGGGGCGCGCCTTTGATGAAATGCAGATAAGGAAGCAGCTCGGCATAATCGAAGGCGTACATCTGTATTGTGGCGGCGCCACCGCTTATGGTACGCCTGGCGAGATCGAGATGCTGGTACATGAAGACTGTGGAACTCGTCAAATAGGCGGTCGGATGCGGCGTCGTGAAGTGCGTAAGGTACTGACCTGCGTCGCTCTGCACCGCGCTGGCGATCTTCTGTCCGACGGACTGATTGACGCCCGTGCTACGAACGGTCACCTGCATATTGCGCTGGACCACATCAGCGCGGGTTATGGTGTTCTGCAGCTGGAGGTCAGAGACGAGGGTATTGTAGAGCGGCACGGTGCAGATGAGCACATCGGCGACGATAAAGCCGAGCGCGACGACGAGCAGCAGCCAGCGAGTGCGTGATGCGCGCAGCAGCGCCAGCCGCACAGCCGAGAAGAACCCGGCGCGCCGTCGTTTCCATGCCGAGCTGGCCGGTAATACTCCGGGTGGGCTGTTCTGCTCCCAGTTCCGCCGAGCCTCATCCGAGCGCATGTATCCCTCCTCATGCTGAAAAGATCTCCCAGGCGAAACGCCAGCAGACCTGTAAAAGGCGTCCCGTAGAATACATACGTGCCAGAGAGACGCGCAAGCGGTGGCTGTTTTTCATATAGCGTACGGAGGCTCGGAGGGCAGCGCATGTTCATGGCAGTTGGCTTATATCCCAGGCTCTCATAGAGGCGGACCGCCACGATATTGTCGCCGAAGACATTGAGGTCGATATGCTGCGCGCCGAGGGGCTTCACCGTTGTCTCTAGCGCTAGCATCGCCGCTCTGCTGTAGCCCTGTCCGCGATATTGTTCATCGATACCGATGAAATAGATGAAGGCCCGTGCCTTCTCACTCTCGACCAGAACCCACAGGTCGCCGACGGCGTCGCCACTGTCGTTGACGATGCGCCAGAAATAGTGGCCCGTGCTGGCCATGCCATCGGGAAGCAACTGCTCGAACTGGCGCGCCGCCGCTTGTCGGCCCTCCTCCATCGAGAGACTGCTCACGTTGGCTGTCTCGCGGGCATAGTCCTCGAAGATAGTCCCCCGAAGGCGCTGGTATTCGCCCTCTGTCATCGGTCGCAGCGTGATTGTTGTGGTCACGTGTCGCCTGCCCCTATTATTCTCTGAGACTGGTTGGCCGCTCTTCACCGAGAGTGGCGCATCGAACCGCAATCAGCATATCGCCCGCCAGGTGTCTGGCACAACAATGGATGGAGGGGACATGCCACATTCATGTCCAACGATTTCCACGCCAGATTGGACGCTGCCCAGTCTCATCCAGACGCCGGGAAGCTGGCTCTTGTTGACACTGGCGGCTATAGTCGCGCTCGTTTGGGCCTGGCGTGTGGTCGCGCCCGTCGCGCCCTGGCGTGCGCGCATCCCGGTCGCCTTTGCCTACGGGCTGGCGGCCATCATGCTATTGGCGGCGATATTCATCCTGACCCTGGTTCTTCCTCCTTATCAGGACGCGTCGGAGACGCAGTTGCTCTACTTCCAGCCGGGCGTCTCGCAGGCGACGACGGACTGCGCCATCATATTTTTGAGAAGCGCGCAATTTTCCCGCAATGTCATCATACAGATGAGCATGTTGTGTTGCGCGGTCGCGCTGCTCAGCGGCGCGATGTGCGCCTGGCTGCGCGCACGCTCGAGCAAAACACAGGCGTAGCTCCCGCCAGGCATCTCGCGTGAGCCTGGTTGCCATCGAGGCGCGATCATACGTTGGAAGCAGCATCGTCTGTTTCCAGGTCGCCAGAAAGCAAGATGGTGTTGCCGTCGGGGTCATTGACGAAAGCGAAGAGCATACCGATGTTCGTTTTCAACGGCGTATGGTAGCTGGTGTACCCTTGTGCGATGAGTTCCTCGTATTTTGCCTCTACGGCGGCCTCGGTCTTCAAATAAAACTCCAGCAGCATCGAGTAGCTGCCCGCTGGAGTTCCTATGAGCTCTGGATTGTCACTGGCGATAGGCCGGTCGTTCAGGAAGAATGTTAGCTCGCCCGGCATCTTGACCTCAATATGGGGTTTTCCTTCCTCCCCATCAGGAATGGTCAGGCCAAGCCGACGATAGAACTCCACGGACTTGCTCATGTTTTGTGTGGTCACGCCAACCATGTAGAGATTGAGCGCCATAGGTTTCTCCCTTCTCAACTGGCGGCGCACAGGTGTCGCAGATGTATCAGGTCGCTGTGCCATGCCACCTGCGACAGCATCGCGGCGTCACCGCAGGTACTAATACGATATACGCTGCGGCAGCGCCGGATTTTCCAAATACCTCTATGTGGCAGCGAAATAGCTGTTGCGGGCGTTATAATGGCGTAGGCTGTCTCATCAAGAGTCAGCAATGACGAGTGCGCCGGTTGTGTCGGGATTGCCCCGCCCGGCAGTCCGGTCAGGATAGATGAAACTAATGGATCAGAGCCACATCCGCAATTTCTGTATCATCGCCCATATCGACCATGGCAAGTCCACCCTTGCGGATCGGCTGCTGGAATACACGGGCGCCATCTCGCGGCGGGAGATGACCGAACAGGTGCTCGACCAGATGGACCTCGAGCGCGAGAAAGGCATTACTATCAAGGCGCAGGCAGTGCGCATGACGTACACCGCGCGGGACGGCCAGGAGTACGAGCTGAACCTGATCGACACCCCGGGGCACGTCGACTTCACCTATGAGGTCTCGCGCAGTCTGGCGGCGTGTGAGGGCGCGATTCTGGTGGTGGACGCCTCGCAGGGCATCGAGGCGCAGACGCTGGCGAATCTCTATCTGGCGCTGGAGGCCAACCTCGAGCTCATCCCCGTCATCAACAAGATCGACCTGCCCAGCGCCGAGCCGGAAAAGGTGACCAAAGAGATCGAGGATGTGATCGGCCTGCCGGGCGAAGAGGTGGTGCTGGCGTCGGCCAAAGAGGGCATCGGCACCCAGGATATTCTCGAAGCGGTGGTGCAGCGCGTGCCGCCGCCGCATGGCTCGGATGATCGGTCGCTGCGGGCGCTCGTCTTCGACTCCAAGTACGACGCCTATAAAGGTGTCATCGCCTATGTCCGTGTCGTCGATGGCAGACTCTCCGCCTCGGACCGGCTGCTGATGATGCAGACGCATAGCTCCGCCGAGGTGTTGGAGGTGGGCTATTTCAGCCCGAACCTCGTCGCCTCCAAATCGCTTTCCGCCGGAGAGGTCGGCTACGTCGCGACGGGCTTCAAGAATGTGAAAGACTGTCAGGTGGGCGATACGATCACGCTGGCGAGCCGCCCCGCCACCAAGGCGCTGGCTGGCTACCGACCCGCCAAGCCGATGGTCTTCGCGGGACTTTTTCCTGTGGATGGCGATGACTATCCGCTGCTGCGTGACGCGCTGGAGCGGCTGCGCCTCAACGACGCCTCACTCGTCTTCGAGCCGGAAAACTCGGTTGCGCTGGGCTTTGGCTTCCGCTGCGGCTTCCTGGGACTGCTTCACATGGAGATCATCCAGGAAAGGCTGGAGCGCGAATACAACCTCAATCTGCTGGCGACGGCGCCAAGCGTGGAGTATGTGGTGACGCGCACAAACGACGAGGTAGTCACGGTCCATAACCCGGCGGAGCTACCGCCGCCGACGGAAATCGCGCGGATCGAAGAGCCACTGATGGATATCTCGATCTTCACCCCGGCGCGCTATATCGGCACGCTGATGGATCTGGTACAGACGCGCCACGGCGTCTTCAAGGATATGAAGTATATCGAAGAAGACCGCGTCCACCTGACGTATTTGATTCCGCTCAGCGACCTTATCATCGACTTTTACGATCAACTGAAATCGCGGACGCAGGGCTATGCCTCGCTCGATTACACCTTTGCGCGCTACGAGGCCGCCGACCTGGTCAAGCTAGATATTCTCGTCAACGGCCAGCCGGTGGACGCGCTCTCGCTCATCACCCACAAAGACGAGGCGAATAGTCGGGGGCGCATACTGGTGGAGCGGCTGAAAGAGCTGATTCCGCGCCAGCTCTTCGAGGTGCCGATTCAGGCGGCCATCGGCAGCAAGATCATCGCCCGCGAGACGGTGAAGGCGCTACGCAAAAACGTGCTGGCGAAGTGCTACGGCGGTGACATCACCCGCAAGCGCAAGCTGCTGGAGAAGCAGAAAGAGGGCAAGAAGCGCATGAAGCGGGTGGGCAACGTCGAGATCCCGCAGGAGGCATTCATGGCGGTGCTGACGCTCAACGAGGACATGTGAGCTCGATGAAGGCGACTGTCTGGCGCATTATCTTCTCGGCTGTGTCCATGATCTCATCGGATGGGGCGCGCGCCCGCGATATGTCAAGGTTACTAGAGCGTGCAAACGTATGTGATCCATAATAAAGCATGCGCTGAGATCTCGTATGCTGAGGAGCCATAAGTGTCTTGACTTTGGAAATGGTTAGGCAGACATGTCAGGTAACGTCAGTGTCTTCGTGAGTCATAGCCATAAAGATAATGAGTTTACCGAGAGATTAGTACGAGACTTAATTGCGGCTGGAGCCGATGTATGGGTTGATATGGACGCGATTACATACGACGGCATCATAAAGAGGATAAATGAGGGTTTGGGTGGACGCCAATGGCTCGTCTTAGTCATGTCTCCAGATGCATTGTCTTCTGAGTATGTACAAATGGAGGTCAATGCAGCGCTTCACCGGGTGATGAACAAATGGATGCGTGGTGTCATTCCAATCACCGCTCGCCCCTGTGATCCTATGTTAATTCCTCCAACGTGGGCTATTCTGCGTCGTTACGATGCTTCACAGGGATATGCTGAGGCCTTTGTCCAGCTTTCAGAAGCACTGGGACTCGCCCAAGCGACAAGCGCAGTCGAGTATCTTGCCAACCAGCCCTTGGCGGATGTACACAGAACACTGATCCACGATTACTCGAATGGCGGCTTGTACTCAAATGAACCAGGTTATGATCCCTACGCATATCCAGGGGCGATTAGGCTTGTTGATCCCTCTGGTCAAACTAGGTATCAAACTGTCCAGTCAGCAATCATCGAATCAGACCCTGGCGACTATGTCTACGTCCTTCCTGGGACTTACTATGAGGCTTTACATCTCGATAAGCCTGTTGTACTTGTGGGGCAAGGACGAAGAGAAGAGGTGATAATCTCTCATCATGGAAATGAGCCAACGGTTACCATAGCGGTGGACAATTCCGCTAGTTGGGCGCATATGGCAAATGAAGATCGAGATAAACTGAATGCGCGGTGGCGATATGATGTCCCTGCAATTCTGTCAAACGTCACAATACTTCACTCCGCTCCAAAGTCGGGTCCAGAAGATATTGGCGATTCGACTGCTTGGGGCGTAATAGAAAATGAGTTTTGCGCGATTTGTAATGAAGAATCCTATGTGGAAATTCGTAACTGTGAAATTCGCTGCGTACAGGGCAATGGCATTTATCTAATGGATACTCATGACGGCTACGCTGGTCCTCAAGTAATGGTTTCCAATTGCGGCATTAGCCGCTGTGGAGGCAATGGCGTGTTCGCGGACTTTACGGGCCAACTCAAAATTGAAAATAGTGACCTTTATGAGAACAGTAGAGACGGTGTACTCGCAGACCTAGGCGCTTCCTCACAAATTACAATTGAGAATTGCAGGATTCATAAGAACAAAGGGAATGGGGTCAGATTATGGCTCATGGGAGATGAACCATTCCTATTGGAGGGTAGCAGGATAGAGGAAAATAGGAAATATGGCGTAAATTTAGATGGTTGCTTTAACGAGGAAGAGGCTCGTCAGAAGCTTATTAACAACAGTGTGGGTGGCAATGGAGACGGCGATGTCTCAATGAACATTGACTGTAGCAGGTTTTACGCGGATCTAGAGTGGGAAGCTGAGCAATATAAGAATTATAGGCGAACGAACGATGATGGACCCCCAGATTTTGATCCCTAGCCACAGCTCCCAGCGTGATGCTTTACAAATAATCAGGCATGGTTTGGCTTCAGGTAAGGGCAAAGTGGTAAGGAGATTACAATCCCGACGACTACAACTAGGCTGCCTCTGCTGCGCGTGGAAACGCCCAGTCATGTACGAAAACGGTCGCAGACACACAACGAGGACTGACCGTGTTATCGATCAGTCCTCGATATATTAAGCGGCGCTGGTGCATTGGCAAGCGTAATGACGCAATCTGCTCTCCGCATTCAGCGCCACTTCACGGATCTACTGGTTAGCCTGCGAGCAACCCGCGGAGCACTGTCGCAACTCCACGCCCGGCTGTACTAGTGTAACTACTGTTACCCGGGCCTGCATGGGATTTGAATCAGACCTCAGTAGACCCTGCATGCCCGCCCAGTGGACGGGCGAACTTAGTCAACTTGATACACCATATACAGCACACGAATCGGCTTCTTCATGGGGAACATAGTTCAGTCTCCTTCCCTAGTTCCTCAAGCCACTGGATTGAAGTTGTTGCCTTCAATCACCCCTCTCGGAGGTACTTCTGGTATAACATCCCGCACCGTATATGTCAACCCTTGACAAGACGGAAATGGTGTGTTCCGCCTGCGCCGACAATGGCGTGGAAGTCACAGAAACTTCCGAAATTTTCAGCACTCTGCGTTGATGTGGCCATCCGCATTCTCCAGAGCGCACCGCGATGTTTCTCGCCGTCCGTGCTAACTGTGAGTGGAGTGTGACCGCGCGCCAGCGCTAGCCCGCTTCGTCGCCTTTTTGCCGCTTGCGGAGCGGGATCTCGCGCAGGAAAAGGGTCGCGAAGAATCCCACGGCAATCAGCAGTGTGGCGATGAGGAAGCCGCGAGTGACGGCATCGGCCAGACTGACCTGAATCGTCGCCATCAGTTGCCGATAGAGCGCCTCGCCCGTCGGCCCATACGCCGCGAATCCCTGCTGAATGCGCGCCACTGCCCCGGACGAGAGCAGCAGTTGCGGATTCTCCAGTTGCGCAAGCTGCGCGGGCGAGATTGTCGCTTTCAGCGTCGCTGGCAGATGCTGCTGGAACTGCTCGACGAAGCGGCTGCTCATGAATGAGCCAAGAATCGCCAGGCCAATGGTTCCGCCGATCTCGCGGAAGAAGGAGGCCGCCGCCGTCACCTGGCCGATGCGCGACGGCGGAAAGGCGTTTTGTACGATGGTGCTAAAGAGCGTCATCGAGACGCCGATGCCCAGCCCCAGCACGAACATATCGCGCACGACTTCATCCACGCCCGTGTGCAGCCCCATGCGTGAGAGCAGGAACATCCCGCAGGCGGCGATGGCCAGCCCCACCAGCGCCAGCAGCTTATAGCGCCCCGTTCGCGCAAGCAGCAATCCGCCGACGATGCTGCTGATGATGACGCCCACCATAATTGGCGTATCCACAGCCCCGGCAATCGTCGCCGACTGCCCGATGACGCCCTGGATGTAGAGCGGCAGGAAGTAGAGCGAGCCGAAGAGGGCCGCCCCGACTACAAACGTCGTGATGACCGACGCGGTGAAGATGCTATTGCGGAAGAGACTCGGCGCGAGAATCGGCTCGGCGGCGTGCTGCTCCACCAGCAGGAAAATGGCTATCATGACCACCGACCCAACCAGCAGCCCGACGATGACCGGCGAAGTCCAGGGATACTGCGTCCCAGCCCACGAGAACGCCAGCATCAACGGTGTCGTCGCCGCGGCGAGTGTCAGCACGCCGAGATAGTCGATGGTGTGTTTCTGCCGCGAGATGTGGCGTTGCAGAGTGGTGGCGGTGATGGCGAACGCCACGATGCCGATAGGCATGTTGATGTAGAAGATCCAGCGCCATCCCCAGTGATCGGTTATCAGGCCGCCGATGGGCGGGCCGAAGATCGACGCGATGCCCCAGACGCTGATGGTGACACCCTGCCACTTGCCGCGCTCGGCCGGGGGAAAGACATCGCCGATGATCGAGGAGACGATAGGCATGATGGCGCCGCCACCCAGCCCTTGCAGCGCGCGGAAGGCGATCAGCTGCTCCATCGTTTGGCTCGCGCCCGCCAGCGCCGACCCGATCAGGAAGACGATCATACCACCTAGGAAGAAGATGCGGCGGCCATACATGTCGGAGAGCTTGCCGTAGATGGGCATGGTGACGGTTGCCGTCAGAAGGTATGCGGTGGCGATCCAGGTATATTGGGAGAAGCCGTTGAGGTCGGAGAGAATGCGCGGCGCGGCGGTACCGACGACGGTCTGATCGAGCGCGGTCAGCAGCTGCCCTAGCTCGATGCCGATAATCAGCAGCACGAGTTGGCGTCGCCCGATATGCTGGGATATAGCGACATCGCTTGCGGCCTGAGACGACGCCTGTGGGATGGGTGAATCAATCTTCATGAGTTGTCTCCAGGTTACTCGGTTATGTGCGCGAATAGGTCGGGTCTGAGGAAGCGCATGACCGTCTCCACGCTGGGGAAAGCCGCGCGGCCAGCGCTGAGGTCGGTGTTGTCGTAGGCGAGGTCGAGCGAGAGACCCTGAATGATGGCATTGAGCACGTTGGCCAGCTCGTGCGCGTCGCCTGCCACAACCTGCCCGGCCTCCTGCCCCTGTTGTATGAGGATGGTGATGTTGTTCCAGAAGGGGTCGCCATACTGATGCATCAGCCCGCGGACGGCGGACGACGGCGCCTCACTCAGCTGCGCCTGCACGATGATGCGGAAGTATTCAGGTGTAGAGCGTGTTCCTTCCAGCATCCCCGCGCAGAGCAAATAGAGGCGTTCCCACGGTGTGCCTGGCTGTGTAAGGATCTCTTCCGATAGGCGCCACGCTCCCTGCAGCGCGCGCTCGACCAGGGTGAGGAACAGCTCCTCCTTATCGTGGAAGTAGTGGTAGATCAGGCCATAGCTGAGGTCGCTGGCCGCCGCGATATCGCTCATCATGGTGGCGGCCAATCCCTTCGCCGCGAACACTTTGAGCGCGGCGTCCAGAATCTGTCGGCGGCGTTCGTCTTTGATGCGTTGATTTTGCTGTGGCGAGCGTGGCATGAACGCCTCCTCTTATCTATTGATTGATAAATATGTCAATCAATAGATAACACGGCCACTAACGGGTGTCAAGGGGGCTGTTGGAAAGATGGCGGGTGAGCCGCTACAGAAGCAATGCAGAGGCGATGGTGAGGAAATGTGCTAGAGTGCAACAGTACCATGCGCGCGCGTCGGCAGGCGCTGCGGTGGGCTGTGGCGCGCGTCAGCGGCGGCTCCTGCCGTCAAGTGTAATCGCAGAGATGGTCGGTGAATGGATATTGAGGATATCACACGGCGCGTTCTGACCCAGCGCATGCATCGCTATCCTGATGTCGGACCGGACCTGGCAGGCGCGGGCACGGCTCGCTTCCGCCAGGAGACCGGCCGCCTGCGGATCGCCTTCGCCAGCATTCGTCCGGGACGTGAAGCTATCGCCATCGACCAGGTGCAGCGGTTTGCCCGCCAGCGCGGCATCGAGACGCAGTGGATTGTGGTGCCGGAGCGACCGGGCGAGGGAAATCTGCCGCAGGCGCTACACGCGGTCGGGTTCCGCCTGGACGAGAATCTGCTGCTGATGGCGCATGACGGATTTGTTGCCGCGCCGCATAATCCGATGGTAACAATCTCGGTCATCGAGACGCAGCAGGCGATGTGGCAATATGAGTATGGCAGCCGCCAGACGTTCTTCGAGGAAGAGCATCCCGCTGAGGCGGCGGTCAGTCAGAGGGCGCGCGAACGCTGGCGCGAACACGAGCATGGCTGGTGCCGCTATTACGCCGCCGCGATCAATGGGCGAGCCGTCGGCGGGTGTTACGTGAGCCTGTTCGAAGAGATTCCAACCATTCTTGGCGTCTACACCGTGGCGGAGGCCCGGCGGCATGGCGTGGCGACGGCGCTGCTCGAACGCGCTATCGCCGATCTGGCGCACAATGGCCGCTGGACATCCTGCCTATTCGTCAAACATGGCAATCCGGCGGAAACGCTCTATCGCCAGCTAGGATTCGTGCCGCTGATGGACGAGCAGACGTGGGTCTGGAATCCGTGGTAGCTCGAGCCGATTTCGCCAGGAATCGAGGATCCCGTGAGTTTTTCTCCGCAGAGTAACATACCAGACATGTCTGAGGTACCGAACACTGACGCCCCCGACACGCTATATGCTCCCAGTGGTCTGCGGCTGGTGAGCCTGCTGCTACGCGGACGCAGGCGCAGGCGCGTCGTGGCGGACTTGCGCTCCGGCAATCTGCGCACCATCGCCCAGACCGATCTGCTGGCGCCCGCGCGGCTGCCGGGTCTCGCCCGCGATAGCCTGACACTGCTGGTCGCGGGCGGCGCGTTCTTCGCAATCGTGAATATCATCGCCTGGGATATACACGGCGTCGCCGCGCTGCCGGGGCCAGATTCGACCTTCGTGCGACTCTTCCTGCTGGTGGTCGCCAATCTCGTCGCCTACACAATCATGCTGCCCCTGCATGAGGTCGTCCATGCGCTGACGATCCTGCTGCTGGGCGGACGACCGCGCTTCGGGCTGCGGCTGCCACTGGCGGCGTATTGTACCGCGCCCGGCCAGGTATTTACGCGCCTGGGCTACATGGCGGTTGCGCTGGCCCCACTGGTCGTGCTGACCGTTATCGGCGTCGTCATCACGGCGCTCTGGCCGCAGTGGGCGACGTGGCTCTGGTTTGCCTTCGCGGGCAATATCTCCGGGGCGGTCGGCGATCTGGCGACGGCGTC
>DATBIB010000104.1:0-52285 GCA_036557205.1 Ktedonobacterales bacterium | reverse complement strand
GGTTATGCTGGCAGGGTCAGGCGGCGGCCGACCGGGATGGCGCGGCGTATCTCTACGTCTCGCGCTTCTGGGAAAGCCTGACAGACGATACGCCGCCAGGGCTGTTTCGCCTTCGGCTGGCGGACGCGTTAAGGCGACGACGTGGCGATAGCCATCTCGATGGAAGTTAGAGGTTTGCCGCCTGCGCCAGATCGGGCAGGAACGCCAGCGCCAGCAGGATCGCCAGCAGGATGAGAATCGCCAGCAACACACGGCGTCCGTGGACCTTCAGCGCCCGCGTGCGGCGGTCCGCCGATGATGGTGAGGTTGGCGAGGGAACTGCGGCGGCGAAGATTTGTGGCATGTCTTGCTCCCAGGAATGAACCGAGACAGGCCCAATAGCGGCCAGGAACTGCGAACAACGCGCTACACACGAAGCTCCGCCGGAAATGTGCGACGGGACATCATGCGCACAAGTATACTCGCCGCTTCACTGCTGTCAAACGATAGAGGCGTAATGTACTGCCGTGACGAACATCGGCTATACTGCTGAGGAGAGAGAGCAAGAGCCGTTTTTGAGCAGTGATGGGAAAAGTCATGACAAATCAATCGCCCGCGCGCGAATCCTCAGATGCGCCAGAAACTATGACACTCACCGAGGCGCGCGATGCCATCCGCGCGGGCGCGCTGACCAGCGAGGAGCTGGTGACTGCCTGCCTGCGACGCATTGCCGAGACTGAACCGGCGCTCCACGCCTGCGTCACGGTGATGGCCGATGCCGCGCTCACCCAGGCGCGTGAGGCCGATGCTGCTATACGGGCAAAGGCGCGGATTGGCCCGCTCCATGGATTGCCCATCGCCCTCAAAGATCTGATCGAGACCCGCGGTGTGCTGACCACCGCTGGCTCGCGCGTGCTGGACGACTGGATTCCCGACCGGGATGCCGCCGTCGTCACCCGGCTGGCGCAGGCGGGCGCTATTGCCCTCTGCAAGACCAACACCCATGAGTTCGCGTACGGCACCTACACCCCGCCGACGCGCAATCCCTGGGATACGGAGCGCATCCCCGGCGGCAGCAGCGGCGGCTCGGCGGCGGCGCTGGCGGTGGGCGACTGCCCTGGCGCGCTCGGCACCGACACCGGCGGCTCCATCCGCATTCCCGCCGCGTGCTGTGGCGTCACCGGCCTCAAGCCGACCTATGGCCTTGTCAGCCGGACGGGCATCGTGCCGCTGAGCTGGTCGCTCGATGTCGTCGGGCCGATGGCGCGCACCGTGGCGGACTGCGCGCTGCTGCTGGATGTGCTGGCGGGCTACGATCCCAGCGATCCCGATAGCGTTGACGTGCCGCTGCTCAACTATACCGCCGCGCTTAGCGACGCGCGCACACCCGAAGTCGCCGTCCGTGGCGCCCGCATCGGCGTCCCGACGACGTATTTCTTCCACCCTATCGATCCTGAGATCGAGGCGGCTGTGCGCGTCGCCATTGCGACCTTCGTCTCGCTGGGGGCGACGGTCGTCAAGCTGGCGATGCCCGCGGCGCTGGACGACTTCTTCGGCGTCTATCGCGGCGTCCAGCGGCCCGAGGCCTACACCTGGCATAGCGATATGGGCTGGCTGACCACGCGCGCCGACCGCTACACGCCGACGGTGCGGGCGAACATCGAGGCAGGCGCGGAGATTTCCGCCAAAGACTACATCCATGCCCAGCAGGCGCGGCGCGCCTTCACCACCGAGATGCTGGCGCTGATGCAGCAGGTGGACGTTCTGCTCACGCCGACGATGGCGCTGCCCTCGCCACTAGCCGACGAATCAGATACGCCACTGCGCGCTGGGGGCGAGATCGTGCCAGCGGGCAATCTCCGCTGCACCTTCCCCTTCAACATGACCGGCCAGCCCGCCCTCTCGCTGCCCTGCGGCTTCACCAGCGATGGGCTGCCCATTGGCTTGCAGATCGTCGGCTCGCGGTTTGGCGAGGCGTCTGTCCTTCGGCTTGGCCACGCCTACCAGCGGGTGACCTCCTGGCACGCGCGCCGCCCGGCGCTGCCCATCGCGCCGCCTCCAGCTGGCGAATGAGGCTAGAGTACCAATCGCCAGAGAGAACGACCCCGCCACCAAAAAGAGGTGACGGGGCCACTGGTTGTGAACGTTCGAGGAGACTCAACAGCCAAGCTTACTGAGGTTGAAGTTGACTGTCGTCGTCTGCCCAGACTGGATTTTCACCTTCGTGACGACCTGAGCAATCCACCCGTCTTTGCTGGCGATCACCGTATACGGGCTGCTCTTGGCGGGCGCCCAGAAGGCATAGCTGCCCTGGGGGTCAGTCTTCAGCGAGAAGCTGTAGCCCTTGCCGTTGGCCTGCACCTGCGCGCCGCCCAGAGGCGCGCTCGTGCCGTTACAAGCCGTCCCGACTACTGTCCCGCCAAGCTTGCCCCAGCCTTTCGGCGGAGTAACCGTCATGGTGATGTTAATGGGAGTGATCGAATACGGCGTGTTGGCCGAGACACCGAGCTGGGCGGTATACGTCCCCGGCTGGGTCACCTGCGCGGCCGTGGTGGCCGAGAGGGTCAGTGTCACCACGACGCTCTGTCCGGGCTGCAGGGTCGCCGTGGTCAGCGACTCAGCGAGCCAGAGAACGTCGGTCACACCACACTGATCCAGGTCGGAGAGATGCTCAGACTCTGGCGTCGGGCTGAAGCCGCCCGAAGAGCCGCCAACCTTGTAGAATCCGCACGAGCTGGCTGCGCGGTACCGGGGGAACTGCGAGTTTGGCAGCGCCGTCCAGCTGTTGGACGATGGATCGTAATACACACCCTGATTGGTGATGGTGCTAAAGCCATTGGTCACACCGCCGCTCATCACCAGGAAGCCATTCGCGGCGCCTGAGGCTGAGGCCCACAGATCGAACGGCAGATCGGCGATGGGGCTCCAGCTATCGGCGCCCGGATCGTAGGCAAAGCCGTTCTTGAATGTGGACGTGCCGTCGGTGCCACCGGAGCAGTAGACCTTGCCGTTGATCCCACCGCAGGACTCCCAGGCGTCGGCGTGTGGATAGGACGCCAGCGTGGTCCAGCTGTCAGACGACGGGGTATAGACGACGGTAGTTGTCGATGCAGTGCAGGCGCCATCTGGGCAACCAGCGACCAGATAGATCTTGTCGTTAGCTACCGCAACACCAGGAGCAGCCGCCGGGTGTGGGTTCGGCGCGACGGTGCTCCAGCTATTGCTGGCTGGATCATAGACATCTGTCCGCGCGACGGGGTTACCGGACGTATCCCAACCGCCCGTCACGTACAGCTTGCCATTCACCGCCGCGACGGCTGGCTTCTCACGCGCCACGGGCATGTCGGCGATGGCTGCCCAGGTGTTGGCGTCCGGATCGTAGACGAAACCCTTGGCTGTGATAGAAAGGCTGCTATCAATACCACCCACCGAGTAGACCTTGCCGTCGATGATATCGGCGGAGTTGTCCATAATGCCGTTCGGATACGGCGCGATGGCCGCCCACGTCGGATCGCGCGGCGGGCCCGCGACAGCGCCCGGGCCACTATCCGCCTCCTGGCCATACAGCATGCCAGGCGTATACGGATTCGGATCATCCGCGTCGCCATGGACGAGCTTCAACGGCGAGCCCTGTAGCGTGAGGATCTGGAAGGCGCCTCCACGCTCGGACAGATTCACCGTGGCTGATGCCGTCCCGGTATTGGTGATTGTCACCGTCGGTGTGGTCGTCGTGCCGAGAACCTGCGATGCCGTTACCGATGGTGGATTGATTGTCAGGCGACCAGCCTTCAAGTTGAAGTTGGCGCGCGTGGAACTGTCCGCCGCCACCGTCACTGTCTTGCTGGACGACTTATAGGGCGCTTTACTCGCGCTGAAGGGGTGTGAGCCTGTGAGCGATGAGAAGAGCCAGTAATAGCCGTCGAGCAGGTTCGGATCGTCCGGGGTGGCCACGGTCGTGGCTGTATCCTCGGGCTGATCCGTGCTAGTGACGGTTGCGCCATTGATCCCGTTGCCAGTATTAGCGTCGGTAACATTGCCGACCACCAGCCCGCCGGGAGTTGGCGCGCATGTCCGGTTCAACACCGAGACATCATCAACTTCCCACCACCAGCCAAACGAGGATGTGAAGTGGAAGCGTAGCTGTACTGCGCTTTGCCCACCTGCCTGCGAGATGGCAAGCTCCTCAAGGTCTGGGCCACGCACGCTGTCATCGCCGTGGTGCCAGATATTGCTCCAGGTTGAGCCTCCATCGGTGCTGATGTCCACATCTGCCGTCTGATTCGGGAAGCCGAAGTAGTCGTTGTGGAACCGGAGCACCGGAGACGATGTGCCGGACAGGTCAATCGTTGGGCTAATCAACGATGTGTCCTGATTGTCCCCTGGACCGTAGAAGTCTGAGTTGATATCGGCAAAGTTGCCCGATCCGCCAGTCAGATTGCCGCGGTCTTCAGGATCGCCGATCTGCCAGACATGGCCCGCGCCCACGTTGTCCACCACGGTCCACCCGGCAGGCATCGTCGCCCCGTCGAATGGCTCGTTGAAGACCGGAGACCCGTAGCCGAAGGCGTAGCCAGGCGCGGTACACGTCGCCAGAATTGGAATCGCCACATTGTGCGTCGTGTTGTGCGCGCCAACGGTGATCGTGTCGTTCACCACCTGGTATCCGGGTAGTGTGGCGGTGAACTTCGCCTGATAGATCGCGTTCTGCGGCAGGCTAACACTATAGTGGCCGGTGGACGGATTGGTGTAGAACGGCCCACTCGGCAGGCCGGTAATCTCAATCCTGGTGTAGAGCGGCCAGCCATGGCCAGAGCCATCGGTGACTGTTCCACTCACCGTGACCGACGGCGTGGGCGTCAGCGCCGCGTTCACCGTCGTGGCGCCACCATCGCTGACCTGCACACCGCTGACGACCTTCGTCGCAAAGCCGAACGCCGAGAACGTCACGTCATAGGTTCCCACCGGGAGGGTCAACGTGTAATGTCCCTGGGAATCCGTCGTGGTGCTCGACCCAGTCGTGCTGACCATCGCCCCGGTGATCGGCTGATTGTTACTGGCATTGGTCACCGTCCCAGTAACCGTGCCGTGGGGACCAGCCGTGCACGAGGGGAACTTGAACGACGCAATGCGTGTGTGCCAGTCCGCATCGGTAGTCGTTGGGATGTATTCATCGGTGTACCAGAAGGTACAGCCATCGGTCGGGTCAACCTGCATGGCGCTGTAGTCGCCCCAGCGCGAGAAGCTACTGGTCTGCGAGCCACCGCCAGCAATCACCGACGTCTCGCCCTGAGAGAGTTCTCCCGAGGGATCACCAGCCAGGCGCCCCGCTATGCGGATCGATGGGTATGTGCTGGAGCTGGAGACCGAGAACCCAATAGCAATGTCGCCCGACGCATCGAGCGCCGCGCTCCCCATCCAGCGGTCATCGGAGTCCGGCGCATACGTGCCCTGCTGATCGAGCGACCAGCCCGAACCCGGATTGGTCAGCTCGTACCACCGGATGCCCGCATGGTCAGCGCCGTTGACATCCACGCTGTGGTTGAGCACGATGGCCTGATGGTCGCCAAAGTTGCGATATGAGGCTCGGTACATCAGCCGGTCGGCTAGCGTGTCTAGCCCTACCGACGTGCCTGGCTGCGGGATGCAGTTGGCGGAGTAGTTACAAAGGTTGGAGTCGAATGGTTGCGTTTCGAAGAAGCGGTTCGGCGCACCATTGACGCCGAATGTAGAGCTCGCTGGGTTGGCCCAGTCCACATGAAAGTCCCACATCAGGATGCGGTCCGTGGGCGAGAATCCCCAGGCGTCGTCATCGAACATGAGGAATGGGTCTGGTGCGCCAGCGGGTGGATTGAATCCCAGCGCCTGGCCTTCGGCGTCTGATGGCAACAGGCTACCGTAGATGCCGCTCGAATCGCCAACGTGGAAGTAGACCGAGTTGGCATTCTGGCCAGCCAGCATCGCGGCGCGATCGAACGCGACGACGCCGACGCCGTTGAACGTGGCGCCATTGAGGAATTCGTTGGCGCTCATGTAATAGGCATCATTCCAGATGCCAAACTTCGGATAGTCGTTCAGCGTGTTTGCGCTGTAGAGGAAGTCATAGCGATACCACGCTCCTGTGGGGTCGCCAGTCTGGGAGATTGCGATGCACTCATGATAGCCATCGGCGCCGCCAGGATAGGCGAGCTGGCTCATGAACCAGCGATCCGCCGCTTCGTCGTATTTGGTGATCGGGTCGCCGCCATTGAATGTCTCGCATGGGCCGCCGAATCCCTGCCACAGGGTAGTATTAGGCACAGGCCCGTAGAGCAGATTCCCCTGCTTGTCAAAGACGGCGAAGCTCAGGTTGATCATCTCGACGTAGTTGTTTGGCCCTACATCGCCCTGGGTATCTGGGGGGAGCACGCCATTGAGGTTGCCGACGCCCTCGAAGTTCTGCTGGAGGCTCGGCATGGCATTGGTCACGACACTGCTCTGAACGTCGGTGCTGCCGCTCTTGGCTGCCTGATTCAACTTGCCGTGCGGCACGGGATGCGCTGGCGCGGGTGCGGTCTTTGCCTTGCCCTTTGCCACCTTGGCCGGTTTCATCGACTTGAGCTTTGGGGTGGTGTCGTGTTTGAGCGCATTGCGCACTATAGGCTTCTGGCTCTGTGGCTGCGCGCTGGTGTTGGTGTTGCGCGCCGCGGCCTGCGCGGGGGCCGACAAGAAGAGACTCAACAACAACGCAAAGGAGAACGCTACCGTGAGCAGACGCGCCGGGATCGCGCGCCTTTCCGCCCTACTATACCATCGGTACAACGGGTCACCTCTTTCAGAATCGTAGTCCAACTCGACACCTGTAGAGAGACGCTGTGGAATGTCGCCTGCTCGCTAGCAAGCGACCGCGATGGTGTGTCTAATGCCCCCTTTCAGCGGACACGCCAAGAGGCATGTTCATTGGCGTGGCAGGGCGTCACAGCGCGGATGCCAGAGGTGCTTGACTGAGACTGAGACCGACGAGTGATGTGGTATGGCCGTTGCTATGCTGGCGCCCGTTGAACGACGCGCGCTTCATCAGGCGCACCTGGCAACCAATTGAGAACATCCCTGACAAACCGCCGCACTCCGCCACCTACCCTACGAATCGCGATAAGCCGCTTCAAGCTGGCAACCTGAGTTCCTTTTTGGCAGCATAACAAAGCGGTCGGCAAATCATTATAACGGAGCGGCCAGCATATGAATACCGGAAATTCGGCGTACGCAGGATATCTGAGAGTGGCCAGTATATTTACCTGTAGGCGATACGCAATATTGCGTAGGTGAAGCGAATGTGCCTTTGAGATATACAGAGGCATATAGGGGAAGATTCACTTGCCGATACTCGAAACTCAATTCAATATATTGTTGGTAGTGACACAACTCCTGGCTGATGCGCCAATCGAGGCGCGGAACGCTCGTCTCTCCGCAACGATTGAAAAGCCGGTCATTCAGGCGAGTGTCCGGTAGAAGAACGCCTCCGCGACAAGTGTTCCGTCGACAGTACGGGCATAGCCAGGGATAACGCCGCCTTCAATATAGCCAAGCTTGCGATACAGTCCTTCGGCGATACCACCCTTGCGCGTATCGAGCACGAGCAGCGTACGCCCCGCTACCCCGGCCGCCGCTTCAATCGCTTGCATGAGTTGCGTGCCGATACCCTGGCCCCGGACAGAGCGCAAGACGCATACTTTCTGCACCTCGGCGCGATGTCTACCATTGGGCGCCGTCGCCAGGTTGAGTTGTGCGCTGCCAACCAGCGTGCCATCCTCGGCGCGAGCCGCGAGCAGTATTCGGCTGCCCGCTTCGACCTGGGCGATCACACTATGCCAGTAGTGACGCACCGTGCTCTCGTCGAGCGGGGTCACAAAGCCAAGCGATACGCCGCTGGCGATGGCGTCCCGCAGCACCAGGGTTAAATCATCTATTGCGTCGCGGGCCTCTGCCGCGGTCAGAGAAACTATCCGAACCACCGATTCTTCCTCCAACGAGAGATGTTGACTATCCATCTGGATATACGCGGTGGCGTAACAAACGAGCGATATCAGCTCATAAGACAACTCTAGCGAGCGCCAGCAGGTCTTGCTAAAACTGTATACCGAACGGTATATTATTGCCGAACGACATTTCGCCAGTTCCACTGTGGGGAGGAATCATCTGCTATGCGGCGGCTCGACTACAAATGGGGCGTCCTGATCTCGGTTATCTTTGGCATCTTCATGGTTATTCTCGACTCGACTGTTGTCAATGTCGCGCTGGCGACCATTCGCGAGGAATTCCATACCAGCCTGACCGACACGCAATGGATCATCAGCCTCTATACGATGGCGCTGGGCATCAGCACGCCCCTGGCGGGATTCCTGGGAGACCGCTTCGGGCTCAAGCGCATCTATGTGCTGGGCCTGATTCTCTTCGTGCTTGGCTCGCTTGCCTGCGGATTCGCGCCGACCTCCAACATCCTGATTCTGATTCTGGCGCGTGCGGTGCAGGGCGTTGGCGGCGGCATCAGCCTCCCCCTCGGCACGGCGCTACTCTTCGGCGCATTCCAGCCCGAGGAACAGGGGCTGGCCTACGGCATCTTCGGGATTGCCCTGGTCGTCGCGCCCGCGTTAGGGCCGATTCTGGGCGGCTGGCTCGTTGACCAGGACTTGTGGCGCTTCATCTTCTTTATCAATGTGCCGATTGGACTGCTCGGCATCGTCCTGGCGTCGCGGATTCTGCGGGAGCAGCGCAGCGAGCGCGTCCCCGTCTTCGACTGGCTCGGCCTGGTCTTCTCCACGATTGGCTTTGGCTCAGTCCTCTACGCTGCCTCGATTGCCGCCGACGACGGCTGGACATCTACCAAAGTGCTGGCGTTCTTCGCCATCGGGGGTGTG
Source organism: Ktedonobacterales bacterium (assembly GCA_036557205.1). Taxonomy (GTDB): domain Bacteria; phylum Chloroflexota; class Ktedonobacteria; order Ktedonobacterales; family JADMIN01; genus DAHUXT01. The sequence continues at coordinate 43,415 of DATBIB010000104.1, read as the reverse complement.
GGGCTGCTGATCTTCGCCCTGATCGAGCTATTCGTGGCGCGCGATCCGCTGCTCGACCTGCGGCTCTTCAAGCGCCCCGTCTTCCTGAATGCGACCGTCGTCGGCTACGTCTCGGTGGTGGCGCTCTTTGGCGCGGAGTTCCTGCTGCCGCTGTATCTGCAGACGCTGCGGGGCAAGAGCGCGCTCGAAACCGGCGTGATCCTGCTGCCGCTGGCCCTCTCCTCTGGTGTCGTCGTACCGCTGGCTGGCAAGCTCTATGATAAAGTTGGCGCGCGCCCGCTGATGGTCGTCGGCTTCGGCCTGCTGGCGCTCAACACCTGGCAGTTCTCGCAGCTCACGGCGGATACCTCCATCGGCTGGATTCTCGTGCTGCTCGCGATTCGCGGCGTCGCTCTCGGGCTGACTGTCCAGACGACGGTCGTCGCGGCGCTCTCGGTCGTGACGAAGCGTGAGTATTCGCGGGCGTCTTCCCTCTCGAACGCGACGCGACAGGTGGTGCAGTCCATCGGCGTCGCGGTGCTGGCGACGATCCTGGCGACCGCACTCTCAGCAGAGATCAGGCAGTATCAAAATACGGTCCTGGACCAGCCGCGAAGCTCCGGCTCAACGCCCATCGCGCTCTGCCAGCCGCTGCCCGTCTCGCTCCTGACGGCGGGCGCTCCCGACGGCGGGCCACCTCCGCAACAATTGGCGACGCTGCTTCAGGAGGCCTGCCAGCAGAGTATCAAGGGCTACGAGAATGCCTACAAGCTGACCTTCTACTTTGCGCTGCTGGCGATGGCGCTGGGGGCGCTGCTTCCTGGCTGGCCGTTCAAGTGGGAGGGCCGGACATCACGCGCCGAGCCAGCCGAGGCGTCTGGCTCCGAGCCATCGATCCCCGTCGCGGATTGACGCTGCTGGAGAGGGGAGCCAGAGGCCGCGCGTTCTGGTTCTGGTCTCCCTCTCCCTCTGGGGGAGGGGTTAGGGGAAGGAGGCAGGTCAGTCGCCCGCGTGCGCCAGACGCGCCTGCCGTAGCGCATCCAGAAAGTCGGCGACGCCCGCCGCATCGTTGCGGCCTATCACCAGGTCGGCTGCCCGCTGAACGGCGGCGCTGGCGTTCCCCATCGCGACCGAAAGCCCCGCCTGCGCAAAGAGTGGCAGATCGTTCTCGCCGTCGCCAATGGCAATGACGGCTTCATGCGGCAGCTTCAACACATCAAGCAGCGCCGCCAGCCCGTTGCCCTTGCCTGCCGCCGGGTCGAAGTACTCAAGAAAATCAGGCGCGGTGGTGGTGACGATGAGGTGCGGCTTCAACACCGGCGTGACGACATGTCGCAGGTCGCGTAACTGCTCGTGCGTGCCCACGAGCAGAATTTTGGCGGCAGGTGGCAGATCGTCCGCCAGCAGCGAGGGAACCGCCGTTATCTGCTTCTCACCATATGAGAGCAAGACCGGCAGCAGTGGATGGTCTGGCTGATCGACCATGATGGTATCGAGCATAAAGTGCGTGATGAGCACGTCTGGGGCCGACGCGCGAGTCAGCTCAATCGCGACGTGGCGGTCGTCCTGGCGAAGCGGGTGGTAGACCAGCGGCTCGCCCGTCTCGGCAAGCACGAGCGCCGCGCCGTTGAGCGTAATCTGCGGCCCGCGCAGATCCATTGCCTCGATCAGCGGGCGGACCGAGCGGAGCATCTTGCCGGTGGCCAGAGCGACGGCGAGACCATACGGCTGCGTTGCGCGGATAGCGGCGGCGACACGCTCTGGGAGCCGATGCTGGGTATCGAGCAGGGTGCCATCCACATCGACGACGACCAGCCGATAGCGTTCGGGGAATGGGATCGCTGAAGCGAGCATGAGAAATCCAGTGGTCAGGGCATGTCTGGTGAGGACACGGTGCGAGAACGAAAAAGCGCCCGATCTGAGAATCGAGCGCCTCCTGCATTGTGCGAGTGGTGCGACGAGCTACCAGCCGGTGCTGTAGCCGCCACCACTGCGCGCGCCACCACGGGCGCCGCCGCCCATCTGGGCGTAACAATCGCTGCAATAGACCGGCTTGTCGCCGCGCGGCTGGAAGGGCACGCGCGCCTCGCCGCCACAGTTCGAGCAGACGGCTGTGTACATCTGACGTGGAGCGCGCTCGCCGCCATACCCACCGGACATGGAGGACTTGCGCGCCGCGCGGCACTCCGGACAACGCGCGGGAGTGTGTGTCAGCCCTTTGCTGGCATAAAACTCCTGCTCGCCCGCCGTGAACACGAAGTCACGGCCGCAATCGCGGCACCGGAGTGTCTGATCGGTGGCCAATATTCTAACCCTCTTTCCGGTCCGGCCACGCCTCTAGCGCCCGGACCAACACGGCCCCATACCAATGGGGCAGACCCAATACTGGGGAAACGCTGTAGAGAAGCCGCGGGTATCGTCCCGAAAAGAGGCCGATGTATGCCAGGCCATCGCTAGCGTTCGTTGACGCACGCGCGGAAAACAACCGCGCGCGAAAGACATACAGGATGCTTTCGCGCGCAAGTATACCATGATGATTCAGGGGATACAAGCCTTTCAGGCGATTTAAGGAGCAAATTCCTGCCTGATTGCCTCTCAACGCGAGAGATTGGCTGCTTCTGAGGCTCTCCAGCCTGAATTTTACGAGTACCACGCGACGTCGGCGTGGTCGCACCAGCTGACGGCAGATGATAGGATGCGTGGTGAGCGGAGGGACTGTAACTCAGAAAAGGACATCGGAACTATGCCACGACAAAATGTTGGTTCGGGACGGCCCTGGGAGGAGATCGTCGGATACTCTCGCGCGGTGCGGGTCGGTCAGGTGATTCACGTCGCTGGCACCACCGGGGTTGACGACAATGGCGCGGTGGTCGGGCCAGGCGATGCCGCCGCCCAGGCCACCCAGGCGCTGCGCATCATCGAGACCGCTCTGGCCGAGCTGGGCGCGAGTCTGCGCGATGTCGTGCGCACGCGCATCTACGTGACCAACATCGCCGACTGGGAGGCCATCGGCAGGGCGCACGGCGAATTCTTCCGCGAGATTCGCCCCGCGGCGACGATGATCGAGGTGAGTCGCCTGATCGATCCAGCGCTGCTGGTAGAGATCGAGGCAGAGGCAATTGTGGACGCTGGTGAAGAGTAACCGCCTATGCTTATGGCTGCTGTTTCATCACTGGCACGCTGCTCATGTCGTAGGCATGGCCGTCCGCGCCCACGATGTGATTCTGGCCATCGGCACCCGGAATCAGCCAGACGGGATCGGTAGGAGACAAGCCTCCGCCGTTCCAGACCACCTGCCCCGACTCCAGCGCCGCCGCATCGATGGGAATGTAGACAAGCTGCGGCTGCGCGCCACTGCGAAGCTCAACCCGACGCTGGTTGGAGAGGTCTGTCAGCGCCGCCGATTTGGCGAGGTGCGAGACCTGGCCATGGGGGTGCGCGCTCGTATAAGTGGCAATCGACGTGACCTGCACGGACGTATGCGAGGCGTTCAATTCCAGCTGGGCCGCGCCGACCATTTTCCCCGCCGCATCGTCGATGGGGATGATGTAGTAGTCGGGCATCACAACGCTTCCCGGTACCTGTAACGCGCGCACGAGAACCGGGGTCTCCAGGTGCGAGAGGTCTTTCAGGAAGTCGCCACTACCCTTGCGATTCACGTTGAAGAGCGTGCTTTGGCGGGCCGCGGCAATGACCGCGCTGGACGAGTTCGACGACAGCGGAATCCAGCCTGAGTTATAGCTCGTGTTCGCGCTGGTGTCGCTGGCCGTGCTCGGAGGGATGTGCTGCGCGGCGACGATCAGGATTGCCGCGAGCAGGAGCACCGCGCCGCCGAGCACGACATAGACGAGGTTGCCGAGCAACGCTTTCGCGATTCGCTCAACCCTGCTTTTTCTGTGTCCCCGTCGATGCGCTGACGCCCTGTTCCGACCCACTCTCCACTACCTCACACCTGCTTGTTATCGACATCATAGTCGCACTATGGAGTCAGCATGACCCGATTGGTATACGGATTGAAGGCCCAATCCGCGTTGTAGGTGGTATTACTGTCATGTTGCACCCAGGTGAATCCCAGATACCAGTGATGCGGAAACCTCGCCGATGGCTTGTATGGGCCAACGGTCGGTTCCGGGTCTAGGGTGTTGCGCATGTCGCCAATCTTGGTGCGGTCGCCATAATAGAGCGACCAGAGCGAATAGACCCCGAACTGGTTGGCGTAGTGGCCGCCAATCCAGGTGCTTATTGGGATCTCCTGCCTGCTAGTCGACGAATTCCCCTCCGAGTCACGGTAGACCAGTCCCTGAATGTTTGCCGGGAAATGTATATTAGGGTTGTTCGAGGACCATGCGCCCGTCACCAGCACAGAGTGCAAGCCGCCGTTGATAAAGACGATGGCCGGTTCCTGCGTATTCTCCAATCCACGCACGAGAAGCGTCGTCGCCTCCTGCGCCTGTTGCGAGTATGAGGGCTGAATCCTGTGGGCAAACTGCCAGCGATAGACATAGTCATGGACCCCGCTGCTACCGATGTGATAGTGCTGCACGTCGTTAGCGGCAGAGCGCGGATCATTCCCAAAATCAGGGGCGATGTTTGTGATGCCGCCCACCTGGTTGGTTGGCTTCGCGTATCCCCACTGACTGCTTCCGGACGTCTTGTTGTATTGCTCTACCGACGACTGGTAGGCGCTATTCGGAAATTTGAGTGACTTGCCCGCTTTCAGGTAGTCGTAGTTGATCAGCCCAACAACATCCGCCACCGCGCAGGCGTTGCTGAGTGTCTGCGGCCAGATGGTGCCGCCAATAGCCTGATTCATCCGGGTTTCATTGACACCAAAGTATGTGCCGGTGCAGGTGGAGCAGCTGGCTTCGGTGTTGGTATGCGTGAGCGCGAGAGCCAGCAATCCACCGGAGATGGCGATGAGGGCGAAAGCGATCCGAATAGCAATCCGCTGCCTGGGTGTCATGGTGACCCTTCCGACATACGTGTGGGCGAGCCGCGTTCTCTCCTTTGCCCGCGTGATCTACAAAATGACTCCGCGCCATATCACGGCGCATGGAAGAAGAAAGGCGGCCTGCAAACCGTAATGCAAAAGTAACCTCAACCACGATAGCGGGTACCAGGCGACTTGTCAAGTCGGAAACACGAAATCAGGGCCATCTCTCCGGGGAGACAGCCCTGATTGACACCCAACTGTTAGCGGTTAACGCATTGGCTGCTTGCGCGGTCCGGTTGTTGGGCCGCCGGATGCGCCGATGGCCGAATTGTTGGTGGAGGGACGATCTGAACTGACCGGAACGCTTGGGGCAGGCGCATCGTCCGCCTCGGGCGCGGGCACCTTCACCCGCTGGACCGTCGGTGTAGCAGGCGCCTCGCTGGCTCCATTCGCTCCAGCCGCGCCATCTACGCCGTCTGGAGAGCCATCGCCGGTCGAGCCTTCTACCGTGCGCAGGCCCGGCACGCGCGCCATCAGGTCGCTCATCTTGACTCCCGTGAGCGCCTCCAGAATCACCGGCATCTGGGCCAGCATATTGACCACGTCGCCGGTCACGCGGCTGGCGCCAAGGTTGCCGTTGTTCGCGCCGCCAGTCGAGACGATGCTGATTTTGTCCACCTTCGCCAGCGGCTCGGCAATCGCGCGCACCACGTCGGGAAGATTGCTGATGACCTTATCGAGCACTGCGGCCTGATTGTACTCGTTGTAGGCGGCTGCCTTCGTGCGCATCGCCTCGGCCTCAGCCTCGCCCTTTGCCCGGATGACCTCGGCCTCAGCCAGACCGCGCATCCGCGCCGCCGCCGCGTCCGCCTCGCCGCGCACCTTCGCCGCCTCGGCCTCAGCCGACGCCTGAGCGCGCAACGCAGCAGCGCGCCCCTCGGCCTCCAGCGACATCCGCTGCTTTTCGGCGTCCGCTATCTGGGTCACGCGCTGTTTTTCCGCCTCAGCGGCTTTGATGATTGTCGCCTCAAGCTCCATCTTGCGACGCTGTCCCTCAGCCTCCTGCACCTTGATCTGGGCGGTGCGATCAATTTCCTGTGCTTTTGCTGTTTCGGCCACGATCTGCTGCTGGACGACCTGCGCCTGCAAGTCGCTCGCCTTGTCGGCGACCACCTGTTGCTTCTTCACCTCGGCGTCATACTCGGCGCGCTTGACTGCCAGATCACGCTGGAACTCCGCCTGTTTTGTCTGCGAAGCCGCCTCCGCCTCGACCCGCGCCTGGTCGGCGTTAGACTTGGCAACCGCCGATTCGCGTGCGGCCGAAGCTTGCTGAATCTGCGTATCACGTGCGGCCAGCGCCGCTGCGATATTCGCCTCTTTCTTGATGCGCTCGATCTCTGGCCGACCCATGTTCGAGATGTAGTCGTTCTCGTCGCGCACTTCCTTAATTGTGAACGAGACGACCTCCAAGCCCATCTTCGCCAGGTCGGCGGAGCTGGTCGTGCGCATCTTCTCGCTCACCATCTCCGGCTCTTTGACGATCTGCTCGACGGTCAACTGGCCGACGATGCCGCGCAGGTGGCCTTCCATCACCAGCCGGATCATCGACTCGCGGTCCTGTGGAGTCTTACTCAGGAACTGCTCGGCGGCAGTCAGGATGCTCTCGCGGTCCGAGCGCACCTTGAGCTGTGTGACCGCCTCCACCTTTACCGAGACACCCTGATTCGTGTAGAGGTTCTGCTGCGGGGCGACGTCGAACGACATCAGCTCCAGCGAGAAGAGCTTCGATTCCTGCACCAGCGGAACGACCAGCGTGCCGCCGCCCGTTAAAATGCGCTGGCCACCCGCGCCATAGACAATCAGCGCCTGGTTTGGGCCGACCTTGCGATACATACGCCCATACAGGTTGAGGACGAGCAGCACAGCTACCACTATCAGGATAACTACCAGGACTACTGTAATCAACGGACCCATTTCAGTCCCTCCCCATCGTCCGAATTACTGCCATGAAAGTTTTTTTGCGGATAATGATGTATCGAGCGCGGATATCACCCCTCTTTGGGTTGCTCGTGCATCGGCAACTGCGGCGGCTTTGTTTCTATTGGCGCGAGCTCAGGCAGGTCGCCAGCGCGCGCGGCAGCGATGAAATCATCCCAGGACTGCACACTGGCGATACCATCCTGGTAGTCCAGAATGACGATCTCCGATCCCGCTGGTATCGCCTCGCCACCGGCGCTACGCGCGCCCACACTCTGGCGCCCACCAGCCTTGCGCGTGAAGATGATCTCGCCGGCGCCGCCAGCGCGAATGGTCATCGTCACCGTCCCCAGGCGCCCCTCCAACCGCGCGTCGGTTGCCGTCAGCACGGTATCTTTGCTGGTGGCGAAGACGATATGGAGCAGCGCCGTCAGCCCGATGGCGCACACCACACCGAAGAGGAGTGGTACCAGCATGACGAACAGGACACCCCAGCCGAGCACCGCATGGGCCACATAGCCCACCAGCCCGAAAATGAGCAGGAACATCAGCAGCCCATAGAGGTTGAGGGCGCCAAGCAGCGTGTTTTCAATCGAGGCCCATACTGTTGGGGCGGCAACCGCCTGTGCCGAGCTGCTATCCGCGTGGCTACTCTCCGCATGCGCGCCATCCGCATGGGCGTGCGCGCCGTGCATGGCATGTCCACCATCGGCTGCGTGCGCCGCGTGGCCCGCGCCACCGCTATCAGCGTGGCCAACATGCAGGTCATGACCGCCGGTATCACCGGCATGCCCATCGAGGTGGCCAAAGTGAATGTGGCTCTCGCCAGCGCCCAGGAGCGTTGAGATCACCAGGAATGCGCCCGAGAACACCGCGCATCCGATAAACACGAGGGATAATGGGTCAGTGGCAAGCATGCCAACCGCCTCCAGAGGTGAGGAGCCGAGAGAAGCGCATCGCGCCGGTCGTGCCGACGAAAGCGGGCGCCAGGGCGTCGCCGCACACGACCAGCCAATGCGCTACGGCTCAACCGGCTCCGATATCTGTTGATGGTGATTCGATTTCGCTGCCGAATCACCGGTCTGCTGCACCATATGCTGTACGTTTTCCACCAGGCCCTGCGCCTTCTGGGTGACGGCGGCGAAGTTGACGCCCCAGCCGAGGCCGATGCCACGCGACGACAGCACCTGTTCGTTCGCGGGGTTCCAATACCCCTTGGCGACCTCGCCCCACTCAGCGACATGGAAATTATAGGGGACGCCCGCGACTTTCCCCTTCCACGTGCGCTCCTTGGGGTGACGGGCAAGCTCCTGTCCGATGGCCGCCGCACTCAGGCCGGCAATGACCCCGGCAGTGAACCAGGCTAGTTTTCCCATCGTTCTCTTCCTCCACATCTCCTTGACCACGGGAGGTGCGCGTCGGTCCCGCCTCTCATCATTAGAACATACGCTTCGTTGTATCGAAAGTTGTGCGCGCCGTGTCCATTTCGCAGATGCCGTGCCGTATTCACAGATTGGCGTTTCATGGGCGCACGATGAGAGCGCACGAAGCTACCCGACGCCACTTACGACGCGCCGCGCGCTCAGGCGGTCACGTTTCCTCCGGTCGGCTCTGGCGCTGTCCAGACCCGATACAGGGCGCCCGCTCGGTTGCCGTGCTATGCTCGTGGCACACCGTCGTCGTAGGTCGTGGGGAGAGATGAGCGTATGGAGAAGAAGAAGCCACTGGCCGGTCAGATAGCCCTGGTGACTGGGTCCAGTTCGGGCATCGGCGCGGCCACCGCCCGCGAGCTGGCCCGGCGTGGCGCACGCCTCGTGCTGGCGGCGCGTCGAGCTGACCTGCTGGACGCCGAGGCCCAGGCGATCAGACAGTCGGGTGGCGAGGCAATCGCCATTCCCACCGATGTCACCGACCCGGCCCAGATCGAAGCGCTGGTGGCGCGCACCATCGCAGCGTACGGGCAGATCGATATTCTCGTCAACAACGCGGGTATCGGCTCGATCCGTTCGTTTGCCAGGATGCCGCCAGAGGATATCGAGCGGATGCTGGATACGAACTTGCGTGGTGTCGTGCTGCTGACCCACGCCGTGCTGCCGGGGATGCTCGAACGGCGCCACGGCGCGATGATCACGGTGGCCTCAGTGGCGGGGCATGTCGCCGTCGATCCAATCTATTCCGCCACCAAGTACGCTGTGCGCGGCTTCTCGCTCTCGCTGCGACGCCAACTCGCGGGTAGCGGCGTCTCGGTCTCGGTTGTCTCGCCAGGGTTCATACGCTCCAATATGACTGATGGCAGGCGACGAGGCCTGCCTGGACCAAAGATCGTGGCGCGCGCCATCGCGGACCTGATTGTGCATCCACGCCGGGAAGTGGTGGTGCCGCGCTATTATCGTCCAGCGATCTGGGCCGAGCGGGCGCTTCCCTGGGCGGCGGACCGCCTCCTGCGGCCACGTTCACGGCCACGGCGCGCGCAACATACGGACGAGGCTCGTCGTAGAGAAGACACCACATCCGCACCGCCAGCACCTGTAGAGAGGACAGAATAGATATGGCACGTTCATCAGATCCAGCAGGCGGAAATCACTCCGACTTCGATACCACATCAAGCTGGCGTATTTTTCGTATCATGAGCGAGTTCGTCAGTGGCTTTACCTTTTTGGGCAACATCGAGCATAGCGTTACCATCTTCGGTTCGGCGCGGATGCCGCAGAACAGCCCGTATTGTCAAAAGGCCTACGAGCTGGGGCAGCGTCTGGCGCAGCAGGGCTACACCGTCGTCACAGGCGGTGGTCCCGGCGTCATGCAGGCGGGAAATCATGGCGCGTTGGACGCGGGCGGCAACTCGGTGGGCATCAATATTGAGCTTCCCCACGAACAGCGCATCAATCCGTACGTGCGTCGCTCGATTAGCTTTCACTACTTCTTCAGCCGCAAAGTCATGCTGGACTTCTCCGCCGAGGCCTATATCTTTTTCCCCGGCGGCTTCGGCACGCTTGACGAGTTCTTCGAGCTTATTACGCTGGTGCAGACGGGTAAGCTAGATAATACCGTCCCCATCATTCTGTTTGGCAGGAGTTTCTGGGAGCCGCTCGCCGACTGGATGCACTCGGTCATGCTCGAAGGCCTGCATACCGTCGCCGCCCATGACCTGACCATCTGGACCATCACCGATGATCTGGACGAGGTGATGGAGATCGTCGAGTCAGGTATTCTGACGCAGGCGCGGCAACGGCTGGAGCGCACCGGCCATGAGCGCCCGACACCGGACGAGAAGCTGCAGAAGGCGACGCGCCCAATGGCTGGGACCGAACAATAACGTGGACCTTTACCGATTACTTACCTGCCAGCCAGGCTTTGGGCCTCCTGGAGCGCGGCTGCGAATCCAGGCAGGGCGCGTGTAATCATGTCATCGTTGGCCGTCAGGGAGATGCGGAAGTAGCCTGGCATCTCCACCACCGTGCCCGGCAGGCAGAAGATATCGTGTTTGGCGAGCAGCTCGATGAAGGCGAGATCGTCGGCCAGCGGCGAGCGCGGCAGCAGGTAGAAGGTACCTTCAGGCACGTGGACGGCGTAGCCCATCCCGCGCAGGGCGGCTACCATCGTATCGCGCTTGCGCTGGAGGTGCGAAATATCAATCGAAAGCTGCTCCAGATCCGGCAGCGCATGCTGGAGCAGCGCGTTGGGGAACGCATAGCCCGTCATCAGTTGCGCGACGAACAGACCACTACGGATGTCTTCACGCTCTGGCATGGTCGGTGGCAGCGCGATGTAGCCCATCCGTTGTCCCGGCGTCAGCAGCGTCTTGCCATAGGTGTAGATGACAAACGTGTTGGGATAGTAGGCCGACGGGCTGTGGAAGATATTGCCATCGTAGAGGATGCGGCAATACGCCTCGTCCGAGAGTAGATAGATTGGTCGCCCATTGCGCTCGCTGGCTTCGGCGAGCAGTTGGCTCAGCGCGGTCAATGTCGCGGGGGGATAGATTCTTCCGGTGGGGTTGTTGGGCGAGTTGACGATGATCGCGCGCGTCCGGTTGGTGATGGCTGCGGCGAGTGCGTCGAGATCGAGATCGAACGTCGCCTGGTCCACCCTGACACGCACTGGCACGCCACCTGTCGCCGTGATGAGCGCTTCGTAGAAAAACCAGGGCGGGCTGAGAAAAATCACCTCGTCACCTGGGTCGGTCACCAGCGTAAGCGCCGCCGCCAAGCCCGCGAATGCGCCGTTCGTCAGAAAGATATCATCATCCTCAAACGGCAGTCCGCGCTGCTCCCGTAGCGACGCCGCAACCACCGCGAGTGCGGCGGGGGTGTTGTCGTGATAGGCATACCACATCTCATGCTGCGGAACGCTCCAGCGCCCGAGCGCGGCGGAGAACGCTTCGAGTGGCATCTCGTGCGGGTTGCCAGCGGTAAAGTCGCAGATGGTCGGATCCTCTCTGCGGCGCGAGAAGGTGGATTGGGTGAAGAATGCATAGACGGATTGAAGCGTTCCCGCGATGCGCGTGATGCGCTGTGATGGCAATGACATCATACTCCCCCGAATCTTGCAATTTTCTCGAATGCCTGATGCTCTAATGCATCCCTGGCGAAGCCATCACCATATAGCCACATACGCACGGACATTGCATCGGCTTTTCGTCTCATCGTGATACAAATGCCTACCCGGAAAGCAGGGAGGGTGGCGCTTTCTGGGTAGGCTGGTGGCAATACGATCAGGCGTAGAGGCGATAGAAGCGGAAGAACGGGTGCTCGATGGGCAGAATCTCGACCTCGCGGAATCCCGCCTCGCTAGCATAGCGGCGCAACGTATCCGGGCGCATGACCGTGCCGGTCCCCGCCGATGGCTGCTCGGCCATGCCAGTTGGCAGGCAGAGGAGCACGCTGGCGCTGTACATCAAGCGCTCCACCTCGTCGGCAGGCGCGGTGAACGACTCGCCGACATGCTCATCCATGATGATGACCGCGCCTCCCTCGGCAACCAGACGCCGGACGGTGCGTAGCGCCTCCACAGGATGGGCCATGTCATGCAGCGCCTCGAAGATAGTTACCAGGTCGTAGCGCCCCGCCAGCGCAGGGTCGGCGGCGTCGTGCGTCGTGAAGGTCACGCGGTCGGCCAGGCCATTCTGCTCGGCGATGGCGCGCGCGGCGATGATGGAAGGCTCATCGCTGTCGAACCCGTCGACACTCACGTTGGGATAGGCGCGGGCGATGCCGACGCTCGACCAGCCATAGCCGCAGGCGATGTCGGCGACGCGCGCGGGCGGTGCGGCCTGCAATCGCACATGCACATCGGCTATCGACGGCAGCCAGACCTGACCCAGCAGCTGGTCGAAGACGGGCCGGTTGAGCGCCGCCTGGCCCGCGCGTCCCTCCTCGCCATAGTCGGCCCAGGGAACGCCGCCGCCATGCTGAAACGCCTCGGCGACCGCCGGCAGTTGGGCGCCCAGGCCGTAGGATATGCCCGCGAGCGGCGCGAGATAGTTGAGGCTCGTCTCATCGAGCAGCACCTCAGCATGTTCGGCAGGCAGCCGATAGCGACGCTCTCTAGCGGCGGCTGCCACGTCGTCTACCCGCAGAATACCGGCGGCGGCCTGCTGCTCCAGCCATTCACGGATGTAGCGCTCGCTGGCGCCAGTGCGCGTCGCCAGTTCATTTGAAGTTGCGGGGCCGTGTTCCCACAGCGCCTGATACAGTCCAAGGCGATTTCCCAGCGAGATGGTCAGCATCTCCAGCCCGCCCAGGGCCGATCCGAAGATTCTGCCGACAAACGCATCGCGCTCCGCTGTCTGCGCTTCGGTCAAATCGCCTATGTGAACAGTTGTCGTCGTTTCCTGGGTCTCCTGTGCGCTCATTAGTGTCTCCCTTCTGGTGACGGTTGTCATCACTCGATCTCATGGTTTGTTGGAAACTATTCGCCCCAGCCAGATGCAAAAACGCCTCCCCTCGTTCTCACGCTTCTGCTCGAACGCCTCCACGGGCGACAGTCGGGATGCGCGGGGTCGTTCTGGACTCATCGGCGGACGCGATGCCACGACCGGCCCCCAGGTAGCGATCAATCGCGGCCTGGTTGTCACGGATGTTGGCGCGGACCTGAAGTTGTTCCAGCGGAGGCGGGGCAAAGGTAGCGGCCTGCCAGGCTTCCTCGTAGAATGGCAGGGCTGCGGCGTCACGCGCACGCGCATAGTCGGCGAGCGCATTGTCGAGAGGCAAGCGCCCCGAAAGCCCGGTGTCAATCGCCCTGCTGAGCAGCTCGGCATCTCGGAATGCGTCGCTAATGCCCGATGCGGTCAACGGGTCTTTATGTATCCCAGCATCGCCAACCAAAGCCCAGCCTGGGCCAGTCGCCTGCCGGAAGAAGTTGACCAGGTCTGCCGTCCCACGGAAGCGCTCCATACGCTTGCCAGCGCGCACACGCTCAGATAGCTCCGGCACGAGGTCGAGCGTCCTGAAGAACGTGCCCTCGATGTCGGCGCGTACGATAGGAAATTCCTCGATGGGCCATTGTATTGCCACGGCAGCAAGCCCGTCGTTTGTCTGAAAGGAGAGCATCATCACCGGGCGCGGCAGGATGTGAACCTCCACACCGTTCGTCCCTACATCGCTCCAGTAGCTGTAGTAGCCGCAGGTCAGGGCTGGCCGCTCGTGGTAGGATGCCGCCCTGACGGTTCGCGCCACGAGCGAGTGCTGGCCGTCGGCCCCTACCACGATGGGCGCGCTGGCCTGGACCAATGTCCCGCCCGGCGTGCGATAGCGTATCCCCGTGACCCGCCCGTTCTCCGTCAGGATTTCGTCCACCGGGCAGCTCTCGTGCAGGTATGCGCCAGCCTCAACCGCGGCATCGACAAGCAGCTTGTCCAGGACAATGCGCCGCGGGCCGAACTCTGCCGGAATGCCTTCCTCAGCCTGCGGGAACCCCACGAGGGGGAAGTCCCCCAGATCGACCAGCCAGCGGCGCAGTGGCGGACAGTTGGAGGCGGCCACACGTTCAAGCAGCCCCCAGCGGTGCAGCAGGCGCATCCCGCGATAGAGGATCACGTGGCCGGGCACGACATCGCTGGGAAACGTGGCCCGGTCGACCAGTAAGACCCGATAGCCCTTGCGCGCCAGCAGCATTGCCGTAGGCGAGCCGGCACAGCGCGCGCCGACGACGATGACATCATACCTCTCGGACATCTCCGCTCTCCTTCCTGTGGGTGAGAAGCGCAGCTATAGCGGACATAGGTCGAGTTACGAGGCTGTCCGGGTTCGTGGATCCACGCGAACGGCTCACGTGCATCAGTGTAGCGTTGCGCGAGGCCAGGCGCATGGGTGCGCGCACGTATTTCTGGCACGCCGCGACACGTAGGTTCTGAGGATGACTGGGGTTGGCTGGCTGGGCGACGCGCTAGGCCAGATCATGGCGGAGGGCATACGCAGTCGCAGCCGCCCGGCTTGCGGAGCCTTCCACACCGATTTTGCTGTAGATATTGGAGATATGGCGCTCCACCGTGCGCACACTCAACACCAGCAGCGCCGCGATACTCTGGTTGTCCTCGCCAGCCGCGATCAGCCGCAGAACGTCGATCTCGCGGTGCGTGAGATGGTCGGGGAACGACACCTTGACAGCCACTGCCTTTGGCAGCGCATTCACCCGCTCGCGGACCGTCCGCGCCTCGCCCTCCATGCCGAGCCACTCCATCAGGTCAAGCGCCTCCTGGAGCAGCTCTCGCGCGCGTGTTTGACCTGAGCGGCCATGCCAGGCAAGTTCCAGTTTGGCCCTGGCGGCGAGTGTTCGGGCAAGCTCCGGCGCCCGAGCGCGCATCGGCGAGCCATTGCTGGCGCGAGTCATCGTCTCGGCGGCGGTCAGGTGCGTCTCGGCAAGCCGCCAGTCGTGTTGAAGTGTCGCTATCTCGCCAAGCAGGCGTTCCGGGACAAAGTCACCATGTCTCGCGCGAAATACCAGGAGTTGGGGATAGATGCGCGCTGCCAGTTCGTGGTCGCCGAGCACCAGCGCCGCCTGAGCTATTGGAGCAAGCGCCTCCATGACGGGGATGCTGCCGGGCGGGACCGTCGCTATGAGCGCCTCCGCCTCGGCAATACATGCGCGCGCGGCAGCCGCATGGCCACGGACGGCATGGGCAAGGGCGGGCCAGCCGAGATACCAGACCAGCGCGCCAGGACCAATCGAACGGAAAATTCGACACGCAGTCTCGCAGAGAGACTCTGCGCTGGCATAGTCACCCTTGAGGTAAGCGGTAGCTCCCTGTATCAATCGCAGAAAAGCCAACGGCTCTGGATCGGATAGATGCTCGACGGTCTTTTCCGCCTCCCCTAGTATCTCCTCCGCGCGCGCAATCCGCCCTTCATAGGCATCGAGTAGTGCTACCAACGTATGGGCGTGACGTAACTGGTGTGAGTCATGGCACTGCTGTGCGAACATTGCCCGTTGCTCGTTTGCGGTCTGCATGGCCTCGGTGTTCCCGACCCACAAATACGCCAGCGCCAGGCAGGCGCAGCATTCGGTGGCCTCAGCCGGGTCGCCTGCGCTGTCAGCCTGGGCGAGCGCGTCTTCCAACAGTGGAATACCCTGCTCCAGGTCATTCGCGCGCACCAGCAGATTACCAACAGTTCGGGCGGCAGGAGCGATCAGCCGCACATCCTGGAGTCGCTGGGCGAGAGCGAGCGCCTCGCGTCCATAGGCCAGCCCTTCATCGTAGCGGTGCATGGTAACGCCGAGCAGCGTGCCGAGGTCTACCAGCGCATGCACTCGCTCGCTGGTCGCGCCCACGCCGAGGAGCGCCAGCGTCGCCTCAAAGGCCGCCTGTGCGGTAGACAGGTCTTCCAGCCGCCAGGCCGCTCGCCCCAGCCCATGTGACGCCCGAGCCGCCGCGGCGATATTGCCCGATGCTTGCAGCGATGTACGCGCCAGCGCATAGGCGGCCATGGCCTCGCGCTCGGAGCTAGCGAGAATCGCGGCGTCGCCCAGCGCCAGTAGCAAGAGCGGGCGCCGGTCGTCCGCGCCGTCCAGCAATTCCAGCGCGTCGCGATAGTGGGCCGTCGCCTCCTCGAAGGCAAAGGCAGCCATGGCCAATTCGGCTGCCTGCCGCGCATAGTGCACACCGCGCTCGCGGTCGCCGCTCCGGGTGAAGTGGAATGCCAGATCGGCAATGCGACGGGCATCAGGTGGATCGACTGGATCGGCTGGATCGGCGCGAGCTTCGAGCAAACAACCCAGGTGCGTATGGAACCGCGTTCGTCGCGCCGCGGTGACATCGCCATAGAGACATTCGCGCACCCGATCATGGGCAAAGGCGAATACTCCTGGACGTAGTGAGTGGACGAGTTGGGCGCGGACAGCCACCAGCAGCCGCTCCTCGATCGACTCCGGTTCGCTGGCGGTGATCTCCGCCAGAAGCGCGCTCTCGAACACTCGCCCGATGATCGCCGCGGCGCGGAGCAACTCGACGGTATCGGCTGGAAGCCGGATAAGACGTTGGCGCACCAGGGTCAGGATGCTCGATGGGATCTCGGCCTCGGCATCAGGCGTAACGCTCCAGCGAGGTCCGCTCACGCCCATCGGTCCAGCCTGCGCCAGCGCTCCCGTCTCAACCCAACTGCGCAACAGCTCCTCGACGAAGAACGGATTGCCCTCGCCCTGCTGTGACAGCAGCTTGCTTGCCGCGGGTTCGAGTGAGCCGCCCAGGTAGCTCTGGGCCAGCTGCGAGACGTCGGCGAGAGGAAGCGCTGCTAGCGGCAGAACGCTCAGGGCGCGCAGGCGATGCAGTGTCGTGAGAGCCCGCTCGAATGCCAGCTCATGGGCGGCCTCGCCCTCGCGATAGGCGCCGAGGATCAGCATATGGCTGTCGCGGTGGTGCGCCGCGACATAGCAGAGCAGGTCAAGGGTAGCTGGATCCGCCCAGTGCAGATCGTCGAGTTGTAGCAGGAGCGGCTGCTGTTGCGCGATGACCGCCAGCAACGCGCCGATGGCTTCATAGAGGCGAAGGCGCGCCTGCTCCGGCGGCAGCGCATGGGTCCGGGGCAGTTTGCCAAGGCGGATGTGCAATTCTGGGAGCAGCGACGCGAGAATGGATGCGTTCGCGCCGGTCTGCGCGCGTAATTGGTCAGGAGGCGCGGCGCGGATATGCTGGCCGAGCGCCTCCAGGAAGGGCAGGTAGGGCGGCATCCCTTCCGCCTCCGTCGCCGCCCCATGGAGCACTCGCGCGCCAGCGGCATGCGCCCGCGCCGCCATCTCGTCGAGCAGCCGCGTCTTGCCGATGCCTGGCTCGCCGCTGACCAGTGCGATGGTCATCTGCCCCGCGCTGGCCTCCGCGAAGCGCTGCTGGAGCTGCGCCATCTCGCGCTGCCGCCCTATGAGCGTTGCCCTCTGGCCGAATGCGGATGTCGTGATAGGTGTTGTCACGGCTCGTCTCCTGGGAATAGCGCGACGAGAGACTGCATTGGCACATTGTATCCCACGGGGTATAGCACGGGGCGAGAACGGCTTACCTTTCTGCGGCCAGAAGCCCCCTGCCTTGAGGCATGGGGATGAATGGCCAATAGCCCGCTCGCCTTGACAACACGCATGCTTTAAGTACATAATCTATACATGCGTAAGACGTTCAAGTACCGCCTGTACCCGAACACGCAGCAACAGCGCCTCTTGGAGCGCCAACTTGAGGAATGCCGCTGGCTGTACAATGAATTGCTCGCTGCGCGGCGCGACGCCTGGGAGCAACGACAGGAATCGTTGCGCCTCTATGACCAGCAAGCCGAGTTGCCCACCTTGAAAGCCGCTCGGCCTGCGCTGGCTACGGTGCAGTCGCAGGTCTTGCAGAACGTTGCGGTGCGCATTGATCTGGCCTTTCAAGCGTTCTTCCGGCGCGTGCGTGTGCGCACAGGCGAGGGCGGGAAGACGCCAGGCTACCCCCGCTTTCGCGGCACAGGACGCTACGACAGTATCACCTATCCCCAAGTCCCGGTCGGCTGCAAGCTGGACGCCGAGGCACGACGCCTGCGGCTGCATGGTGTGGGGCTGGTGAAGATCATCCTGCATCGGCCCCTGGAGGGGACGCCGAAGACCGCCACCATCACGCGCAGTAGCACGGGCAAGTGGTATGTCTGCTTCTCCTGCGAGTGCGCGGCGCCAAGCCCGCTGCCGGAAACGAGGCGGCGCGTCGGCATCGACGTGGGCTTGACGACGTTTGCCACCCTGAGCGACGGACAGAAGATCGCCAACCCGCGTTTCTTCCGTAGCGAGGAGAAGGCGCTCGCCAAAGTCCAGCGCGCCCATAGCAAACTTGTCAAGGGTACGCCGGAACGGGCGAAGCATCGTCACGCGGTGGCGCGTGTGCATGAGCGCACCGCCTGGCGGCGCAATGACTTCGCCCACCAGCACAGTCGCCGCATCGTGAACCAATTCGATCTGATTGCGGTGGAGGATTTGTCGGTCAACCGCATGGTGCATAACCACTGTCTCGCCAAAAGCATCCAGGACGCCGCGTGGAGCCAGTTCGCAGCGCTCATCGCCTACAAGGCAGCATGGGCCGGTCGGCAGTATGTCGCTGTGAACCCCGCCTACGCGTCTCAGGATTGCTCGCAGTGTGGACATCGGCAGACGCTCTCCCTTGCTGACCTCGCGAACCGCACCTATACCTGCCCCTGTTGCGGGGTGGTGTTAGACCGCGACTATAACGCCAGCTTGAACATTTTGAGACTGGGGCAACAGTCTCTGGCTTCGGCCTAGCTTGTCTGGCCAAGCCTAGAAGCCCCCGGCTTGAGCCGTGGGGAGTTGTCACTCGTGAATCAGTCCTGAATCTCCCACTTCGTGTTACACTGGTCGCACAGCAAACACGGCTCTCTCGCTCCGCACCACGTTGAGACATTCAGCATTCGGAGGACGCAGTGACGCAGCCTGATACATCGTCAAGTTCCGATCTTTCAATACACTTCCTCGCGGAGGGAGAGCAGCAACCCCATGACATTGCCATGCTGCTGGCGAGCTTCATCCGTGGGGCGCGGCGCTCGCTAGACATCGCCATCTACGACTTCCGCCTAAGCGAACCGCTACGCCAGATCGTCGCCAGCGCGTTTGCTGATGTCGCTGCGGCAGGCGTCACCATCCGCATCGCCTATGACGCCGACAAGCCGGAGACGCCGAATCTGGTCATGGGCATGGATCCTGCGCTGCCCGGCACTGGCGATTTCGTACAGTCGCTCGGCTATCCCTGGCGGCGTATCGGCGGCCTGAAGCTGATGCACAACAAGTACATCGTCCGCGATGCGGGCGCCCCAGGCGCTGCCGTCTGGACCGGCTCGACCAACTTCACCGATGACTCTTGGGCGCTTCAGGAGAACAACATCCTGGTGATTCCGGACGCGCAGATGGCCACGAGCTACGCCAGGGACTTCGCCGACCTCTGGGCAAGAGGCGTCATCGAAGATAGCGGCGCGTTCGATACGCAACACACCAGCGCCAGCTACCAGGGCGAGGATGTCGGCGCGCAGGTGTTGTTTTCGCCGGGGCGTGGCCTGGTCATCGACTACGACGTGGGCCAACTGGTCGCGCAGGCCAGACGCCGGGTGCGAATTTGCAGCATGCTCCTCAACTCCAGCGCGCTGATCGCCGCGTTGAGCGATCTCCTGCGCACCGGGCAGGCGCCCCTAAGCGGGATCTATGACCGCACGCAGATGATCAGCGTACTCCAGCAGTGGGAGGATGTGCCGCACAACCACTGGAAGATCGGCGCGGTACAGGAGATCGTCGAGGCGGCGCGGCTGGTGGGTAAAAACTCCACGCCGTATAGCCCGGAGAGCCGCCATGATTTCATGCACAACAAGGTGCTGGTGGTGGACGATACCGTCATCACAGGCTCGTACAATTTCTCGCATAGCGCCGAGCAGAACGCCGAAAACCTGCTGATGCTGACCAATTCCGCCCTCGCCGATGCCTACAGCGCCTACATCGACCACCTGATGCAGAAGTACGGCAGCCTGGTCGACCAACGAGACACCCAGTGACGCTGGTTGACGGATTCACGTGCGCTGAGAACAGGTACCGGCCTGATACAATTGCGGGAGCATGCCGCTGCTTATCCCAGTCTGTCGGACGGCTGTGATACAGGCGCGCAGCGAAGGAAGGCGCAGATGTCATCCGCGGACTCTCTCAACCCAGGTCATGGTCTACTGGTTGCTGGAACCGACTACCTCGAGCTGATTCACGGCGCGGGCGCCAACCCGGAGGCGCTGGAACGGCTCTACCAGTCTGCGCGGCGTAGCGGGGCTGGCAGCGCTTTTCGTGGCGCGATAGCTGTCGCACACCAGGAGTCGCCTGAGAACCTGCTCTATGGCGCATGGTATTATCGGCTGCATCAGCCGGATGGAGAGGGCTTCTCCCGACGCTTTGCGGGGATATCGACGTGGGCTGTTCCCATTGGTGTGGTGCTGGGGCTGGCGCTGTGGGTATTCTCGGATGGAAACTCGTTTCGGACCAGCACGCCGCTGCTGATATTTCTTGCTCCGTCACTGGTGGCGCTTGCCATCGTCGTCTTCCTCGCCACGAGTGGCCGCCGCTCGCTGGCGCAGGCCCTGGCAGGCGTGGCGCTTGCTGCAATGGTTGCCTATATCTTCCTGCTGCCAGTCTCCCTCTCCGATTCGCAGGGGGCGCTGATCCTGCTGCACCTGCCGCTGCTGGCCTGGGGCGCAATTGGTCTGGCGGCGCTTGGCTGGCGCTCCAGCTCGCGCGCGCGGTTCGGCTTTATCACCAAATCGCTCGATGCCATCGGGACGGGCGGCGTCTTTGGCATTGCCGGGAGCATCTTCGCCGTCGTCGCCATTGGGCTGTTCGAGGTGCTCGACGTGCAGATACCCGACCTTGTAATTCGGCTGGTTGTCAGCCTGATTGCCGGGCTGGTGACGATCATTGCTATCGCGACCGTCTACGATCCCGCGCTCGCCCCCGACCAGCAGGAATTTGGCCGCGGATTCGGACGGCTCCTGAATGTGTTGATGCGCGTCTTGCTGGCGCTAAGCCTGATCGTGCTGGTGATCTACGTTGTCGTGATACCCTTCAACTTCGGCGCGCCCTTCGAGAACCGCACGACGCTGATTATCTACAACGTCATGCTCTTCGGCGTCATCGCGGTGCTGATTGGCAGTACGCCCGTCAACAGCGACGATCTCTCGCCTCAGATACAGTCGCTGCTGCGCGGCGCGCTTATCGCCGTGGCCGCGCTGACCGCGCTCGTCAGCCTCTACGCCCTCGCCGCGACGGTCTACCGAACCGCGACGTTCGATGGACTGACCATGAACCGGACGACGATCATCGGCTGGAATGTCATCAACATCGCCCTGCTGATCGCGCTGCTCGTCGGGCAAATCCGCGCCCGCCGCGAGAACTGGACGGTGGCTGTCCAGTCGGTATTTGCCTGGGGAGCGATAGCCTACGTGGTCTGGGCGGCGGTAGTAGGGCTGGCGCTTCCCTGGCTCTTTGCCCGTTAGGCCTTGCTGCCTCCCAGGCGAACGAGATGGATCGCCACGAGCAGCATCCACAGCAGCGCCAGCCCGAGAAATACGCGCTCCACCAGGCCGCCTATGCCCAACGCACCGCTGGCGCGAACTCCCACCAGTTGCGCCAGCAGCGCCACGGGCGTTGCGATTGCACAGGCCAGCAGGTACGGGCGAAGGCTGGTCCAGCGCGCGTCGGCCCCAATACGCAGTGAGACAAGCAGCTCACCCAGCGCGACTGCGCAGAATGCCACCAGCGCGACCAGCAGGTGGATACCTCCGTGGATTGTGAGCCACGAATTCACGTCCGTCGGGAAGAGCGCGAGCAGAAAGGCGCCGACTGCCCAGACGCCGATGAGCACGATACCGACCGTCGAGCGCGCCTGTGCCGCGACACCCTGCATCAGTCCCGCAATCAGCGCGAGCGAAAGGCATCCGCGCACCACGAAGTTGATCGTCATCACATAGCCGTAGGGGCCAACTGCGAGGTCGCTCTCAGCCTGGCGCACGGGGCTATAGTGCGGCGGCAGCAGCTGCGCGACGACATCCAGCGCGAGATACAGCACGATGCCCGCTATCGTCAGCGCGCCTAGCACGTGTGCCTTGCGCATACTGGCCTCCCTCATTCGCTATTCGGCCTCCAGGCGTTCATCAGCAAGGAGAGCTTATCGTCCGGCTGCCCGCTCAGCGTTCGTGGCGTGAGTGGCATGCGAGGCATGCGTGCGATGGCTCGCCATCGGCGTATCGGCAAGCGCCAGCAGCGCCTCGACGATCTCGCACAGCTCATGACACTCGTGCCCGCCCTCGTCATAGCAGTCCATCGCCAGGATCTCGTCGCCGGTCATCTGTGTGATCGTCTCGATGACCCGGCGACCGTAGATCTGCTTCATGTCGGAGTAGTCGTCGTAGGTGACGACGGTATGCCCGGCGCGGGCGAGCGCGTCGCGGTGCAGGTAGTTCTCGATCTCGCGCTTGCGCAGGATGTAGCATGCGCCGCCCTGCTCCTCACACTCGCGCTTCCACTGGAGCTTTTCGGGCAGCACATCGTGCGCTGCGCTGAAGCGGTCGCTATCCACGATCATCGCGAAACGCCGGTTCATCCGCCCCATCGCCCGGAGCGTAATCCAGTGTTTCAGATTATGGCCGCCGGAGGGCATCAGGCCGATGCGCAAATCGTCGAAGTCGGCTCGGATGTGGCCGCTCGCCTTAAGCTTCTGCGCCAGCGTCCGCCAGAAGAAGACGTCGTCGCGTCCCTCGACGAAGACGCAGGCGCTATAGCCGGTAATCTGGTCGGCAGGCTCGATGCCCAGCTCTTCGGCGACATCGGCGGGGTCCGGCCCCTGGATCGCCCGCGCTACCCCGCCCATGCGCTCGATCAGCACGAGGTCAGAGAGCGGCGACGCGCCCGCGAAGACGGGCGAGTGCGAGGTCAGGATCACCTGGGAGCCTTCGTCCGCCAGGGCGCGAAACGAGGTGACCAACTCGCGTTGCAGGCCGGGATGCAGGCAGTTCTCCGGCTCCTCTACGGCATAGATGACGTTATGATCGTGGCCAAGCGTCTTCTCGGCGAGATACTGGAAGAACGCCACCATCAGCAGACGACGCATGCCGCTGCCGCGCTGATCGAGCGACCGCTGGACGCCGTGCTCGTCGGTGCCGAGAATCTCGAACGAGACGGCCTTCTCCCAGGAAAACGCGGGCCGGACCGCCAGCCCGGAGAACGCGGCGGTATGGCGACGCAGCCGCTCGAAGATCGCGTCCACCTCGCTCTGCAGCGCGCGATTGATCGACTCGGTGAAGGCGTCGCGGGCGGCGACTACCGTCGCCTCCTCGGTGGCGGCGCGCACGATGGGCCGGAACTGCGCCTGAAACGTCGTCTCGCCCACGCCGAGCCGGGTATCGGTCTCGAAGAGTTCATAGCGCGGCAACTGCGCCTCGATACTCTTCCAGAGGTCGTCGCGCGCGCTCAGCGGCAGCACGCATTCGACCAGCGGCGTCTGCTGCTTCTGGGCGACGGCGCGCAGGGCGGCCCGCTTCTCGCTGGCGGCGCGTTTGCGTTTGCCCTCGGTCAGCGGCACGCTCCAGGTGGCGCAGCGTTCGTTCAGCTCACGGTCTTTCAGCGCCAGCAGCCCGCCGAAGCGCTCGTCAGCGAAATCCTGTACGATCAGCGCGAGCGTGGGCCGGTCGTAGGGGCCAGCGCAGGGAAACATCTTGCGCACCCGCAGCCGCCCATCGGCGTCCAGCAGTCGCTCGTCCGCCAGGTGCAGTGCGCCACTCTCGTAGTCGAGCGTCTCAGGCAGCGCGGTCAGCGAGACCTCGATCACCACCTGGTCGCTGCTCTCGGCGCCATCGTAGACATCGCCCGCCTCGAGTTTGTTCTTGCCGAAGAAGAGTTGCAGCGCCTTGAGGGTGTGCGATTTGCCCGCGTCGTTGCGGCCGATGATGGTGGAGAGGGAGCTAAAGCTGATTTCTTCCAGCCGGGCGAAGGGACCGTAGTTCTCTACGCGCATGCTATGCACTCGCACCGTGATTTCCTCCTGATGTCGGCTGGACTCGGTTTGGGGGATAGAATCTGCGTCCTGTGCGCCAGCCCACCCATTGTAGATTCAGCGCTGGGTTGCGGTCAAGCGCGCAGAGATTTGGTAGTCTGTTCGCTTCACGTTTCTTTCGAGCACGACGCACGGCGGATAAAGAACAGCTCCCCGCATCCCAATGGATGAAGGGAGCCAGCGATGTGACAAAGGGGAATAGCCTCAGAGCAGCGTAAGCGATGAGTCGGCGCCATCGACCTTCCAGGTATTATCCTCGTGCACCAGTTTGATCGTACCCGTAGCCGTGCCCGTCTTATTGCTGCGTTGCACCGTGAACTTGACGGTCGCGTTATTGCCATTGATCGTGGCGAGCGGATTATTCGTATCAGGCTCGCAGCCCGTCACCTGCCCGTCGCTGGTATCCAGCGTGCCAGCGTGAGTAGCGAATTGGTCCGGCGTGCCCACACGGGCCTGCTCTGCCTTGGAGAGCAACTGATACGCATCAGTATATGACGTAGTGACATAATCACCGCAAAATGCGGTCGCGATTCCCGTCGCCGCCAGTTGCTGCGCCTTTGTCTGGAGCACATTGCCCGCCGTCTGCGCGCCGATAACTAATGCCACGCCAATGCCGCCACATATCAACACGACAACCACCGCCACGATGCTGCAGCCGATGATCCACCCACGTCTGGACTTCTTCGGCTGCTGTGGGTATTGCGGTGGCTGCTGTTGCGGATACTGCGGCTGTGCTGCCTGATTGTAAACCGGCGGCTGATAGGGCGGCGGCTGTTGCTCCTGGCCGTAGCCGGGCGGCTGTGCCTGCTGCGGTTGTTGTGGAAACGTCTGCGGATTATTCGGATCGCCCGGGTATGCTGGATCGCCGCCAGGATAGTTCTGGCTCATGTTGGAATCGCTCCCTCCGCGGATTCTCTCGTCGAGAATGACACAATGGCGCGCGTACAACCCGTCGGCCATTTCGGCGCAACAATAGCAGACATCACACCGCGCGAGAAGTGCAGTACGCCACATCTTGCCGTCAGAGGAGCGTCAGCGAGCTATCTGCCCTATCGATGGTCCAGGCGCTATCTTCATAGACCAGGGTAATCGTCCCGGTGGCTGGTTTCGCGTTCGCTCCGCGCACCACCTGTATCCATGCGGTTGCGATCTTGCCATCGCTGCTGAGGCTTGGCAGCGAATGATCGGAGTCCATCGTGCAACTCATCACATTGCCCGCGCTCGCATCGACTGCCGTCTGGTGCGACGTGAACCACGTCGGACTGGCGCGCCCCTGCGCCGCCTTCGAAAGTAATTGATAGGCTGCGTCGTAGTTCCGCGTCTCATAAGACTGACAGAACGCTCTCACCTTCGCTGACACCGCAAGCGCTGCTACGTTGGAGTGGACGATGTCTTTCCCCTTCTGCACACCGATATAGATAGCCACACTGGCGCCGACGCAGATGAGGATAAGCAGTGTCGCCGCGATAGCCCATTTGATGACCTCGCTGCGCTCCGAACTCTTCCGCCGCGGTTGCGGAGACAATAGACGCGATTGCCGCATGGAACCAGGCTGTTGGACTGGTTGTTGAGGATTTGTTGACAGATTATTCGGATCGCCCTGGTGTGAAGCGCCGCTGCCAGGATCGTTCTGGCTCATATTCACATCCCTCCGCGAATTCTTGATCGACACGATCATATAATGACGCGCGAATAACCCGCCGACTATTCCAGGTATAACACGAGAGACGTGGAGTAGGTCGTAACGTGCGCGTGCGCGGCTTGGCGTACAAGGTCTGCTCCCGCGCCGCGATGAGTCGCGAAGACGTCTATTATCAGAACAGAATCGCAGGTACAGCGTCGTACACCTTCCAGGCGTCGTTCTCGAAGACCAGTGTGATCCTCACTGACGTATCTCCCCAATTCGGGTCATTACTCGTATTGTTTCCGCGCAACACCCCTATGTATACGTCCATGCGTTTCCCATCGCTGTGCGCGGCTGCGGCGCGTAGCGTATCCAGGTCGATAACGCAGGAAGTGACGATTCCTTGACTCCTGTCCAGTGTGGCCAGTTGGTTCACAAACTGATCCACCGTGCCAATGCGGCCCTTCGCCGCAGTTGAGAGGTGATCGTAGGCGAGTACATAATCCTGGCGCTGCATCTCCAGGCAGAAGTTCTCAATAGTAGTTCTGGCATCTACTTCTCGACCAATAGGATCGAACACAACTCGAAAGAGCGCAAAGCTCATGAGGGTACATAGACAGATCACCACACTCGCCGCAACGCTACAGCCAATAATCCAGGGCTTCCACGAGTTCTTTGATGGCTGCAGTTGCAGTGGAGGCGCCTTCATTGGCTTCAGGGAACCGATCAGCTCTGATGGATAGTTTGGCTGACTATCCCCCACCAGTTGCTGTGAAGGCAGTTGTGGAATGTTCGTATTGCTCGCATCTGGCGAATCGCCACTATGATCGTTCTGCCCCATGCTGCTATTGCCCCCTCGTTATTGTCTGAAATTCGTCCCTTGCTCGTCGGCCACTGTATCAGAGACCAGCGGCGCTTTCAAGGCTGCCTGTTGTTGCTTCCCATAAGAGACGGAAGGAGTGATGGGCGCTGTTTCGATGCTCGAACCGGGGGAATAGCGCGAGATAGAGTAGCAATGTTATACTTATTATGAGTATGCCCGACGGAGCCGCAGACTCCGGGTGGATACGGCTTGCGTCGCAACTATGGCAACAACGTGAAAGGGTTACGCGATGATTGACCCTGATGCAGCTCTCGACTCGTTGTATCAGTCCGAGGAAGTGAATCCTGACTGGTACAAAACGAATATTCCGTGCCAGGTTGGCTGTCCCGCGCGCACCGATGTCTCGAACTACATCGGCCTGATCTCACAGGGCCGCTTCGATGAGGCGTATGTGCTCAATCGCCGCTCGAACGTCGTTCCCGGCGTCCTCGGGCGCACCTGCGCCCGACCGTGCGAGCCGGTCTGCCGCCGCAATAAGATCGATGGCAAGCCCGTCTCGATCTGCTGGCTCAAGCGCGCCTCGCACGATCACCGCGAGTATCGCCATCTGCCTGCCCGGCCACAGGTGACCAAGGACAAAAAGGTCGCGGTCATCGGCGCTGGCTCGGCGGGCATCGCCTGCGCCCGCGAGCTGGCGGAGATGGGCTATCCGGTCACGATCTACGATATGTATCCCGCGCCCGGCGGCATGATGGTCGGCGGCATCCCCGTCTGGCGTCTGCCGCGTGAGGTGACCAAGGAAGAATGCGACGAGTACCTCGACGCGCTCGGCATCGAGGTCAAGCTCAACACCACCATCGGCAAAGATATCCAGCTCACCGACCTGCTGGAGCAATATGACGCTGTTTACATCGGGGCGGGCTGCATGCTCTCGAATCCGCTGACCGACCCCTATAACAAGGATGTGCCCGGCGGCGAGCTCTTCGGCGTGGTACCAGGGCTGCCCTTCCTCGAAAAGGTCAACTTTGGCGAACCGGTCTTCGTCGGCAAGCGGGTCGCCGTCCTCGGCGGCGGCTTCACCGCGATGGACTGCTGCCGCTCGTCCATGCGTTTCGGCGCCGAGAAGGTTTACGTCCTCTATCGCCGCTCGAAGGAAGAGATGCCTTCGGACGAGTACGAGGTGGACGAGGCGACGCTCGAACACGTCGAGTTCATCTATCTCTGCTCGCCGATTGAGGTGCTCAGCGAGGATGGCGAGCATGTCAACGGCCTGAAGATGATCCGCAACCGCCTGGGCGACCCCGATCCCAGCGGACGCCGCAAAGCGGTTCCGGTGCCAGGGTCGGAGTTCGTGCTGGATGTGGATACGGTCATCTCGGCGTTCGGTCAGTATGCCGATACCTCGTGGATTCCCGCGCAGGAGCTTGGCCTGGAGGTCAATCGCTGGGGCATCCCGCTGATCGACCGCGATACCTGGATGACGAGCAAGCCTGGCCTCTTCGCGGGCGGCGACTTCACCGAAGGCTCGCGCAACCTGATCTCCGCCATCGCCGATGGGCGCGACGCCGCCTCTTCGATCAACCGCTACCTCGGTGGCGAGGATATGCCCGCCGAGGCGATCACCGAGATCGAGCTGCCCGACTTCCGCCGGGGCATGGTGGACGACTACGAATCCATCCCCTATCAGACGATTCCGGCGCTGCCGCTGCAGAAGCGCTTCAGCATCACGGCGGAGGCGGAGACTGGCTACAGCCCGGAGGAGGCGATCACGCAGGCGCGGCGCTGTCTGCAATGCCAGCTCAACATCATGATCGACCCCTCCATCTGCATTCTGTGTAGCGGCTGCGTGGATATCTGCCCCTACGACTGCATCAGCATGCAGGGGCTGACGCGCGTCGTCAAGGGCGATCCGCTCCACCAGTTGGCCGGAACCAACTGGGAGGGCGGCGCCGACATGATTATCGACGAGGAGAAGTGCATTCGCTGCGGCCTCTGCATCGTCCGCTGCCCGACGGATGCCATCTCGATGGTGCAGTTCCAGACCGGCAGCGCCAACAATCGCTGGAGCGTCTCGAAGCTGCCGGTACTCAACCAGTCCTAAAGGCTGGACCTGATTCCCAATCAAGCGCGATGCCGATACTCTCGGTGTCGCGCTTGTTTTTATGGGCTGTTGGCCCCCTCCCCCTAGGGCGCGTATGCGAGGGAAAAACCGGCCCGTTCCGCCATATTGCCACCCAATTGGCTAACTTCGCCAACGCGCCGTAGGGCGTTTTCGTGCCAGGAAAGATAGAAAACGCCCCTCTAGTTGTAAAGCGTGTCAAAAAGACAAACGGAAGATACGTGACACGTGTTGTTGCACAGGGTACATTTGGTAGTGTCATGTAGAGTCATTGTTACATGTATCTGTGAGTCGGGTTACTGCATGCCTCAAAGAGAAGGGATGGTCTCCGCTATGGCACACCGCATTGCTCGGCTGTTCATCGTTCTTTTGGTGCTCGCGATGGCCGTTGGCGCGCAAGTGTCTGCGGCGTACCAAGTAAAGGCACATGGCTTTTCCGTGCCTAAGGCTTCTCCTGATGTAGCCTGTCGCGGCTCTGACTGCACAGGCGATGATCCTTATATTGATGGATGCGACCTGACGGAACAAGCACTCGACCATAAAACCGTCTTCGACCAGTACGGCAACTCCATAGGTGTTGTGTACCTGGAATATTCCGGGTCGTGCAGCGCCCGTTGGGCCCTTACTATAGCGAATAATGGCGGTGCTCGCGTCTCAGCCAGCATTTATGGCGCTAGCGGCGACAATTACTCGTCAATCGGCGTCGGTATTGTGCATAGCTTAATGGTGGGCGCTCAGCTAGCGAAAGCGTGTGGTACTGTGAGTGGGTGGAAGACTTGCACACTCCAGAAATAGCCAAGTGTTGGGGATCTCCTAAACCCTTGGCGAACCCGGAAGATGACCAAAGGAAGGACAGAGGAGCATGGAGACGACAAGAACAATAACACGATGCTCACACTGCGGCAAACGTGCCACTGAGGTGGAGCATTTGTTCACCAGTACTCTCGTCTGGCCCAACGTCCATATCTGCAATGAATGCCTGCTCACTTATTACGAGATTTATGTCGACCGCCAGAACATGCAGCGCATCGAAGAAGAGCGCCATCAGGTGGAGGAGTAATCCTCGTCTCCTCTAATCTCTCCTCCACACAAAAAAAGCCTTACGCGCGAGGGGAGGAGGACCAGAACGCGGGCGGTTAAGACCGCACCTGAACGGCCTCGCATGCGCTCTGCTACCCAACTCGCCTATGCGGGTTCAGAGCGAGAAACTGGTGGTTCGCGCGTCCGCCACCTGCGAAGAGGGTGGAGAATCAGAACATGAGTCCTCTGGCTCCCCTCCCTTTTAGGGGAGGGGCTGGGGGGAGAGGGCCGCCCCCAAAAAGCCAACGCTATGGGCCTGGCGTGGCGCGTTGCAGCACGAGATAGCCATCCCGCGCGAAGACGGTGCGGAAGTGGCCGCTGCTCTGGAGGTCGCGCACGCTCTGGTCATAGGCTTGCTGGTCGGTGAATGGGTAGATGAATCCCGCCGTGTCGAGCACAACGTAGTCCGATTGCTCTGCGTCGTAGGGATACTGATAGATGTAGCGCCGGTGGCTCAGGTGCGGCACCAGCGTGTTCTGCGCGGAGACGCTGGCATCCGCTGGAATCATGGCCACAACCGTCTTCGCCAGGTCGCTGTGCGCTGTCGCGGTCGGCCAGGCCAGCGCCAGGAACGTTGGCGGATTGCCCAGATTCATCGTCCGCTGCTGCACCAGACATCCGGCGAACGCAATCGCGAGCAGGATGACCAGCGCGACGCGCGAGACGGTTGGCGTTTTCAGGCGCAGGCGCGCGAAGGCGTAGCCGATTTGTTTCCTCAGATTGCTGAATGAGTCTGGCGCGAGAATGTGCTTCCGCTGGCCCGGCGCCACGAGTTCGAGCAAGAGCGCGATGCCCGAGATCGCCGAAAAGACCATGATCGGCACGATCTCGGCGCTGTACTGGTGCAGCCCCTGGTGCATATTGGCGTCACTGCTGAGCAGGTTGATCGAGAGCGCGGGCAGGCAGAGGATCAGTGTGAGTGGGCTGGCGAATCCCAGGAACGAGAAGGCCCCCAGCAGGATGCTCAGATACGAGATTCCAGCGTCGTCGAGCATCGCTTCGCGCAGCACCTGGATGGGATGTGTGACGATGTAGATGCCAGCCTGAATCGGACTGTCGCCCAGGTAGCCATAGCGCGCGGCGGTGGGCGAATGTCCCACCGGGCTGGCGATATGCATGACGATGATCGCCATAACTTGCCAGGCCAGCGAGAGACCGATAACGCCCGCGCCGAGTTTCCAGCGCCGCTGAAAGAGCAGGATCGCGAGGCCAATCATCACAATATCGAGCGGAACCTCTTCTTTGGTGGAGAGCGCCAGGACGCAGGCAATCAGCAGCCCGATATTGTTTCTGGTCAGCATGAAATAGATGGCGAAGACGAGAAAGGCCATGGTCAGCGTCACGGCGTGGAAATCGAAGAGGATGGCGCTCTGCAACTGGGGATACAGCAGATAGGCAATGGCGAAGATCAGGCCAGCCAACGGACTGCTCAGGCGACGGCAGGCGATCCAGAAGACGGGATAGACGCCGCTGGCCACGACGAGCATCTGGAGCAGCATCAGCGCTTTGGGGGTCGGGGCGACCAGGTAGAGCAGCGAGAGCGGCAGCATGAGCGGCTCGAAGTGGATGGCAAAGCGCGAGACATCGCCAAGACAGTTGGTGTCACTGATGCTGTTGCAGATCGTCTGGTGAAGGATGGCCCCGTGCAGTGTATTCCAGAGCGCCTGGTCCATGATGCCCATATCTTCCGCGTTCGACCGGAAGGTATCGAGCAGCGACCAGGTATAGGCGGTGTAGTAGACGACGAAAGCGAGCGCTAGGAGCGTCACCAGCGCCAGCGCGATGCGTGGCCAGCGTCCGCGCGGCATAGGCGGTAGCTCGCGATATGGCGACGCAAGGATGCGCCAGAGCGAGCGGAGCCAGCGAAACCTGGATGTAGATTGAGTTTGTCCTGCTGGGCGGTCTATCACATCGAGTTGTTGATCTGTACGAATGGCTGTATCGCGCGATGCGCCCACTGACCTCAAATCAGTCACACGAACCTCCGCAGGAAGCTCCGTCCATTCATGGCGGGACGGAATGCGGGGCCGTCTGAGGACGGCGAGACCCGCTGATGGCCTGTTCGTGCGCCCTCGTGATATACTGGCTGTGTGCTAAGGCACTCCAGCTCGCCGGAGCAAACGGTTAACACAGCCCATTTCCAACTGGATATTCGCGGGGTTGCTGGCGGGAAACGACGCCAGCGTAAAATGTCCATCGTCAAGAACCTCCGTTCTTGCTACACGCGGCAATGCTTCGGTGTTGCCGGGCCGCCGTCAATCGGCCACACGCGGACACCCTCATCGGCAACGATGGGGTGAACTGCAAGCTCCCGGATTTATCCAGGGGTAGATGACACCAGACCCCTTCCTCCGCGAGATGCCATAAAAGCAACAGACATTAGACATAAAAAGAGCGCCACCACTATACCGTATTTCCGCCTGTGAGTCACCTGGCAGCGCCATTCTGGAAGATGAATCGCATCTTGCGCGTCCCAACTCGTCATATCAGGTGTAAAGAAGTTGACTATAGCCTGTCTGGTTGTGTAGTGGTGCTCGCTACCCAGAGCGCCTCATAATAGCCTGAGAATCGTGAGCGACGCCAGAAAATAGGGAGATGGTGTATGCCTGCGCGACGGACGTTCCCGCGCATGTCACTATGGATCGTGATGATGAGCCTGTTGCTGCTGGCGGGCTGCAGCGGGCTTTCAAGCGGCCAGGCGCCGAACGACCTCAACGGCGTCAAGGTTGTCCTGCCATCGCCCACGCTGACCGCCACGAGCGGCGGCTTCTCAGGGGCGGCATTGCGCGAGCAGTTGATTCGCCAGACGGTCGAACACATGCTGAGCGGCATGACGCTGGATGAAAAGCTCGGCCAGCTCTTCCTGATCGAGTCAACCTACAAGACCTACTCTCAGGACGTCGATAACATGGTCGTCGGCATGCACGCGGGCGCGATGATCGTCTATCAGCAGAACATCACCGACTGGCAGCAGCTTCACGACATGCTGGCGACGATTCAGGCGCACGCCGCGATTCCCATGCTCGTGACGATGGATGAAGAGGGCGGCGGGGTAGACCGCCTCGGCAACAACAAGTTAGCGCCGCCGATCCCATCCGCGCAGAATATGGCGGCAACTGGTAATCCGCAGTTCGCCTATAACGAGGGTGTCGCCGCAGCCAAGGAGATGCTGGCGCTCGGCATCAACACCAACCTCGCGCCCGTGGTGGATGTGCGCACCACGCCAGCCGCCATAGAGTGGGACCGCCTCTTTGGCAACAACCCCGCCACGGTTGACCGCTATGCGGGCGAGTTCCTCAACGGGCTACAAGATAACGGCGTCATCGGCTGCCTCAAACACTGGCCTGGCATCGGCAGCATCACCCTCGACCCCCATAAGACGCTGCCGACGATGAACCGCACCATGAACCAGCTGAACTCCACAGAGTTTGCCGCGTTCAAGGGGCTGCTCGGCGATGACCCCGGCATGATTATGGTGACGCATGTCATCGTCCCCGCGATTGATCCAACGCTCCCGGCGACGCTCTCGCCCAAGGTGGTGCAGGGTACGCTGCGCGACAAGCTCGGCTACCAGGGCGTGGTGATGACCGACAGCCTGTATATGCAGGGTATCGCGATAAACTACACGCTGCCACAGGCGGCGGTCCTCTCGATTGAGGCGGGCGACGACCTGTTGGAGGGCGCGTACGACACCTACTCGATGCGCGGCATGATTCAGGCAATCAAGAACGCGATGAAGGCGGGCAAGATCACACAAGACCGGATCGACCAGTCGGTGCGGCGCATCCTGGCGCTGAAGGTGCGCTTCGGCATGATTCCACTCTACGAGCCGCACGTAGTTCGCGGTGACGCCTAGCACGGTCGCGCGCCACCGCTGGCTGCGGCGCATGATGCCACACATCAGCGCAGTCGTCATCACATGATGCTAATCGCGAAGAGCGGCGTGTACCAGTAGGACAGCGTGAGCAACAACAGTCCGACAATGACCACGAGCGCCATCCTCGCGGCGACCTGTCTGCGTGGAGCCGCATTGGAGATATAGACGGCGACCAGCGCCAGCGCGCCACCAATCACAACGCCAGCGGCAAGGCCGATGAGCAAGCCACGCATCCCCGCGACGGGATCTGGCAGGACGCTACGTGGGATAAATGGGCCGCCGACATAGCGATGATCCAGGCCAAACGTGAGGCCGCAAATGAGCGCGACGATCAACCCCACGCCGAGCCAGACGCTATGTCGCCGCACGCCCGTACCACGCGATGACATCCACCGCAGGCCGAGGAAACAGCCGATGAGCGCGCCGCCAACCGCGAACATCCCAACGCCGAACAGGAAATCATGTTGCATGCCCGCTGGCGAGGTATCAGGCGGAACATCGGGTATCTGGCCATTGTAAGGGACCAGAAACTGGAAGATGCCCATCTGCGCGCCGAGCACGGCAACCAGCGTTGCGATGACTGCTCCAAGCGCCAGACCAATCAGCGGCCAGCGCCAACCACGATGCGCTGGAGAAGGAGAATCGGCGCCGCTTTGGGCAGGGACAGCCGACATCCTGCGTATCACGAGGCCAATGCTACCGCCGACAATCCCGCCGAGCAGGCCGCCAGCCGCGCCAAATATAATGCCGACCTCTTGTCCGACGCCCAGCCCAACTTCGCCGCCAAAGCCCGCCGTCGGGCCAAAGATCAGCCGAAAGACGACTAGCCCGATACCTGTGCCGATGAGCAGCCCAGCGATAGCCGCACTGCGCAGCGCAATGAAGGCGCCAACCGCCAGCGACGCAAGCAGGCCCAATCCTATGCCACCCAGCAGCCCCATGCGAAAATTATCGGGCGCGAGAAAGAATGCTGGGCCGTGTGTCTGTGACTGCGCGAAGAGAAACCCGATACCACATGCGATGGCGCCCGCCGTTCCAATGCAAAGTCCACAGGCGAGTGCCTGACTTCGCGCGATGAGTGTGTCGCGATGCGCTGCCATGAGCGCCAGCGCGACGATTGCCAGTGCGACGAGCGCGAGACCACTGAAAGCGAGCGGTATGCGATCCCATGACGTGGGGTAATAGTTCAGAGCATTCATAATGATGGCTCCTCTACTCAGGCGCGCATGCAACATGCTTGCCGATAGTATAGGGAGCGCACGCTGTAGCTGTCTATCAGGTGTTGGCCTGATATTTCACATAAGAGATAGGAGGATGTGGGCTATCTTGACTCACTGCCTACTGGCGCCAGATGGCCGCTGCTGTGCAGTTCACCAGCGCTATCAGCGCGAAGGCGATGCCCAGGCCACGCTGGCCGGAGACGACAAGCGCCAGCGCGCCACCGCCGAAAAAGACGAACTGCAACGCGAGATATGCGGCGCCCTGCAACTGCGTTGAGGAGTTTGGCGCACCGAAGATCGCCCATATGACAACCGCCAGCGCGGGCGCGCCGAGGCCAAGGACAAACTTCAGCAAGGTAGTTGGCCCAACGGTGAATCCCCAGTAGCCCAGAGCCGCCAGCACGCCAAGCTCTAGCAGGAACGCCAGCCCCAGGTTGACGCCTTTCAACACGGTGAGCATCATTGCTGTTTTCCTTCTTCACGAGCCGCTGGCTCTAATCCGGCGATGAAGAGCTGGATGAGCCAGTGAAAGCTATCGTCGAGGTTCACGGGCATCGCGAAGCCACCGGCGACCTCGAGCGAGACGAACCCCTGCACGATGCTCCTCAGGCTGCGAATGGCATGGATCGTGTTCTCTTCGCCGAGGTGGTAGGGACGGAGCACCGCGCGGATGATGCCGAGAATCTCTCCGGCAATCGCCGCCAGTTGCGGGTCGTCGGCGGATGGCGCTTGCAGCGTGAAGCGGTAGCGGTTGGGGTATTCTCTGGCGTAGGCGCGATAGGCATCGGCCAGCGCGAGGATCGCCTCGGCGCGTGACCTGCCGATGGTGGCCTGGGTGAGACTATCCAGCAACTCGCGCGCGCAGGAGAGCGCCAGCTCGTGGCGGAGGCCGGGCAATCCGGCGACGTGGTTGTAGAGTGAGGGCGTGCGGATGCCCAGCCGCTCGGCCAGCCGTCCCAGCGAGAGCTGTTCCACGCCCTCTTCGTCCACCAGCTTCGTGGCCGCCCTGACGACCGCCGCGCGATCCAGCCCTGCTCTATGCGCCATAGCTGCTTCATCCCTTCCGCTCGTGTCAATTGACTAACTTCAATAGAATATATACTAATTGTATTAGTATTGTCAAGGGGTGATTGGCTGCACTGGAACGAGCGCGCTCGTGGAAACAAAACGGCCCTCCGCCCACGAGAGCAGAGAGCCGTATAAGCCGGGGGTGTCGCCAGCCGCCTATCCCTCCAGCAGCAGCGATTCCGGGTCTTCCACCAGCTCTTTGACGCGCACCAGGAAGCGCACCGCCTCGTTGCCGTCTACGATGCGGTGATCGTAGGAGAGCGCGACGTACATCATCGGGTGGATGACCACCTGGCCGTTGAGCGCGACAGGCCGCTCCTGAATCTTATGCATGCCGAGGATGCCAACCTGCGGGCTGTTGAGGATCGGCGTCGAGAGCAGCGAGCCGAAGATGCCGCCGTTGGAGACGGTGAATGTGCCGCCGCGAATCTCGTCCAGGGTGAGCTGGTTCTTGCGCGCTTTCTCGGCGAAGACGGCGATCTGCTGCTCGATCTCGGCGAACGACATCCGGTCCGCGTCGCGCAGCACGGGGACGACCAACCCCTCCTCCACGCCGACGGCGATGCCGATGTCGTAGTAGCGCTTGAGCAGCATCTCGTCGCCCTGAATCTCGGCGTTCAGCCGGGGGAACGCCTTGAGCGCGCCGATGACCGCTTTGGTGAAGAACGACATGTAGCCCAGGCTGACGTTATAGCGTTCCTTGAAGGCGTCGCGCCGCCGCTTGCGCACCTCCATCACAGCGGACATGTCGATCTCGTTGAAGGTGGTCAGCATCGCGGCGTTGTGCTGCGCCTCGACCAGCCGTTTGGCGATGGTCTGCCGCCGCCGCGACATACGCACGCGCTCCTCGCGACGCGACTCGACCGTCATCGGCATGGCAGGTATGGTGGCTGGCTGCGGTGTCGGTGGCGTAAGTGGCGCGGGCCGTGGCACTGCTGGCGGCGCGACGGGAGACGCTGGCGCGGGCGTCTTTTGCCCGGCGAGATACGCCTCGACGTCGTCCTGGGTGATCTTGCCGCCGCTGCCGGTTCCGCTGATTTCCTGGAGGTCGATGTGCCGCTCAGCGGCGATGCGGCGCGCCAGCGGCGTGGCATGGGAGCCGTCACTCGCCTCGGTCGCCTCAGACCTCTCCCCTACGAGGGGAGGGGAGCCGGAGGCTGCAGTGCCATTGCTGGCGGCGGGCGTGGCCTGGATTGCCGCCTTCGCGGAGGCCGCTGCCTTATGCGCTGGTTGCGTCTGCACTTGCTCTGCGCTGATCTGCGCCAGCGCCTCGCCGACGCCGACGGTCTCGCCCTCGTGCCTGACGATGCTGGCGAGAATGCCATCGCTGGGCGCGCTTACCTCGACGTTGACTTTATCCGTCTCCAGCTCAACCAGTGGCTCGCCCGCGGTGACCACATCGCCCTCATTCTTCTGCCAGCGCCCAACCGTCGCCTCGACAATGGACTCGCCAAGCTGTGGAACCGTGATTTCAATCGACATATTGTCCGTTCTCCAAAACTTACCATGTTATGCCGAAGCATACCTTGTGTTTGGTTCCTGCTTCACGGAGGACAGTTTCGCCACAGTCTCTCGACTGGACCAGCGCTCTCCCCTCAACAGGCGTTTTAACTGTCTGGCGAACTGCCAGCCAGTCTACTCAAATTGACAGCAGCGTTCAGATCGCGGTCGCACTCAAAGCCACAGTGATCGCAGTGATAGATTCGCTCAGCAAGAGACAGCTCCGCCTTGACTGCGCCACATTCCGAACACGTCCGTGAAGACGGTTCCCAGCGACTGGCGACCACTACTCGACACCCATACCAGGCTGCTTTGTAGATCAGTTGCCGCCGGAACTCCGCGAACCCGACATCACTGATCGCTTGCGCCAGATGATGGTTCTTCAGCATACCCGCCACATTGAGGTCTTCAATCACCACGACGGACTTGGTTTTCGCCAGTCGGCTGGTGAGGTAATGCAATGTATTGGCGCGCTGCTGGGCAATACGGCGATGTAATCGCGCGAGCCGACGCACCGCCTTCTTGCGGTTTTGGCTCCCGTTGCGCTTCCGGCTAACGGCCCGCTGCAACCGCTTGAGTTTCTTGAGCCGTCTACGGAGTGGCCTGGGGTTGGCAATAACTGTGCCATCTGAGAGCGTGGCGAGGGCCTTGACGCCCAGATCCACCCCCACCACCGGCCCAATGTTCTCCAGAGCCTCCTGACCTGACTCCACCTGGATGGACACATACCAATGACCTGCTCGCTCTGAGATGGTCGCCGAGAGAATCTTCACACTCGTCGTGCTGCTGGTTGGCAGATAGCCGCGTTCTTTGAGCCGCAACCGTCCTAACCGGGGTAACTGAATAGAATCAGGGAAGACAAAAATACGGCCAGTGAGGCGAAAGCTGCCCAACCCTTTTTTGCGGGTCTTGCGCTGTGGATAGCCCACCCTGCCAGGCCATTGTCCCCGCTGCTTAAGGTTGGCGCGGCGGAAGAAGTGCGCGAAGGCGATATCCAGATTGCGCAATGCCTCCTGTGGCGCACATTTAGAGACTTCATACATCCAGGATAAGTCGGTCTGCTTAAGTACATTCAATTCGCGGTGCAGATCAATCGCGGACGGAGTTGTACCAGTTGCACGATAGGCTTCTTGTTTGCGCGCCAAACCCCAATTGTATGCCCAGCGTGCAGCCCCTGCATGTTTGCGGCAAGCAGTAACCTGCACGTTATTCAGATCCAGTTCCGTCTTGTAGGCGCGCTGGATAACACTGGTCATACTCATAGCGCTTTCGCTACTTCGTACAAATCTTCATGCCGAGAACCCGGCATAAATCCATTTAACCTACACTCTGCACTACGTATGACTCCTTGTTATTACTCTCCTATTACCCTCGCGCGTCTCTACCCTTGCCGGCCGCTCGCCGCCGAGCGCCTCGCCGATAATCCGTGCCTGCTCCGCTGCGTGCGCGTTGGGCAGACCCTCCGCCGTGCTCGCCCGCTCCGGGCGTCCCACAAAGCGCAGCGCCACGTCGATCTGTGGCGCCAGCCGTGGCTCGATGTAGCTCCACGCACCCATGTTGCGCGGCTCCTCTTGAAGCCAGACGACCTCGGCCAGATGCGGGTAACGCCGCAGTGTCTCCGCTATCGCCTCCTCCGGGTAGGGATAGATCTGTTCGACCCGCGCCACCGCGATCCAGTCGCGC
The DNA here is from genome assembly GCA_036557205.1 of Ktedonobacterales bacterium. Classification (GTDB taxonomy): domain Bacteria; phylum Chloroflexota; class Ktedonobacteria; order Ktedonobacterales; family JADMIN01; genus DAHUXT01. Next base: position 4,500 of record DATBIB010000104.1, on the reverse strand, counting down.
AATGCTGGCTGCGCGTCCAGCGCCGCCGCCAGGTCCACGGCGACCTTGCCGCTACAGAGGATGAGACGCCGTACGGCATCCGCCTCGCCCAGAAAATCATCCAGCACCGGCCGGAATGAGCCGTCAGCCAGATCGCTCAGGCTTGATCCAGCGCGGGGATGTCGCAGCAGGCTCTTCGGCGTCATCACAATTAGCGGGCGTGGCGCGGTGGCCAGCAGCGTCGCCTGTGCGCGCAACAGGTGGAAGTATTGGGCCGCCGTCGTGCAGTTGGCCACGCGCAGGTTGTCCTCCGCGGCCAGTTGCAGGTAGCGCTCCAGCCGCCCGCTCGAATGCTCCGGCCCCTGGCCCTCGTAGCCGTGTGGTAGCAGCAGCGCCAGCCCCGGCAGTTGACGCCACTTGGCCCGCGCCGCCGCGATGAACTGGTCGATCAGCACCTGCCCAGCATTGGCGAAGTCACCGAACTGCGCCTCCCACAGGACGAGCGTGTTGGGCGCGTGGACGCTGTAGCCGTACTCGAAGCCCAACACCGACGCCTCGGAGAGCGGGCTGTTGTAGATGGCGAAGGACGCCCGCGCCTGTGGCAGCGCCTGGAGCGGGATGTAGGCCGCGCCGGTCTGCGCGTCGTGGAGCACATCGTGGCGCTGGCTGAAGGTGCCGCGCTCGCTATCCTGCCCAGTCAGACGGATCGGCGCGCCGTCGGCCAGAATTGTCGCGAAGGCCAGCGTCTCGGCGAAGCCCCAGTCGATGCCACCGGGCTTCTCGATGCCCTCGCGCCGCCGCGCCAGCAGCCGTTCCAGCTTCGTATTCGGCGTGAAATCCGCCGGGCGCGCCAGCAGCGCCTCATTCAGCGCCCGTAGCTCGTCGGCTGGTACCGCCGTCGCGACGCTTGCCAGCGTGGGCGACTGCTCCAGCGCGGCCTGCTCCTCCGGGATGTGGCCCGCCATCAGCTCGTCATACGCCTGCTTCAGCCGCTCCTGGACCTCGCGCCGCATTGCCTCGGCGTCGGCTTGCGACACGATATCTTCCGCCTCCAGCGCCGCGGCGTAGAGCGCGCGCACGGTGGGATGATCGGCGATGCGGGCGTAGAGCAGCGGCTGGGTAAATGTCGGCTCGTCACCCTCGTTGTGGCCCCAGCGCCGGTAGCCGACGAGGTCGATCAAGAAGTCCTTGTGATAGCGCTGGCGATAGGCGTGGGCCAGCGCCGCCGCACTTAGGCACGCCTCGGGATCGTCGGCGTTGACGTGAACGATGGGGATCTCGAAGCCCTTGGCGAGATCGCTGGCGTAGAGCGTTGAGCGGCTCTGGTCAGCCGCCGTCGTGAAGCCGATCTGGTTGTTGGCGATGATGCGGATGGTCCCGCCGGTCTGGTAGCCGGGCAGCCGCGAGAGGTTGAGTGTCTCGGCCACGACTCCCTCGCCGGGGAAGGCGGCGTCGCCATGAATGGTGATGCAGAGCGCCCTGTCCACCTCCTGCCGTGGCGCGCCTCGTTCGTCGCGCTGCTCCTGCGCCGCCCGACCGAAGCCCTCGACCACCGGGTTGACGAACTCCAGGTGGCTGGGGTTGTGGGCCAGCGTCAGCGCCACCTGCGTCAGATCGCTCTCACGCACGGTTTTGCGCGCGCCGAGGTGGTACTTGACGTCGCCCGTCCAGCCGTAGTTGATGCCCGCCGAGCCTTCGGAGGGGACCATCTCTTTGTCCGGCGCGGTATGGAACTCGGAGAAGATGCGGGCGTAGGGCTTGCCGAGCACGTGGGCCAGCACGTTGAGCCGCCCACGATGCGCCATGCCAATCAGCGCCTCGCGCGTCCGTACCCCCGCCGCGTCGTGGATCAGCTCGTCCAGCATAGGCACGAGCATATCGGTCCCCTCGATGGAGAAGCGTTTCTGCCCGGTGAACGTGCTGTGGAGGAAGCGCTCGAACGTCTCTATCTCGGTGAGCCGCCGCAGCAATTCGCGTCGTTCCTCCGTGGCGAGCGGCTGGCGAAACGCGCCCGACTCGACGCTCTGGTGCAGCCAGGCGCGCTCGTCGTCATCCTGGATATGGGCGAACTCGTAGCCGAGCGTGCTGCTATAGATCGCGCGCAGTGTCTCGATGGCTTCGCGGGCGTTGCGCGCGCCATGCGTATCGCCGCCGGGCCAGATGATGCTTGCCGGGAGGTCCGCCAGATCATCCTCGGTAAGCCCGTGCGCGGATGGGGCGAGCGCCCAATTGCCCAATGGCGGCGTGTCCAGCGGGTCGAGATGCGCCGCGAGATGGCCATAGGTGCGGATCATCCGGGCCAGCTTCGCCGTACCAACGGCCAGCCGAATCTCGGCGTCGGTGATGCCCTCAGTGGTGGTACGCGCCTGGCTCCCCTCCCGTTTAGGGGAGGGGCTGGGGGAGAGGGCTGGCTCGGTTCCGATGGCAACGTCAGGCGGGGACTGGGATACCCGGTCGAAGAAGGCGCGTGTCGCCACGTCAACCGATGCGGGGTCTTGCAGATAGCGTTCGTAGAGTTCCTGCGCATAGCCCGCGTTCGGGCCGAAAAAAGTACTCCAGGCGTCCATGAGTCTTGCCTCAATTACGTTGCATCCCCTGTACGCTCGTGCCGCACGTCGTCGTGCGAGGGGCCAACTTATAGTTTACCACGTCCTGTCAGAAGCTGCTAAGCGTTGCGCGCCATATCACGCCAGATCATGCAACATCGTCGCGAGCTGTTCGCGCAGCGCGTCACGCCAGGCCACCGGGGCGAGTAGCTCCGCGCCCGGCCCCAGCCAGCGCACCAGCGCAAGCACCAGCTCGGGATCCTGCTCGCCAATCGTCATCAGGACATTACCCTCGCCATCTGGCTCAAAATGGGCGAAGCGGTAATACCAGTCCCGTTGCAGGCGCTGTGCCTGCTCCTCGGTGATGCGCAGGCGCACGGGAGCGCGTTCGCGCCAGGTGGCCATCGCCGCGCCCAGCCAGGCATGCCCCAGCAGATCGCCGATATCGAAGTCGGTGCGTCGCTCGCCCACCTGACCATGAGGGCTGATGCTGGTCACGCGGTCGGCGCGCCAGAGCCGCTCGCGCTCGCCATACTCTGAATCGCTCGTCGCCAGATACCAGCGGCCACGGTCCCAGAAGATGCCCAGCGGTTCCGCGTCCATCGTCAACGGCGCATCACGGTAGGGCGACTGATACGCCAGGCGCACGGCGTCGCCATCGAGGATGGCCTGCAAGAAGCGTGTCACGGTTGCGCCGTCGCGCCGGGGATCGCCGTTGGTGGCTGGCTCGTCCGGCTCGGCGTGAAAGATGTCGGCGGGCGGCATCTCCGCACCGATGATCTGGCCCAGCCGCGCCAGCGTCATGCGCAGATGTTCCGGGACCGCCGCCAGCAGCTTCTGCGTCGCGGTATCCACGTCCGCCGCGAACGGCACGGCGCGCAATGTTCGCAGGCTGATGATGCCCAGCAGCAGCGCGACGGCCTCCGAGCGGGTAAACATCAGCGGTGGCAGGAAGTAGCCCTCCAGCAGCCGGATGCCGCCGTTACGTCCGCGTTCGGCGTAGATCGGGATGCCCAGCAGGCTCATCGTTTGCAGGTCGCGGTAGACCGTCCGGGTGGAGACGCCGAAACGCTCGGCCAGTTGTCGCGCCGAGATGCGCCGCTGGCTCTGGAGCACGAGCAGAATGCCCAGGATGCGGTCCAACTCTTTCATCGCACGCCTCCATATTCATCGTAAATATGACATATAGCTGGCGCAATTATCCATCTATACTCTGAATATAACACGGCTCTGGGGCCGCGATAAATGTGACATTTGGGCGGCTGCCCCCTCCCCTAAAAAGGAGGGGAGCCAGAAAGATTGCCTACTCTTCCGCCCTCTCCTCGCAGGGGCAGAGACGCAAGCCGTCAGGCGAGAAACACGCTCTGGCTCTGGCTCTGGTTCCCCCTCCCCTAAAAGGGAGGGGGTGAGGGGGAGAGGGCAGTGGCCACAGCAACTCACACAACAGCAACGATACGAAAGGCGTCCTGAAATGTCGGAGGCAACGATACAGACACCATCGGGCGGGCGGCTCTGGCGGAGTCGCGCCTTCATGCTCTTCTGGTCGGGTGAGACCGTCTCGCTCTTCGGCACGCAGGTGACGCTGCTGGCCCTGCCGCTGACCGCCGTGCTGACGCTCGACGCCACCGCGTCCCAGTTGGGATTCATTCGCTTCGTCGAGCAGCTTCCCTACCTCCTCTTCACGCTGCTCTTCGGCGCGTGGGTGGATCGCCGACGGCGCAGGCCAGTGATGATCCTAGCGAACGCCGCGCGCGCCCTCCTGATCGTGCTGGTCCCGCTGTTTGCAGTCTTCGGATTGCTGCATCTCTGGTTGCTGGCGGCGATTGCCTTCGCGGTGGGCATCTTCACTGTCCTATTCGACGTGACCTGGCTTGCCTATGTACCGACGCTCATCACCTCGGATGAATTCGTAGAGGCGAACGGCAAGGTGGCGACGAGCGCCTCGGCGGCGGAGGTGGCGGGGCCGGGGCTCGGC
>DATBIB010000103.1:0-21030 GCA_036557205.1 Ktedonobacterales bacterium | reverse complement strand
GCGCGCGATGGCGTCGAGATGCGGCTTCTGGGCGAGCGCGATGGCGTTGGCGTCTTTGCGGGGATTGATGCCGTAGCCATCCATGACAATCAGCACCAGCGGACGCGGCACGACGTGGGACGTTGGGCTGGCCACTCCTCTGCTCCTTGCATTACTGTTTTGTATTATGAGCTATGCGCGCTCGTGAGAGCGCTCGCGAGACCGCAAAAACACAGTCACTGTAGTATAGCATAGAAGCAGGACGGCAGCGGACGGCAGAAGTGCGCAGGCGGTTGAAATCGCGCCTCTACGGCCTCACATGCTACGCACGCTCCGCCACGAAACCTGCCTGCGCGGGTTACAATGATTCGCCTGTGATCGAGAATGCCGTCGGGGCACGTCTGGGGAGTCCTCGAAGGGCAGCCGCGCGAGGCGTCAGCCTCGAAGCGCGCGACGAGCGCGGAGCGGCAGCGGCCCGAAGGGCGGACCTGGTGGCCGCAGGCCAATGAGGCGAGACTTCAATCGCCAGCCGCGTGGTTGCGGGTTCTTACCGTTTCGGAGAAGATATTTCCCCAGCCACAAGTCGTGCCGGTACCGGTTCTTTCGGGCGCCTATGCTATAATGCGCATCGGTCACCTCATCTTTGGATGTTCCGAAGGCTGGCCGCGCTTGATGAGTTTATGGAGGCAGCGAGCATGACGCAAGACGTGCGGTCAGGCAATCGGCAGCCGGGGCCAGAGTCGCCCAGTGTGCTTCGGCCCGGCATGCAGGTGGCTGAGAATCACTCACGCCTTCTGCGCGAGGCGATTGAAACCATTCTCCTGACGCTGCTGGTCTTCGCGGTCGTCAAAGTCACTGTTCAGCCCTACCATATTGAAGGCCCCAGCATGGAGCCTGGGCTATACACCAATGAATTCGTACTGGTCAATCAGCTGGCATATCGCTTTGGTAGCCCGTCCCGTGGCGATGTCATCGTCTTCCACCCGCCGAATGACCCCGGCGAGCAGTACATCAAGCGGGTCATCGCGGTCCCAGGTGATACCGTCTCGGTTACCGCCACGAATGTATGCGTTGATAACGTCAAACTAAACGAGCCGTATGTCTATCCACTGGCGCCGGGCGAGTTTGGCAGTCCCGCCATTCTCAGCGACGTCAAGTTGAAAGCGGGACAGTATTTCGTGCTTGGCGATCACCGGGATAACAGTACTGATTCGCGTGTGTTTGGGCCGGTACCAGCGCAAAATATCATTGGCAAGGCTGAATTCGTCTTCTGGCCGTTCGGCAGCATCCATATGATCGATAGCTATCATAGCGTCTTCCAGAACGTGCATCCCTCGACGCAGGCGCAGTCCAACCAATGCGGGCAGAGCTGAACGCGCCGTCTGATGAATGCTGTATGGCCTCAGGATCTGTAGTGTGAAGAAATACATGGAGAGCGGAATGGCACGACAGTCTCCGGCGCGGCCAGTGAACCGGGCCGTCTCGATGCAGCGCGCCCATCTGGCCCGCGAACTCGTCGAGACGCTGTTGCTGGTTGGGCTGATCTTCGTGATCGTGCATTTTACGATTCAGTCGTTTAGTGTGGGCGATACCTCGATGGGCACGACGCTGCTGCCGAATCAGACGGTCCTGATCAATAAGCAAGCCTATCTCTTTGGCGGTCCGAGCCGCGGTGACGTCGTGGTGCTGACGACCGATCCCTCCGACCCAAACGCCACGTTCGCGCGGCGGGTTGTTGGTCTTCCAGGCGATACAGTTTCTGTCTCGGCAACCTCGATCATCGTCAATGGCGTCGCCCTCAATGAGCCATTTATCCAGGTGCCGCCAGGTTCCGCGCAAAACAGCACGCTCCGCGCGCCGACCAAACTTGGCCCGAACCAGTATTTTGTCCTGGCGGATAGTCGCCTGGGCAACGACCGGTTTGATTCGCGGGGATTTGGCCCAATATCCAGAAGCAATATCATCGGTCGGGCAGTGATGGTCTTCTGGCCACTGAGCCAGTTCCACTGGATTGATACCCACTCCGACGACTATTCTAATATCAAGAATCCTTAGCGCGGGAAGGCGCGGCCTATGACACCTCTGTTCACGGTTGCCGAGTGGACACTTCTTGGCGTGCTTGTGCTGCTGGCTGGGCTGCTCCTCTTCACCTATCAGTTGGCGCGCAAGCTGCTCCAGCCAGTGCGCCGGGCGATGGCGATTACTCCCGAGGATGTCGGCTTGCGGATGAGCGCGGTGCGGATTCCCAGCCCGCGCGGCACGCTGGCAGGCTGGTATCTGCCCGCGCGGAACGGTTGCACACTGATCTGCTGCCATGGCATCAACGACAACTCCGGGCAGTGGATCGCACCGGTGGCAAAGTTGCACGCGCGCGGCGGCTATGGCGCGTTGCTCTTCGATTTTTCCGGGCACGGCCAGAGCGAGGGCAATCAGGTGACGTATGGCATTCGCGAGCGCCAGGATGTGACGGCGGCCATCGAGTATCTGCGCCAGCGCGGTGATGTGAACATGGAGCGCCTGGCCATCCTCGGCAACTCGCTCGGCGCGATAACCGCGGTGATGGCGGCGGTGGAACATCCTGAGCTGGGCGCGGTGGTGCTCGAAAGCGGCTTCTCCGACCTCCATCATGATATCGCCAGAATCTTCGCCCGCTATACTGGCCTGCCCGCATTCCCCTTCGTGCGACTCGTGATTTTCTGGGGCCAGCGCATCGCCCGTGTCCGGCTTTCCGAGGTCCGCCCGGCGCGAATCATCGGCAAGATTGCCCCGCGCCCGGTGCTCATCATCTCGGACCTGCGCGACGCCCTGGCGGACGAGCCGTACGATGGTGAATATCTCTATCGGGCTGCGGGCAGCCCCAAGGAGCTGTGGCAGGTTGCCGAAGCCACCCATGTCAATGCGTTTGGCGTCGATCCAGCGGCCTGGATCGACCGGGTGAGCGCCTTCCTGGACGCCTATCTTGCCGCGCCTGCCCCATCTGCCGCGCCTGCCCCATCTGCCGCGTCTCTCAATCATTTTGGCGGTCAGCCGCTCTAAACGCGATTTGCCATCCAATGCGCCTTCCACGCGCCAGGCGATATACTGAAGCACTGGCCAAACGAGGAGGGGGAAATGTCATGCCTGAATTGCCCGAAGTCGAGTATGTTGCCCGGCAGTTGCGCGAGGCATTGGTCGGGTCGCGTATCACCCGGACCGAGGTGCTGTGGCCGCGCGCCGTCAGCCGGATGTCCCCTGAGGATCTGATTGCCCGGCTGTCTGGCAGGCGTGTGCTGGCGGTGGGGAGACGCGCCAAATACCTCGTGCTGACGCTCGATAGCGGCGAATCGGTCGTGATTCACCGCCGCATGTCAGGCAATCTGCGGCTGGCGCGCGCCGACGAAGACGCCCCCTACACGCGCGTGGCGTTCCTGCTGAGCAATGGCCGCCGATTGCTCTTCACCGACCCACGCAAGTTTGGGCGCATCACCGTAGTGGCTCCCGATGAACTGCCCGCGCTCTTCAGTCGGCTTGGCCCGGAGCCGCTCGACGCCGATTTCACGCCCGAGGCGCTTGCGGCGCGGCTGGGCAGGAGCAGTCGCGCCATCAAGGTGGCGCTGCTCGATCAATCGGTGGTGGCGGGCCTGGGCAACATTTACGCCGATGAGGCGCTCTTTCGCGCGCGTATCCATCCGTTGCGGTCGGCGGCGTCACTGACCCCTGACGAAATCACCGCTTTGCATGCGGGGATCCAGGAGGCGCTACGGACGGGCATCGAGCATGGTGGCACGACATTCGGGCGACATCGCGGCCTCTACGATGAGCCGGGCAGCAACCTGGAGCATGTGCAGGTCTACCACCGCACCGGGCAACCGTGCCTGCGTTGTGGCGCCCTCATCGAGCGCATCCGCGTCGCCCAGCGTAGCGCGCACTTTTGCCCGCAGTGCCAGCCAGCCCCTGAGGTCGCCGCCGCGGCGTTGTGACACGATAGCGGCGGCTTGATGCTGACCCCTACGGGCCGACGGTGGGGGTGTCGGTGGGCGCCGCGGTAGTCGGCGTCGGAGCGGTATTCACCCCTGGTGTGAAGAACGTCTGCGCGGGCGGCGAGCCAGGATAGTTCGTCGTGACATTCACGAGCACCGGCTGGCCTGGGTTCGGGTCGTTGAAGCTGAAGGTCACGGTCGCGTAGCCATCGGCGCCAGTGCGCGCGGTGAACTGTTGATTGATGGGGTTACCAACATTCACATTCACCTGAACGCCAGCGGGCGGCGGATGGCTTGGCCCCTGCATTGACTCGTCCTGTATCCGGCAGACGACGTAGATGGTGACGGTATCGTTCAGACTGGGCGAGAAGTTCGACGGCCACGCGCCAACGGTGAACCCCGGAAACTTCGGTGTCGGCGTCAGATTAGAGGTATTGGGCGTCGGAATGAGGATGGTGTTGCTTCCCCCCGAGCTCGCGGAGCTTGGCGTCTGGCAGGCAACCAGAGAGACCGCGATAATGCCGAGGGCAATCATCAGCAACGCGAATCGTTTTGCCTGAACCGGCATGATCCTTCCCTCACTTCTATTCCCAATAAGTATCATGCGCATACTTCCGTATACGCCGCAGATATACAGAGGCAATGCCGGAATATTCTTTCAGTGCAATGAGAAATACGCGAACGCGGATGCGCTGACCCGAGTCAGTATAGCAGCCCGTGAAAACGAGCGGCAAGATGCGGGCCAATCGGGCTAGATGCCAGATTGTGCGACTGCTGCCGTAACACCCACGTACGATGTCATCGTAATTTCTTCGGTTTCTGAAGAGATTCCAATCGAGCGCTCTTGCCGTGCGGTATACTTGCGTGCTATATGTTATGTCATAGTGCGCCTGGCAGGTGTAGTCAGCGGATGTCGAGGAGTCCATGGGTCAGTCAGGATCTGGAGGGAGCGCGCAAGATGGTGAGTCGGCCGAGCATGTCGATGCTAGGGATGTCCGACCCGATTTCGACCGCGAAACGCGCAAAGGGATTCCAGAAATTGTGCTGGCTGGGGTGAAAACCGACGAACAGGTGCTCTCCATTGTGCGGGCGTTTGTCACAACAAATGGCCGGGCGGTGGTAACACGCCTGCGCGCCGGGACGCTGGCTCTTCTTCAAGCTGAATTCCCTGGGCATGTGGATGCGCGACCGGTTGCCCGCGCGGCCGCGATTCATGCGCCTGACTACATACGTCCACAGACTGGGGGGCATGTTGGTATCCTGACCGCAGGCACCAGTGATATTCCCGTAGCCGAAGAAGCACGACTGGTCGCCGAAGAGATGGGATGCCAGACAGCAACGCTCTATGATGTGGGCGTGGCGGGATTACACCGCCTGCTTTCGCCGCTGCGCGAGCTACTGGCCAGCGATGTCGCGGTGCTGGTGGTATGCGCGGGGATGGATGGCGCACTGCCGAGTGTCGTCTCGGGGCTTTCGCCAGTGCCAGTGATTGGTGTTCCTACCTCCATTGGCTATGGCGCGGGCGGGAAGGGGCGCGCTGCGTTGCTGGCGATGCTGCAAACGTGTGCGCCGGGGCTAACCGTCGTCAACATCGACAACGGAGCCGGAGCCGGAGCCACTGCCGCTCTCATCGCCAATCGTCTCGCATCTGCCCGACAGGCTGCTCTCCGTGATGCATTGAATCGGTCTGGGGAGGAGTGACGCGAAAGCGTCGAATGGAGCGTTGGGTGGTGCTTTGGCGGTTGAAGGCATCTCAGCATCTTCCCGCATAGCGCGTAGTACACGCGGGCTGGCGTGAATCCTGCAATTGGGCAGGGTTACTTGCCGCCGACCGCTGATCTCTCTCATTGGCGGGAGGGTTGGCCGGTCGTGGCAACGAGTCGTTTCCCAGAGCGCAACAACTGTTGAGAAGCAAAGAGGTGCAAAACTATGGCAGCCAGCAAGCGAGGACCAGAACCCGGTTCCGACAAGGCGAAACACGGTGGCCAGGCGGTTCGTGAGAAGTATGGCCCCGAGTTCTACTCCCGTATTGGCAAAAAAGGCGGCGAGGCCGTCAAGCAGAAGCTCGGCTCGACCTTCTACGCCGAGATAGGCAAGAAGGGCGGCGAGTCCACCAAGCGGCAACAGGGCGCCGAGTTCTACTCCCGCATCGGTAAGAAGGGCGGAGAGCGTGGCCGCGGCACCCCCAAGCAGCAGCGTAGCCACTAAGACAAATCTTGCCCTATGAACGCAGAACATCGCTCAAGAAACGGCGTCGGACCGTAGATCGTACTGGCGTCGTTTCTTGCTATGTTCGTGTTGTGATCTCGTATCTCACTCCTTCTGCACGACAGGCAGACAGCGCAAAATAGCGTATCGCCGCTGTGTGATTTGGTGGAAATCCTCCTCCGAAAAACTCCTTCTTTACGGCTGGCCTGTTTCCTGTACAATGGGTGCTACATCGACACGTCGTCGCTGTCGCTGGTTCGCATACGTCTGCCAGGCCAGCCCGTCCCTCTCTCTTCGGAGCGCAACGGAGCGCTTCGCCTCAGTGCACGAGTTTTTGGAGGTCTACGACATGGTTGAGCATCGAAACGCGCATTACTTCTTGTGGTTCCTCTTCTTCGGCCTCATTGCTGGTATCTCGAGCTATGTCAATTCAGATCCGCATCAGCTGAGTTCCGAATCGATCTGGCTCTTCGTCAGTGGTCTGCTGGGCATTCTGGTTGCCCAGAAATGGCTGGCTGATGGCAGCTTCGCTCGCCCCTACGATTTCATTATCGGGGTGATCTTCACGCTGGTGGGCCTGATCGGAGTGCTGGCTGCCTTCAAGATCAACTTGCTCAGCGGAGTGTCATCGCTGCCGACCGTCGTCTATGACAAGGGAGCTGGTACGCTTCTTGGTCTGAGCCTGAGCTTGCTTCCCGCGCTCATTCACATGGTGCTGGGACTTCAGTCACTCAATCATGGAATGCACAGCGGAAAAAAGTAATTCTAGGTGGCAGAAAACCCCTCCCTGGTCGACTTTGCTCGCCGGGGAGGGGTTTTCTTTGCTGGAGTGGGCAGTATGATGTGATTTAGTCGTGCGCGTCTGGCTCTGATGGCGCTGTTCCAGCCGCGACGGGCTGCGCATCGAGCGCGCGCGCCAAAATCTCCGCGATATCTTCGACGCCAAAGTGGTCCTGCGCCTCGACCGCTTTGATGCCATCCTCGAACATCGTGATGCAGAACGGGCAGGCCGCCGCCAGCGCCTCCGCGCCGGTATCGAGCGCCTCCTGGACTCGCGTGTTGTTGATGCGCTTGCCGATCTTCTCCTCCATCCAGACACGCCCGCCGCCGCCGCCACAGCAGAATGACCGGTTGCGGTTGCGTTGCATCTCGGTGACGCCGTTGCTGCTAATCACGTTGAGCACGCGGCGCGGCTCATCGTAGATATCGTTCCAGCGGCCAATGAAGCACGGATCGTGGTAGGTCAGCTTGCGCAGATCGAAGCCTACCGGCAGCTTGAGCTGACCGCTGCTGATGAGCCGGTCTATGAACTCCGTATGGTGAATCACCTCGAAGTTGCCGCCAAGCTGTGGGTACTCATTCTTGATCGTATTGAAGCAGTGCGGGCAGGTCGCCACCACCGTCTTCACGTTGTAGGCGCGCCCCGGCGGGACACCGACGCCGCTATAGGGGGTATGGCCGTTTGCCGAGCCGACTGAGCCGTTGGAGCCGTTCTGGCCGTTCGCGCTGGCGATGGCGGTGACTTCTTTGCCGAAGCCGTAGCCGTTGAGCACCTCGATATTCTGTTGCGCCAGCATCTGCCAGAGATATTCATTGCCGATGCGCCGCGCCGGATCGCCCGTGCAGCTTTCCTCCGGGCCGAGAATGCCGAATCTGACGTTGGCGTGCTGCATCACCTTCGCGAAGGCGCTGGCAACCTTCTGGTTGCGCTGGTCGAACGATCCCATGCAGCCGACCCAGTAGAGCACGTCCACCTCGGGGTCTTCGGCGAGCGTGGGCACGTTGAGCGCTTTGGCCCAGTCGGCGCGCGTATCGTTCGAGATTTCCCACGGGTTGGCGTTGCGCTCCAGGTTGTTGAAGAGCGGCGTCACCTCCTGCGGGAAGCTGCTTTCTTCCATCACCAGGAAGCGGCGCATATCGTCGATCTTCTGCACGTGCTCGATGGAGACCGGGCAGATTTCGACGCACGCGCCACAGTTGGTGCAGGCCCAGAGCGACTCCTCGGCGATCAGCCCGCCGACCATCGGTTCGGTCTTGGCGCGCTCCTCGGCGGCCTCCGCGCTGACAAGCATCATGCCGCCAGCGGCGAACACCTCCTCTTTGACCGCCAGGATGATCTCCTTCGGCCAGAGCGGTTTATCGGTGGCCAGCGCGGGGCAGACGCTATTGCAGCGTCCGCACTCGGTACAGGCGTAGCCGTCGAGCAGTTGCTTCCAGGTGAACTGGTTGATTTTGTGTACGCCGTAGTCCTCGCGCTCCTCGATGTTGGGGATGATCTGGAGCGCGCCCTTCGGCTGGTAGCTCTTGAAGAAGACGTTGAACGGGGTCGCCAGCAGGTGCAGGTGCTTCGAGTTCGGAATGTAGATCAGGAAGCTGAGCACGACCAGCACATTCGCCCACCATGCGACGCTCATCAGCGCGGTGGCGGTGCCCAGTGACATGCCGCTCCACGCCTGGCCGACGAGCGCGCCGAAGGGCGTCCACGCCTCTCCGCCAGAGGCGATATAGGCGAAGACCTCGAAGAAGAAGAGCGAGACCAGCACCAGCATAATCAGGCCGAGGATGATAAAGGCATCCACCGGGCTGTGTGACTGGCTCTGCAGCTGTTTTGGGCGCAAGACAAGCCGCCGGAAGGCGAAGATGAGGAGTGCGAGGAACGCGGCGAAGATGAAGAAATCGAGCACGGCGGCAAAGATACGGCTGCCGATGATGGGCAGCTCGAAATGGAAGCCCATTGCCCAGAGGTTGAGCGCGTCGAGTTGGATGATAATAAAGCCCCAGAAGGTAAAGAAGTGGGCGATACCCGGCAGCGGATCGCGCAAGACGCCGCGCTGGCCGAGCACCATCAGCATGAAGAATTTGACGCGGTCGCCCAAGTGGTCGAAGCGATTCTCAGGCTGGCCGAGCATCAGTAGATTGACCAGCTTGCGAATGCGGAGCAGGAAAGCCACCCAGGCGGCCACCAGCACCACACCAAAGACGACCGGGCCGATGAGGTTGTCGCCTGTCGGCCAGATTGCGGGGTGACCCATGGCAGTCGCTCCTTTGCCAGAATATGAGATGAAAGAGGCTGGCGGCTGAAGCCGCGCCTAAGGGTTGCTGTGCAACCACAAAGCCTGCCTCCGCAGGCTCCCAAAGTACGAACCCGCGCGCCAGCGTCACTGCCACTCTGGAGGCCGCGGAGGCGGCCAGCGGCGATGCCCTTAGCCGCGGCTTCAGCCGCCAGGCGGTTCACCCACGGGCTGCCGCTGTCGTGAGTCCGCTAGCTGCCCTTGCGCGCCTTGACCAGCGCCGTCAACTGCGGCACGACGACGTTCAGATCGCCGACGATGCCCAGGTCGCAGAACGAGAAGATCGGCGCGTCTTTGTCTTTGTTGATGGCGATAATCAGGCCCGATGTGCCCATGCCCGCCTTATGCTGCACCGCGCCCGAGATGCCACAGGCGATATAGACCGTCGGCTTGACCGTCTTGCCGGTCTGGCCGACCTGGTGCGCGTATGGCACCCACCCAGCGTCCACTGCCGCCCGGGACGCGCCCAGGCCAGCGCCCAGCGCCGTCGCCAGGTCTTCAATCTGCGCGAAGCCCTGCGGTCCGCCGAGCCCGCGTCCGCCGGAGACGATGATCTGCGCCTCCTCGAGCTTGGCGCGGCTGGCTGCGGGCATCCAGATATCGTGGCCGTCGGGCGCTTTGCCCAGGTGGCCAGCTTCTGCCGCGCCCTCGGTTCCGAATGGGCCAGAGACCTTCGCGCCATTGGCGGGGGCAGCAGGCGCGGGCACATTCTCGACGTTGGCATTGCCGCCGACGCGATTGGTCGGGAAGGCATTCGGGCGTGCGCCGAGTAGCCGTGTCCCCTCGCCCTGGAAGGCCATCTTGACGGCCTGCGAGCCACCGAAGGCGGGGACGGTCATCATGACCTCGCCATTCTCGATGGCGACATCGCCAACATTATATTCGATGCCCAGGCCAAGCCGCGCCGCCAGTCGCGCTGCGACATCGCGCCCGTAATTCGTGCCGCCAAAGAGCACCAGTCGTGGCTGATGCTGCTGGATCAGCGCCGCCAGCGCCTCGACATGTGGCTGAGTCAGGTATTCGTCGTAGACGCTGCCCTCGGAGGCGTAGACGGTCTGCACGCCGCATGCGCCCAGGTCCGCGGCGGCGGTCTGCGTATTCGTGCCCAGGGCGACGGCTGCGGACGAGCCGCCCAGTGTGCCTGCCAGCTCGGCGGCCTTGCTCGCCAGTTGGAGCGAGATGCTCGCCAGCTTGCCGCCATTGATTTCCGCCAATGCCCAAACGTCGTTAGCCATCGTTAAAGCACCTTCTGTTCCGCGAGGAAGGCCACGACACGCTCGGCGGCGCCCTCGTTGCCCATGTAGATCTCGCCCTTACGCTGCGTCGCGATCTTCTCCGCGCTAAGCGCCTTCTCACCAGACGCGCCCGCCCCGACCGCGCTGGCATCGATGCCCAGGTCCGCCAGGCTCATCGTGTCGATGGGCTTCTTCTTGGACTGCATGATGCCTTTCATCGAAGGGTAGCGTGGCTCATTGATGGACTTCATCACGCTGACGAGCGCGGGCGTCTGGGCCTCGACGACGTTGTAGCCGACCTCCGCCGCGCGCTCGATCTTCGCAGTTGTGCCGTCGATATCCAGTTTGGTGGCGAATGAAAGCAGCGGCAGCCCCAGGAATTCGGCGACGGCGCTGGGCACGATGCCGCCGTACGAATCGGCGGCGGCGCTGCCGAAAAGCGCCAGGTCGAAGCCGATATGTTGAATCGCGGCGGCCAGCACGCGCGCGGTAGCTACGGCGTCCGACCCAGCCAGCGACGCGTCTGTCACCAGCACGCCACGGTCCGCCCCCATCGCCAGCGCCTTGCGGATTGTGTCGGTGGCGGTTTCCGGCCCCATACAAAGCACGATGGTCTCGCCGCCATGCTTCTCCTGCTGGCGCAGCCCCTCCTCGATGGTGTATTCATCGAACGGGTTGATGATCGCGTCCTCTTTGCGCCGCTCCAGGCGCATATCAGCGCCGAAGCGTTTCTCCGCCGTGGTTGACGGCGTCTCCTTCATGCAGATAACAATCTTCACCAGAAATCGCGGCGCAACGGCTCCAGGTTTTAGAGTGGAGAGAGCGCCGCTCCTCCTTTCAATAACACTACTTAGCACAAACTACAAACCAAAGTGTATCCTCGTTGTGATACACTTTATTGTGAAACGAACCCTGCTTGTCAAATTAGCACCGACGCCTGAACAGCATGACGCCTTGTTGCGGACGTTGAAGGTATTCAATGCCGCTTGCAATGCGATTGCTGGCGTAGCGTTTCGTGAGCGGTGCGCCAACAAGATTGAACTGCAAAAGCTCCTCTACTACGACATCCGTAAGCAATTCGGTTTGTCGTCGCAGATGACCATACGCGCCATAAGCAAGGTCACTGAAACATATAAGCGCGACAAGCAGCGACAGCCGCACTTTTGCACACGTGGCGCAATGATCTATGACGAACGGATCTGTTCGTTTCCTGATGTTGACCATGTGTCGCTTTTGACGTTGGATGGACGAGTCCTCCTCCCCATTCGTTTTGGGGCCTATGCTAAAGACTTGATGCAGTGCCCGCGTGGACAACTTGGTTTGCTGTACCGTACACGCAGCAACACCTTCCTGCTGGCGATTACAATAAATTCGCCTGAACCACCGATTACGAACGCTAACGACTTCATAGGTGTTGACTTGGGCATCATCCAATTGGCAACAACCTCGGACGGCGAATTCCTCAATCATGCCTCTGGCCCAAAACACGCTCATGTCAATCAAGTACGCGCCCGCTACAGCCGCTTCCGTCAAAAGCTGCAAAAGAAAGGTACAAAATCGGCAAAACGCTTGCTCAGAAAACGCAGCGGGCGTGAAAAGCGCTTTACGAGAGATGTGAACCATTGTTTGTCGAAGGCGATTGTCAACACGGCGAAAGGCACTTCTCGTGGGATTGCCCTGGAAGACTTGCAGGGTATACGAGCCCGTGCGAAGGGAACGGTTAAGCGCCAACGGAGAGTGTTGCATAGTTGGAGTTTTTTCCAACTTCGCGCCTTCATCGCCTATAAGGCGGCCCTCGCAGGCGTGCAGGTAGTCTACATCAACCCCGCATTTACGAGCCAGACCTGTAGCGCCTGTGGGCATTGTGAGAAGGCGAATCGTCGGACTCAATCGCAATTCCTCTGTCATTCCTGTGGGTTCTCCGCTCACGCCGATGTAAACGCGGCAGTGAACATTCGTGTTCGCGGCCGGGCGGCTGTCATTCCGCCAGACGCGGCGGCCCTCACAGGCCAGTTGCAAGCTCCTGGCTCCGGCCAGTAGTAGATGACCGGGTCGTACCTCCAGATACCGCTAGCGGCCTGCGCGGGAGTATCAGCGGCCAGCACGCAATCGCGAGTCACCGAAACAGTCAGGCGTTAGCTGGGCCGCTCGCGCGGCGATGAGTCGAGCGGTGGGTCGCCGACCGGCTGGAATCGTTCGGCAGGGATGAATGCCGATGGCATAAGCGCCGAAAGCATACGAGACGAACGCCCTTGTCCGCTCAAGACAAATCATACGAATTGTAGCTGGGCCGGGAATGGCCTGTCAATGTGTAGCTAGCTGACGTGCCGGGTCGTGAGGTCGCTTGGCGGCTGCCATCTGCCGATCACGGTGCGCTCATACCGGAAGCGGATGGGCCTGTAGAACTGCGATGTGTCTGGGCTGTCCCATTGGACAGGGTTTTGTGGCGAAGGCGGGTGGTACGATATTCTTCATACACTGTTGAGAATCATGATACCGTGACACAGCACAGATTGTGACAGCTTCGTGAGGGTGGGGGAGCACATGGGGAGCGTGCGCGCCTGGGTTGGTGGGCACAGGCCGACGTTGCCGGACTATTCGCGAAACGTCTACCTGATCCTCCTCTATACGCTGGGCAAGGGCTTCCAGATTTTTATTGGTCAGGTCACGACCAATCTCTATGTCTATAGCCTCGGCTACCCCAAAGACTTCATCGGACTGGTCGCCGCGATGCCCGCGATTGGCGCGCTGATGGCGGCTGTTCCGATTGGGCTGATGGCCGACCGCATTGGACGCAAGCCGCTGCTCTTGATCAGCGGTGTCTTGAATCCGATGGCGCTGGCCGCGATTGGCCTCAGCACGTCGGCGCCCTCACTGCTGATTTTCAGTTTCTTGAATGGCGTCTGCTCATCCGCCTACTGGGTGACGATTCTGCCGATCCTCACTGAAAGCACCCGCGAAGATCAACAGGTCGGCGTATTCGCGATCAACAGCTTCCTGTTGTTGGGCGTCGGCGCGATTGGTAGCCTGATTGGCGGCCTCATCCCAGAGCTGATCTCGATTGTCATCCATCAGCCCGCGCTCTCGCCGATTCCGTTGCGTTTCGGCATGTTGGCGGCGGCCACAGTTACATTCCTGCCGGTGCTCCCACTGTTCACGCTCGACGCCTTGCCCTCGTCACGAACGAGAACCGAGACGGCAGTCTCTCCCGCTGCCACTTCAGATACGACCGCTGCCCATGCTGAGCCTGTACCGCAACCCATGGTCGTGCCACAGCGGATGGAGCGGAAGGCGCTCGTCGTCCTGTTTGTGAAGCTACTGCTGCCCGATATCCTGGCGACGACGGGTGAGGGCACGGTTGTTGGCCTGCTCCAGCTCTACTTCGTGATCCAGTTCAACATGCAGCCGGGTTCGCTGGGCGCGCTCTTCACGCTGGCGGGCCTGATCGGCGGGGCGACCGCGCTCAACGCGCCGCGTATCGTGCGTCGCTGGGGCAAGCTGCGCACGGCGACGACGATGCAATATCTGAGCGCGCCCGCTATGCTGCTGACCGGGCTCGCGCCGGTGCTGCCACTGGCCGCCGCGGGCGAGTTCTCGCGGATCGTGCTGCGCGGCCTCTTCGATCCCACCTACGCGGCGTTCACAATGGAGCAGGTCTCGTCACGCTACCGCGCGACGTTGAGCGGCTTCTATAGCGTCACCTGGAGCCTCGGCTTCGCCATTGGTCCGACGCTCGCGGGCTGGATTTTCCAGCAGGTCGGCACACTGCCCGTGTTTATCGTCGGCGCCGCCTGTTTGGCCAGCGCGGCGACGCTGCTGCGGCTCTTCTTTGGCCGATCCGCTCGCCCGGCAGCGCCGCATGGTGACACGGGGGATGTCCTGGCGCTTGAGGATGTGCCCGCCAGCAGCGCGCCGACCCCCGCGCACTGAGCGCGCTGTGTTAGAATGCCTGCGGATCAGTGGCCTCAGTGGCAATGGCGCGACGGCGGCGCGGTCGAATCGAGCAGGAGGCGGACAATGACATCATCTCAGGCGGACTCAGGTGCGGCGATTCCCCAGGCGGAGGTGGTCTTCCTCCTCGACTGCGACAACACCCTGCTCGATAACGACGCCGTCAAGACCGATATGGATGCTCAGCTTCGTGAGTTGCTCGGCGTCACGATGGCCGAAACGTTCTGGCGCGAATACGAAGACGTGCGGCGGCTGACTGGCACGGTGGACCTGCCGCTCACGTTCGAGCGCGTCGAGGAACGTCACCCCGACCCCGCCAGCGCGGCGCTCCTGCGCTCCATCATCATGGATTATCCGTTCGCCAGCCGCGTCTTCCCCGAAACCACGGCCACTATTGCTTATCTCAAGACGCTTGGCCTGCCGACCATTGTCTCTGATGGCGATAGCGTCTACCAGCCGCACAAGATCGAGCACAGTGGGCTGGCGGCGGCGGTCAACTGGCAGGCAGTTATCTACGTCCACAAGGAAGACCACATTGACGAGATCATGGCGCGCTGGCCCGCGCCGTTCTACGTCGTGGTGGATGACAAGGGGCGTATTCTCACCGCGCTTAAGAGCCGCATGCCCGAACGATTCGTGACAGTGCATCTGGCGCAGGGCCACTATGCCCAGACAGCGCCAGCCGAGACGCCGCCGCCCGATATCAGCATATCGTCCATCGGCGAGCTTCGAAGCTTTACCCTCGCCGACTTCCGCGCCCACCTGCGTCCACACTTGCGCTAGCCCGCGACGGCTGCCCGCGCAACCTTGAATGAGTGTGGCGAGTCTTGAGGCGTATCCATCCTGCCTTTATAGTGGCGCTCGGTCCAGTCGGTGAGTTGACGAATCGACTCAGCGAAAGCGTTGTCAGGCGCGGGCCACGTGCGCGACCAGGTGCGGCTGGCGATGTATTGAAGCGCTGAGCGCGGCGTCTGCTCCACTTCCCAGGTGACCAGTGTCTCGATGGTGACAGCCAGCCCGCGCCGCGTCAGTTCATCCACAATTGCCTGGAAACCTGGAGCGCCGACAGTGATTGGTGGATGCCCCAGTCGTGCGATGATGTCACGCCACTGATCCTGGATGATTGCGTGGGGATAGCCTCCACCGTGCACATCCTGGCCGATCAGCAGCGCGCCACCAGGGCGAAGCACGCGCAGCGTCTCGTCCAGCGCCTTACGCCATTCGGGCACGAGATGCAGCACATGTACTCCCACCGCCGCGTCGAAGCCGCCATCGGGGAAGGGCAGCGCCGTCATATCCGCCATTTCCAGCGTCAGTGCGCCCCAAGAGCGTTCCGGCTCCGCTGCCCGCTGTTGCGCCAGTTTCGCGCGCAAACGCTCGACCATGAGTGGCGAGATGTCTACGCCAGTGACGTTCACGCCATTGCGCAGCAGTGGCAGGGCAATGCGCCCGGTGCCGATGCCAATTTCCAGCAGGCGACTACCGGCGGCCACTGGCCCCACACGCATCAATCCCGTGGCAATATGCTCCGCCACCTCGGCGGAATACCCGCGCGTATCATCATAACGGTCGGCGACGGGATCGAACGAAATAGAGCCGGACATAGCGCCACCCTTCACTGTTTTCAGAAAGACAAATCCGAAACACCAATAATGCCATTCCGCGGGTCGTCAGCACTCCTCGGTCGGCGGCAGACCGCGCTGCTTGGAGAAGCGCACCGAGGAGATGGTGTAGCCCCGGCTGCGATAGAGCTGGAGCGCCGCCTCGTTGTCGGGCGAGGTAGTCAGCTCGACATTGGCGAACGCATGCTCTTCGAGAAAATAATGTTCCGCCGCATCGAGCAGGTGCATGGCGACGCCGCGACGGCGCGAGGCGGGATGCACGAGCAGCTCGTGGATGTAGCCGACCAGCTCTTCGCGCTCCGGCTGCACCTGGGCAGTGGCCAGTAACAACCCAACCAGCATCTCCTCCTCGCCTGCGCCTTCGACGGCCACCCAGAGAAGCCCCTGGCCCGTCTTCAGCAGCGCCAGGCTTGCTCGGCCACGCGCGGTCGTGGAGGGAATCGATGTGCGTGCCGCCATCCGATCGGCATCGGTTGCCAGGCGGACACTGATGGGCCGCTCGCTCACGGTGGTCACGCTGCTTTACCCTTTCTAGATGGGAGACGTTTCCGCGTGCGGCACAGCCAGCAGCGTCTTTGTTATCCAGTATATCAAACGTTGCGCCTGAACTTGACGTGAAGCTTTATCGTGGCTACGCTGTGTGCAACGTGACAGACTGGTCAGCGAAAGGGACATCATGTGAACGCGGATGAGACAGCGAGCTCTGCGGATACACCCACGGTGCGCGACGCGACTGCGCCCTTGCGTATTGGTATCGTGGCCGATGCGCCAACGTTTCCGGGCAAGTGGGACGCCATCAGAGAGAGCGTCCACGTGGCGGATGGCCTGGGCTACGATTCTGTCTGGCTGGGCGAAGCCTGGGGCTATGAGCTTTTTACCTCGCTGGCCGACCTGCTGCGAGTGACGACGCGGATGAAGCTGGGCGCGGGCATCGCCAATATTTTCTCACGCTCGCCCGCGGTCATCGCCGCCACCACCGCGACATTGGATGAGCGCTCTGGCGGACGCATGGTGCTTGGCCTTGGCTCATCCGGGCCGCAGGTGGTCGAGCACTGGCATGGCGTGCCTTTCTCGCAGCCTTTGCAGCGGACCCGCGAGTACGTTCAGATAATCAACGCCATTCTGCGTCGCGAGCCGCTCAACTTCAAGGGTGAGATTTTCTCGCTGGAGCGCGGCTTTACCATCCGCTTTACGCCGCTTCGCGAACATATCCCCATCTACCTTGCCTCACTTGGCCCGAAGAATATTCAGTTGGCCGGAGAGGTTGCCGATGGCATTCTGCCCGTCTACTGGCCCGCGCGCGACTATCCCGATCTGCGCGCGCAACTCGATGTCGGCTCAGAGAAAGCGGGGCGACCAGCAGGCTCGGTGAGCATCGCGCCGTATCTCACGGTGGCAGTCGTCCTGGATGAGGCGGAGCGCGCCGCGGCACGTATGCGCGCCGCCGGGCCAGTTGCGTTCTACGTCGGGCGTATGGGCACGTTCTATGCGGACATGCTGAGCCGCCATGGATTCAGCGAGGATGTGGCCGCCATTATCAAAGGCTGGGAGAGTGGTCATAAGAGCGCGACTGCCGCGGTGAGCGAGCGACTGCTCGATGCCACGGCCATTGTTGGCACGCCAGATGAGGTGGTGGCGCGGTTGCGTGCGTGGCAGAAGCTAGGCATGGACGAGCCACTCATCAGCATGCCCGATGGCACACCAGATCAGGTGGCGGCCCGGCTGGAGGCGCTTGCCCGCACGGCTGGCCTGCACTGACGGCAACCGTTGCGCCTTGACGAAGCGCTCGTATGTATGCTAAGGTGAGGATACATCGGGGCGTAGCGCAGCCTGGTAGCGCACCACAATGGGGTTGTGGGGGTCGGAGGTTCAAATCCTCTCGCCCCGACCGATCACAGCGGCCACCTAGTTCATCCTGGGGGCCGCTGTTTGTGTTCGTGCAGAAGGAATCCGCTCTGTTGCCCGACTTTCGCCTAGTCGAGGCCGAGCAGACGATGCAGGTCTGAATCTGGCAGGTGGTGAACCATGGCGGTGCGTCTGGCAGCAATTCAGGCATCGGTGGCGACAACCTGGACGTTTGTCCAATCTTCTCCGACGTCACCCGCGATGGCATCTGGCATCTATACGGCAGCGCTCTATAGTCTGCACGCGTTGCTCCAGGCCGATGACGAGCAGATGCAGGGCTGGTGGCGCGCGGCGATTGTGCTGAGCGACCAGAGCCGTGGCATGCTGCTCGATACACTTGGCGCCTCTTCGCTGGCACAGGGCGAGCTGCGACTCGCCGCGTTACGAGATCTGCCCGAAATCGGTATGCTGGGCAGTCTTGACGACATTCACACCTTCATCAACGGCGCGATTGGTGTTGGCGCGCCCCGCTACAACGCGGGTGATATTATCGGCTGCTGCACCGTCTACTGGGCGACGGTGGTAGCGCTGGTCTCCGCCCCCGTGTTTCGCGGGTTTCCAGGTTACGCGAAGGCGATGGCGCCGCTACGTGAGATTGTCGAACAAACGCCGCCACCACTGCCTATCATCGGGCAGGGTATCGACGAATTCGCCTGGCAGCTCCGTCACGCGCTGGATGCTGTGCTGGCGATCAAAGGCTAGTACGGACAGGCCATCAGGCCACTTGGACGCGGCCGATGGCTCTTGATCGTTCACCAGACGCTTACGCCCTGGAGCGGTGTCTCCACGAGAACCAACCGCACGGTGATGATGAGGAGCGAGAGGGATGACACAACAACGGTCAGATGGCGCGATAGACTGGCGCGAGTGGCTGAGGCGCTGGGATCGTCAGCAGACTCGCTACCTGCCTTTCCGCGAGGAGCGCTTCAACGCGATGTTCGATGCGCTGGAGGCGCTGCTGCCGCCAGACTTTGTCGCGCTCGATCTGGGGTGTGGGCCTGGCTCGCTCAGTCAGCGCCTGTTGGAGCGGTTTCCGCAGGCGCGTGCTATCGCAGTAGACCAGGATCCCTTGTTGCTGGCGATGGGTCAGGGCGCGCTTGGCGACGTTGCTGGGCGACTGCGCTGGATAGATGCGAATCTGCGCGAGCCTTCCTGGCGCGAGCACATCGGCGAGGAATCGGTCGATGTGGCTCTTAGCACGACGGCGCTGCACTGGCTGCCTCCCGATCACCTCGTTCGGCTCTACACCGAGCTGGGGACGCTGATTCGCCCCGATGGCCTCTTTCTCAATGGCGATCACATGGCCTACGCGCCCGGCATGGAGCCGTTCGCGCGGGTGCGCGACATGGTAAGCCAACGCGACGAGCGCGCCGCCGAGCAGGACGGGGCCGAGAGTTGGCGCGGGTGGTGGGACGCCATCACCTGCGAGCCAGCGCTTGCCGAATTGGTCGCCGAGCGCGAGCGACGCCTGCCCGAGAGCGCCCACGGCGACTTTGAGCTGACCTACGATCTGCACGCCGCCGCGCTCGGTAACGCGGGCTTCCGCTCGGTCGGCGTGCTCTGGCAGCGCCTCGACGACCGCGTTCTGCTCGCGGTGCGGTAAGAATATCAGCCTCACGTTTTCCGAAGAGGAAGCAAAGGGCAAGGTCGGCTGGCGTGGTCGATGCGCTATTGTGGCAGCGCCAGGCCAATCAGCTTGTAGACCAGTTTGGCCGCGACGACCGGGCTGACATGCCCCTCAACCAGCGGCGAAAGCTCCACGACGTCGAAGCCGATGATCGTTCGCTGCGCCGCGACCGCGCCGAGCAGGTCCATGACCTCATACCAGCCCAGCCCACCTGGCTCCGGCGTTCCGGTGCCGGGCACGAGCGATGGGTCGAAGGCGTCGATGTCGAAGGTGATATAGACCTCGTCGCCCAGCGAGGTCACCACCTCGTCAATCCAGCCGCGGTCGCCACGAAAGCGCCGAGCGGCGATATCGCTGGCCAGCCAGAGCGGCAACTGGCGCTCCTCAATCAGTTGCATCTCTGGAGCGCTGATACTGCGCATGCCCACCTGTGCGGTGCGCTCGCAGACATCTAGCACGCGGCGCATGATGGTGGCGCTGCTGAGCGGATTATCCTCGTAGGAGTCGCGCAGATCGGTATGGGCGTCGATTTGGAGTACGGACATTCCGACATGCCGTGCGGCAAAGGCGCGTATCACGCCGATGGAGATGGAGTGGTCGCCGCCGAGTGTGGCCACGAATTTGCCGCGCTCCAGCAGTTGGCCCGTTACCTGCTCGATACGGTTGGTCATTGCCGCCGCATTGCCCATAATCGGCTCTATCGCGCGCAGGGTATGGATGCCCACCTCGCAGGGACTGCGCCGTAGCTCCGTGTCGTACAACTCCAGGTTGCGCGAGGCGTCGATAATTGCCTGCGGGCCTTCGCGTGTGCCGGGCCGATAGCAGGTGGTCGCATCGAACGGCACGGGAACGACCACAACGCGCGCGTTCTCGAAGGCGGTCAGTTCATCGTCGAGATGCATGAAACCACGGCCGGGCGCCAGGACATCATCTAGTTCGGGCAAGACACTCATCGTGATTCTCCTCGATTTCTTCCCAGGGAATGCATATGAAGCAGACAGGCCGCAAAAGCGCGAGCTGTGAATATCTCGGCGGCGACACGCTCCCGACGACACGCTCTATCATCGGCAAAACACTGATAGTATACGCCAGTTGACCGCAAACTCATGAGGTGGGCATGAAACTTGCTGTGCTACGGATTGTGGTGTAATTCGGTGAACTTAACGCTCACTTGCGGAATCACTCCACTGGGGGATACAATGAGGATGTTGGTGAACTGACACGGCTCCCCCCGGTGGCTTTCAGGCAGAGATGGTTCCTCCGCGTTGAGTGCCGGAGCGTCCGTAGAACGGCGCCACGAGCGAGTTGGTAGAGTTTGTTTTTGAGAAAGCTGGCCTCCCCGGCCAGGCATGAGGACTGAAGGAGCCTAGTGGCCACCAGGATTTACGTAGGGAATCTGCCCTACAGCACGGACAATCAGCAGCTTGCGCAGCTTTTCGGCGCGTTTGGAGAGGTTTTGGACGCCGCGGTCAT